>NZ_CP149798.1:4430199-4735399 GCF_037940415.1 Streptomyces sp. f51 | reverse complement strand
GAGACACGGGAGCCGCCGACCTCCAGGGCGAGCTGGAGGTCGCTGGGGAGTTTGACCTCGGAGCGGATCATCCGGACGCCGAGGAGGACGCCCGCGACGGCCGCTCCCATCAGGACGGCGAGCAGCAGCGGCAGCATGGTGGCCCTCCCTCACACTTCGATCTTGCCGAGGCGACGGATGACGAAGAAGCCCACGGTGTAGAGCCCGAGGGCGAGCAGCACGAGGCCCTGCCCGAGCGGGGAGCCGGTGACACGGGCGAGCGCTCCCTCGTTCGAGGAGTTGATCAGCACGAGCGAGCCGATGCCGAGGAAGGGGACCGTGAAGGCGGTCGCGTTGACCTCGGAGAGCATGGTGCGGACCTCGCGGCGGGTCTCCTTGCGGTCTTCCAGGGTCTGGGTGAGGTTGCGCAGGGAGCTGACGACGGAGCCGCCCGCCTTGTTGGCGAGGACGAGGGTGGTGACGAGGACGATCAGCTCGCGCGAGGGCAGCCGTTCGGAGAGTTCCCCGAGGGCGTCGTCGATCGTGCGGCCCAGCATCAACTGGTCGGCCACATGGGCAAGTTCCTCGCCCGCCGGGGCCTCCAGCTCCTCCGCGGCCATGGCGAGGGCCGTGCGCAGGGCGAGACCCGCGGCCGTGGCGTTCGCCAGCAGGCGTGCCACGTCGGGGAGTTGGTTGATGAACGCCTCGATGCGTTTCTGGCGCTGCCAGTTGAGGAAGACGGCCGCGCTCCATCCGCCGAGGATCGCGGCGATCGGGCCGAAGAAGGGGGCCAGGGTCGAGGCCGCGATCAGCCACAGGGCGACGATCACGGCGGTGACGTAGGTGAAGAACTCGCCCGCCGTGAGGTCGAGCCCCGTGGCCGTCAGGCGCAGATGGATCGTGCGGCCGAGGCGGGTGCGGCGCAGTCTGCGGTCGACGCCCGCGAAGCGGCGGGTCCGGCCGCCTTCCGTGTGCGGGCGGCCGCCGCCGGAGAGCCGTTCGTAGAGCTCCCGTCGCTGGGCGCGGCCCGAGGCGTAGATGTGCACGCCCGCGACGGCGAGCGTGCCGCCGAGGAGCGTCCCGCCGAGGGCGAGGAGCGCGGGGTCGTTCATGGCTGCCTCCCTTCGGAGGTGAGCGGGGCGGGGGTGGACGGGGCGGGGGGGGACGGGGCGAGGGTGGACGGGGCTGGGGTGGGAGGCACGGGGGTGCGAGGCACCGGGGTGGGCCTCACGCGGGCGGGACGCGTGGGCGCGGCGGGCTCGGAGGCGGGGTGATCGACGGCGGGGGATCCCGCGGTCGCGGGTTTCGCGGCAGGGGGCGTCATCCGATGGCCTGCCTCGTGTTGAGCGCGTCGATGGCCTCGGCGACGCCGAAGGCGGGCGGGAGCGGCTCGTTGGCGACGTACAGCTTCTCCGCGACGGAACGCGGCAGCGGCAGGTGCTCGAAGTGGCCTCGCACCACGCGGTCGGCGCCGACCGGGCGGGGCACGAAGCGGGTGACCGGGGTGACGCGGAACTGTTCGCGGCCGTGCGAGACGAGCAGCGCGACCTCCGTGACCTTGCGGGAGCCGTCGGCGTGCCGGGACAGCTGGACGACGACGTCGACGGCCGAGTTGATCTGGTCCTTGAGCGCCTCGAAGGGGATCTGGACCTCGGACATCGAGCCGAGGGTCTGGAGGCGCATGAGGGCGTCCTCGGCGGAGTTGGCGTGGACGGTGGCGAGCGAGCCGTCGTGGCCCGTCGACATGGCCTGGAGCATGTCGAGGGTCTCGCCGCCGCGGACCTCGCCGACGATGATGCGGTCGGGGCGCATGCGCAGGGAGTTGCGGACCAGGTCGCGGATGGTGATCTGGCCCTTGCCCTCCACGTTCGGGGGGCGCGATTCGAGGCGGATGACGTGCTCCTGCTGGAGCTGGAGTTCGGCGGAGTCCTCGATGGTGATGATGCGCTCGTGGGAGGGGATCAGTCCGGAGAGCGCGTTGAGCAGGGTGGTCTTGCCACTGCCGGTGCCGCCGCTGACGATGACGTTGAAGCGGGCCCGCACGAAGGCCGCGAGCAGCATGAGCGTCTGTTCGTCGAGGGAGCCGAGGCCGATGAGCTCCGGGAGGGTGTACGCCCGGGGGAAGCGGCGGATGGTGAGGGTGGGGCCGGTCAGGGCGAGCGGCGGGATGATGACGTTGACGCGCTCGCCGGTGGGCAGACGGGCGTCGACCATCGGGTTGGACTCGTCGACGCGGCGGTTGACCGTCGAGACGATGCGCTCGATGGTCTGCATGAGCTGCTCGTTGGACGCGAAGCGCAGCGGCAGCTGTTCGACGCGGCCCGCCCGCTCGACGAAGATCGAGTCCGGGCCGTTGACCATGATCTCGGTGATGGACGCGTCGGCCAGGAGCGGTTCGAGGACGCCGAGTCCGAGTGCCTCGTCGACGACCCTGCGGATCAGCTGGGAGCGTTCGGCGGTGGAGAGGACCGGGCCCTCGCGGCTGATGATGTGGCCGAGGACGCGTTCGAGACGGACCCGGCGTTCGGCGGCCGCCAGGCTGGACATCTCGGCGAGGTCGATCTCCTCCAGGAGTTTGGCGCGGTAGACGGCGACGAGGTGTCCGTCCTCACGGGCGGGTCCGCCCTCGTCGGGGGCGGCGATGCGGGATCGCAGGCTCATGGTGTCGGCTCCTCCCGGTCAGTCGTCGGTGGGCATGGTGGCGTGGCGGGTGACGTCGTAGCCGCCGAAGAGGGGGATGACGCCGGGGACGTGGACCTGGACCGTCGCGGTGGTGGTCTCGGCTCCCCTGTCGGGGGTGACCCGCGGGTCGAGCCATCCGCTGACCGCGGCGCGTCCGGCGGCCCCGCCGTCACCGCCCTGCGAGGCGACCCGCGCGGCGGCGCGCGCCGCGGTACCGGCCTGGTTGACGCCGTACCCGATGAGCCCGAGCTGGACGGCGGCCAGCCCGACGAGCAGCAGGATCGGCAGGAACCCCACGAACTCCAGGATGGAGACACCCCGGTCGTCCAGGGGCCGGCGCGCGGGCTCGGGAGCGGACGCCGGTGCGGCCGCCGGCGCGCGGTGGGTCGGGGGCGTGCCGGTGCATCCGTCCGCCGCCGCTGGATCGGACGTCGGCGCGGTGTGCGGCGTCGCCCGATCCGGACGTGAGCGACGGACAGACGACGTACCGGCACGCCCCCTTCCGCCGGGTGCCGTCCGCGGGTGCGTCTTCATCGGTCGTCCCCCTCCAGCGCCGCGCCCGCCTTGCCCCGTACGCGGAAGCCCGCGTCGAAGCCCGGGAAGAACAGCGGGACGTCGACCTGGACGGTGGCCGTCATGACCTGGCCGTCGGGCCCGCAGGCGATGTCCGCGCCCTTCCAGGAGCCCGGCAGATGCTTGCCCCCGGCGGCGGCGCAGGCGCCCGGTACGTCGCCGTGGACGGCGTAGGCCGCGGTGGCGGCCCGTGCCGCCTCGTCCGCCGCGTTCCCGGCCAGCGAGTACGAGTAGCCGTAGAGCACGCACTGCCACAGGATCGTCATGACGACCAGCAGCAGCGGGAACATCCCGGCGAATTCGAGGGTGACCGCCCCCCGGTCGCCGCCCCGGCCGCGCAGCGAGAGTGCGCCCCGGTCCGGGACGGAGGCCTTGCGGCGTCTGCCGCCGCCCCCGCCCTCCTGGGGGACCACGAGACCGAGGTCGCCGGCGAGGGCCCACAGCGCCTGCTTGACGGTCGAGCGGGCGTCCAGGTCCTGGAGCCGGCCCGCGTCGACGACCGACTGGAGTTCCTTGAACGCGGCGGGGATCGCGGTGCGGGCCACCCGGGTGCCGGTGACGCGTTCGACGAGGGACGGCTGGATCTCCGTACCGCGGGCGAAGCGGTTCACGACCGTCGTGGTCTCCTCCGCCTTGCGGATCTGGAGGCGGTCCCACATCCGGACCATGCGTTTGGCGGCGCGTACGGCGATGACGTCGGGGGTGACCAGGAGCAGGGCCTGGTCGGCCATCTCGACGACCGCGGCCGTGGCGGAGTTCATCTGGGATCCGCAGTCGACGACCACGACGTCGTGACGTGAGCGCAGTGCCCCGAGGACCTGGCGGGCGACCCGGTCGGTGACCTCCTCGCCGCGCTCACCCTCGCCGGGGGCCAGCAGCAGGGCGACACCGCTGTCGTGGGTGTAGACGGCGTCCTGGAGCACGCGCGGGCTGATGTCGGTGATGGCCGCCAGGTCGGCCACCGACCGGCGGAACTGCACGTCGAGGTACGAGGCCACGTCGCCGGACTGGAGGTCCAGGTCGAGCAGGGCCACGGTGCGGCCCGAGGCCTTCGCGGCGAGGGCGAGCTGGACCGCCGTGACGGTCGCGCCGACCCCGCCCTTCGCACCGGTCACGGTGACGACGGTGCCGCCGGGGCCCGTATACAGCTCCGGCGCCCCGCTGTGCAGATGGCGGCGCATTCCTGCGGACCAGGCGGCGGCCGCCTGGACGCGTTCGGCGAGGGCGTCGTAGCCGAGCGGGAGGCCGATGATCCCGCGGGCGCCGGAGTCCATGGCGGCGGTGAGGACGCCGGTGCTGGTGTCGGCGGTGATGAGGACGACGCCGACGGCGGGGAAGCGCATCACGAGGTCGCGGATCAGGTCCAACGCCGGTACGGGGCCGATGCGTTCGTGCACCAGGACGACTTCGGGCAGCTCGTCCAGCGAGTCGGCGGCCAGCCGGGCGAGGGTGTCGAGGAGCGCGGTCGAGTCGGGTACGGGCGGGGCGGGTTCGGTGTCGGCGAGCTGGCTCAGCAGGGTGGTGAGCGCGCGGGCCGAGTCGATGTCCCCGACGGCGGGAAGGATACGGATGGTCATCGGCGAAGCTCCTCGCTGGCGTACCGCGTTCCGGTCCCGGTGGGCATGGACCTCATGCGCGGCCTCCTACTTGTCCTCGTCGAGGGTGTACGTACGGTCGCCGGGCGCCACGATCGTGTCGGAGCCGCCGGCGACCAGGGCGAGCCGGACGTGCTCGGCGAACGACTCGGCGTAGGCGACGCGTTGGGCGTCGGCGGTACCGAGCGCGAAGGTGATCGGGACGGCCTGGGCGGCACTGTTGCGCCGGTCGGCGCTGGACTGGTCGGGTTCGAGGGCGGTGAGCTTGCCGACGTCGATGACGCGGGCGTTCTCGACGATCACCTTGGACTGGTCCCGGCCCTTGTCGTTCTGCGCCTTGAAGGTGGCGTAGATGTTGACCCGCGACCCGGGGTCGATCTTGCCGGCGACCCCGGTCGACGCGTCGATCATGATGGCTATCTCCTGCTGCCCGGGGGCGAGCTGCGGCTTGTCCACGATCATGTCGGCCTGGAGCAGGGAGCCCTTCTCCAGCCGGGTGACGGCGATCTTCCCGCGGATCCGCGCGAGGTCGGTGACCGCGGTGGACGACAGCCACCGCTCGGGCATCGAGATCTTCTCGAACTGGTCGGCCGACAGCTCCTTGTAGGGCGCGATGTCGCTCTTGAGGCGGTACGCCGTGACCTCCGGGCCGACCTTGGAGTTCACGTCGCGGATCACCGAGAGGACTCCGGCGAAGGCGCCGAGGGCGCACAGGACCGAGAGGGCCAGCAGGATGACGCCGCGGCGCTGGCGCGAGTTCACTGAATCTCACCTCGTGGGGCGGTACCGGGGACTGGACCGGGCTGTCGTTCCTGGGTGGGGCGGTGGTGCCTGGGTGGCGCGGTGGTGCCTGGGCGGGACGGTGGTGCCTGGGCGGGACGGTGGTGCCTGGGCGGGACGGTGGTGCCTGGGCGGGACGGTGGTGCCTGGGTGGGGCGGCGGGGCCCAGGGGCCTAGGTGGCGCCCCGGGGAAGGGCGCGTACCGGAGAGGCTGCCCGGACGGGGGCGGCCGGATGCTCCTCGGCGGAGGGCGGGGACAGCGGGGCGGCGCAGAACCCGCAGCGGTCACCGATGAGTTCGAGGCCGCACCAGCGGCACGCGTCGCGCCGGACGGAGGAGACGAGCTGGTAGAGGACCGAGACGTCGTACAGTCCGGCGGCGAACTCGACCAGTTTGCCGGTCCCCCACCAGCGGACCGATTCCCCGGGCAGCGGGACGGTCGCGGTGCCCTGGACCTGCCAGGCGGGCGCGAGGGTGGAGGTGACCCAGTCGGACGGCGGCTGGCCCGCGGCCCAGAGCAGCCGGGTCCCGAACTCCGGTCCGGGCAGCTCCTCCTGGCCGATCCGGATCAACTCGGCCCGGGGGTTGGCGAGTACGGCGAACTGGGCGCCCGGGACCCAGGACTTGGCGTGCGACTTCAAAGAGACCGGGACCCGGTCCAGCTTGGCCACGGAGCCGAGCAGGGCGCCCGCGTAGATGTAGTGGGCGAGCAGCCGGGCCGCGGAGGCGAGCACGCCGGGGCTGAAGTCGCAGACCGAGAGCTGGCGCAACTGCTGGGCCAGCAGGGCGATTCCGAGCGGTGGCAGGTCGATGCCGAGCAGCGCGATGCGGTCGCTCTCCAGGACGGAGCGGACGGTGTGCAGCCGCTGGGTGACCGCGTTCCCGGTTCCGGCCGGGTACAGGGAGATGACGTACCCGTGCTGTTCGATGAGCGCGTGCATCCCGGTGAGGGAGTCCTCCAGGGTGCCGAGCGGCTGGACGACCGCCGGCGGGGTCTGCCGGTCGTGCGGCGGGAGCACCAGATCGGGACTGGTGACGGCTATCGCGGTCGGCACGGCACACACCCCGTTCACTGCGGCAGGGTGGTCAACCACCGCCTCAGATCGCCCCTTTGTCGCCACAGAGCGCTCACGGACGTTCCCATACGGCCGCGGATCGCCACTGTGACGCCCTCTTGCATCAGCACCATATCCACGGCATGGCCCGCTCAACACAGAATCACCGAGATCATCTCACCGAAGGTGCGGGCGTGATCAACGGAGAGTAAGCCGCCTCAAAACAACTGGGCCCTCCCATAAGGGTGTTGAGAATGCCGCGGGGCTTGACAACCCGATTGGTCTGGACCAACTTGTATCCACCGGCGGTGGCCACCGTTCCGTTCCCCCTCCCCTCCCCCACTTCTCCCTGGAGGACCCAGTGGACCGCGTCATCCGTATGCCCGGACGGAGATGGGCGGGAGCCCTCGCCGCCGCCCTCACCGCCTCGGTGCTCACCCTCACGGGGCTGGCCGGCCAGGCCCAGGCCGCCGACGTCAACAACGTCAAGAACGGCGGCTTCGAGTCCGGCCTGAGCAACTGGACCTGTTCGGCGGGCAGCGGCACGACCGTGTCCTCCCCGGTCCACAGCGGCGCGGCCGCCCTGAAGGCCACCCCCGCGGGCCAGGACTTCGCCCAGTGCTCGCAGTCCGTCGCGGTCAAGCCCAACTCGACCTACACGCTGAGCGCCTGGGTCCAGGGGTCCTACACCTACATCGGGGCGAGCGGCACGGGGACCACCGACGTCTCGACCTGGACGCCCAACACCACCTGGACGCAGCTCTCGACCACCTTCACCACCGGCGCCTCGACGACGTCGGTGACGGTCTGGACGCACGGCTGGTACGGACAGCCCGCCTACCTCGCGGACGACGTCTCGGTGTTCGGGCCCGACGGCGGCGGTGGCGGCGACCCGGCCCCCACGGTCCCGGCGACCCCCGCGGGCCTCGCCGTGTCCTCCACGACCTCCTCGTCCGTCTCGCTCGCCTGGAACACGGTGTCGGGCGCGACCGGCTACAACGTGTACCAGGGCGGTTCGAAGGTCCAGGCGGTGACCGGGACCTCCGCGACGATCTCGGGGCTCACCGCCTCCACGGCGTACTCGTTCCAGGTGAGCGCGACCAACTCGGCCGGTGAGTCGGCGAAGTCGTCGGCCGTCACCGGGACGACGACCGCGTCCGGTGGCGGAGGGGGCGGCGGTACCGTTCCGGCGCACGCCGTGACGGGCTACTGGCAGAACTTCAACAACGGTGCCACCGTGCAGACCATCGCCGCCGTGCCGTCGCAGTACGACATCATCGCCGTCGCCTTCGCCGACGCCACGGGCACGCCGGGCGCCGTGAGCTTCACGCTCGACTCGGCCGGCCTCGGCGGCTACACCGTCGACCAGTTCAAGGCCGACATCAAGGCCAAGCAGGCCGCGGGCAAGAAGGTCGTCATCTCCATCGGCGGCCAGAACGGCACCATCTCGGTGAGCGACTCCGCCTCGGCCACGAACTTCGCCAACTCCGTCTACTCCCTGATGCAGACGTACGGCTTCAACGGCGTCGACATCGACCTGGAGAACGGCCTCAACGCGACCTACATGTCCCAGGCGCTGCGGTCCCTGTCCGCGAAGGCGGGCTCGTCCCTGGTCATCACCATGGCCCCGCAGACCATCGACATGCAGTCCACGTCGAACTCGTACTTCCAGACGGCGCTGAACGTCAAGGACATCCTCACCGTCGTCAACATGCAGTACTACAACAGCGGTTCGATGCTCGGCTGCGACGGCAAGGTCTACTCGCAGGGCTCGGTCGACTTCCTGACGGCACTGGCCTGCATCCAGCTCCAGGGCGGCCTCGACCCGTCCCAGGTCGGCCTCGGCCTGCCCGCCTCCACCAGCGGCGCGGGCAGCGGCTACGTCTCCCCGACCATCGTGAACAACGCCCTCGACTGTCTGACCAAGCTCACCAACTGCGGTTCGTTCAAGCCGTCCAAGGCCTACCCGGCGCTGCGCGGCGCGATGACCTGGTCGACGAACTGGGACGCCTCGTCGGGCAACGCCTGGTCGAACGCGGTCGGACCGCACGTGCACGCCCTGTAGTCCCCCCCGCCTCCTTCCCCTTCCCCGGCGGTGCCCCTCGGGCCCCGCTCGCCGCAGCCGCGGCGGGCGGGGCCGTCGCCGTTGCCCAGGGCCGGCAGGGGGCGTGTCCGGTGCCGCTCGGCGCGGCTGATTCCCGCCGACGCCCTTTGTCGTCTCTTGACCTGCTCATGCCATGACCCTCACCATGAGCGCCACACCGCACCAGACACGTCACCTTGAGCCACTCCCCAGCTCCGCTCCCCCACAATTCCGGAGATCCCGGGATTACCGGAGAAACAAGGAGACTCCATGCGATTTCGCCCACGTGGCAGCGCACGCGCCGACGGCAGGGGCAGCGGCGGCCGGCGTTCCGCCGCCCTCGCCGTCCTGGCCGCGCTCGCCCTCGCGGCTCCCCTGACCGCCACCGCCACCGACGCGACGGCGAGCGGGGCCAGGACCCTCCACCCCTCGCCCGACGACGTCAGGCAGTACGAGATCCACCAGAACTCGACCCCCGCGTCCCGGACCGAGATCCAGCGGTCGGGGGTCACCGTGGACGAGGCCGACCGGGAGAGCGTCGTCGTCTCGGGCCGCGCGGACCAGATCGCCGCGCTGCGCCGGCGGGGCTACGACGTCACCCCGCTGGGCGCGGCGCCCGACCGCTCCGCCGCCGGCGTACGCCTGTTCGACTTCCCGACGGCGGACGCGAAGTACCACAACTACGCCGAGATGAACGCGGAGATCGACCAGCGGCTCGCGGCCTATCCGAACATCATGAGCAAGCGGGTGATCGGCAAGTCCTACCAGGGCCGGGACATCGTCGCCATCAAGGTCAGCGACAACGTGGCGACCGACGAGAACGAACCCGAGGTCCTGCTCACCTTCCACCAGCACGCCCGCGAGCACCTCACGGTGGAGATGGCCCTGTATCTGCTGCGCGAGCTCGGGGCCGGCTACGGCAGCGATTCCCGGGTCACGAACATGGTGAACAACCGCGAGATCTGGATCGTCCCCGACCTCAACCCGGACGGCGGCGAGTACGACATCGCGAGCGGCTCCTACCGTTCGTGGCGCAAGAACCGCCAGCCCAACTCCGGTTCCTCCTACGTCGGTACGGACCTGAACCGGAACTGGAACTACAAGTGGGGCTGCTGCGGCGGCTCTTCGGGCTCCACGTCGTCCGAGACCTACCGCGGCGCCTCGGCCGAGTCGGCGCCCGAGGTGAAGGTGGTCGCCGACTTCGTGCGCGGACGGGTCGTCGGCGGCAAGCAGCAGATCACCGCCGGGATCGACTTCCACACCTACAGCGAACTCGTGCTGTGGCCGTTCGGGTACACCACCTCCGACACGGCCACCGGAATGACGGCGGACGACGCCGCCGCGTTCAAGGCCATCGGACAGAAGATGGCCGCCAGCAACGGGTACACGGCCGAGCAGGCCAGCGACCTCTACATCACGGACGGCTCGATCGACGACTATCTCTGGGGCACCCAGAAGATCTTCGACTACACCTTCGAGATGTACCCGACGTCCAGTTCCGCGGGCGGCTTCTACCCGCCCGACGAGGTCATCGAGCGCGAGACGTCCCGCAACCGCGACGCGGTGCTCCAGCTCCTGGAGAACGCCGACTGCATGTACCGGTCCATCGGCAAGGCGGCCCAGTACTGCCCGTAGGGGACCGCGCGCCGGCAGCACCGGCCGCCGGCAGGGGATCCGCGCGCCTTCCTGACGGGGCGCGCGGATCCCCGTACCGCCTACGGCTTCTCGACGGCCTCGGCCGCGTCCGCCGTGTCCTCGGCCCCGGAGACCTCGGAGTCGGTGCTCACCGCGGAGTCCTCGGGGCCCTCCGGCTCCGCCGTCACCGCGGACTCCTCCGCGGCCCCGGCGTCGTCGCCGTCCTCGAAGTAGGCGTCCAGGACGGCGTCGAGCTGCTCCTCCCACTCCTTGAAGCGTGCCCGGGCGTTCGCCTCGATCTCTATCGGATACCAGCGGCGCTCCGGCGTGTGCACCGTGATGGTGAACCGCTTGCCGAAGCGCGGCGACTCCGTCTCGACCGCGCCGATCTCGTCCCAGCGGAACTCCGCCTCCTGGTCGTCCAGGCGCAGCAGGACACCGCTGTGGTCGGCCCGGATCGAGGCGCGCCGGTCGGAGGCCTCGAAGACGGGACCGCCGGCGACGGGACCGGACTCCGGGTCGGCCGCGGAGACGGTCTCCTCCTCGGCCACCGGCTCCTCGGGCACGGACTCCTCCTCGGACACGGTCTCCTCCGAGGTCCCGGCGGCGGGCGCCTCGTCGGACGCCGCCTCGCCGGAGACGGTCTCCTCCTCGGCGACCTCCTCGACGGTGGCCTCCTCGGCCTCCACGGCCGCGTCCTTCGGCTCCGCCGGCACGGGTGACGTAAGCCCGGGGATGTACGCCGGGTTCACCGCGGCGGCGTCCAGGGGCTGGCTCTTCGAACCTATGCGCTGCTCCACAGCGGGAAGTATGGTCGAAGATCCTGTGCGGAGCACAGCCAGGCCCGAATTGGCGATGCCACTGTTACACGAAGGGACTCATCGCGGCGGCCACGGCGAACCCGGCGACGGACAGCACCGATTCCAGGACGGTCCAGGTCCTCAGCGTGTCGCGCTCGCTGATGCCGAAGTACTTGGCCACCATCCAGAAGCCGCCGTCGTTGACGTGCGAGGCGAAGATCGAACCCGCCGAGATCGCCATGATGACCAGGGCGACGAAGGCCTGCGAGTGGTGGCCCTCGGTGAGCAGCGGCGCGACGATGCCGGCCGTGGTGACGATCGCGACGGTCGCCGATCCCTGGGCCACGCGCAGGACCAGCGAGATCAGATAGGCCAGGACGATCACCGGGAGGCCGACGTCGTTGAAGGTGTCCGACAGCGCCTGGGCGACCCCGCTGGCTTTCAGCACCGCGCCGAAGACACCGCCCGCGCCGACCACGAGCAGGATGTTGCCGACCGGCTTGAGGGACGAAGTCGACACCTTCTCCAGGGACTTGCGGGACCAGCCGCGCCGGATGCCGAGCAGGTGGTAGGCGAGGAGCAGGGCGATGGTCAGGGCCACGAACGGGTGGCCGAAGAACTCGATGACGGAGCGGAGGGTGGAGGGGTCGAGAGCGATCGAGGAGAAGGTGGCCGCGAGGATCAGCACCAGCGGCGTACCGATGATGCCGAGGACCGTGCCGAGCGGCACCGGCTCCTCCCGGGGCTCCACCCCCGACGCCCGCTGCTCCTCGACGACGGCCCGCCTGGCCTCGGCGGCCGCCTCGACCATGTCCTGCGGTACGGGCACGAAGAGACGCCTGCCGATCCAGGCCGCGTAGACCCAGGCGGCCAGCACGGCGGGGACGCCGCAGACGATGCCCATGAGGACGACCCAGCCGAGCTGGACGTGCAGCAGTCCCGCGGCGGCGACCGGGCCGGGGTGCGGCGGCAGGAAGGCGTGGGTCATCGAGAGACCTGCGAGCAGCGGCAGGCAGTAGAGGAGGATGGATTTGCCCGACCGTTTGGCGGCGGCGTAGACGAGCGGCGCGAGGACGAAGATGCCGACGTCGAAGAAGACCGGGATGCCGAAGATCAGGCCGGTCAGGCCCATGGCGAGCGGCGCCCGCTTCTCCCCGAAGAGGCCGAGCAGCCGGGAGGCCAGCACCTCGGCGCCGCCGCTGACTTCGAGGATCGCCCCGAGCATCGTGCCGAGGCCGATGATGATCGCGACATGGCCGAGGATGCCGCCCATGCCCGACTCGACGACCGAGACGGCGTCGGACCTCTGGACCGTGCCGAACAGTTCCGTGACGGAGAGTCCGGCGGCGAGGCCGACGGCTATGGAGACGGCGAGCAGGGCGACGAACGGCTGGAGCCGGACCTTGATGATCAGGAAGAGGAGGAGCGCGATGCCGAGGGCGGCGACCGTGAGCAGTCCGGCGGTGCCGTCGAGGAGGAGCAGGAGACCGCCGGTGTGCGGTGGGGCCGGTGGGGCCGGGGCTGTCGCTGCGAGCGGGTACGACGACATGTCGGGGGAGCCTCTTTTTCGTCAGTCCGTGGGGGCTTTCGGGCAGGGCGGATCGCGGTGCGGCTCCCCGGGGATGGTGGGGTGCCGCACCGTGACGTCGTACGGGGTGCGGGAGTCGCGCGGGTCGCGCCGGATGTGCGGGGCGCGCGGTGGCGCCGGAGCCGGGCGGGTGTGGGCCCGGAGGGGACGTCAGCCGAGGACGGCGAGGACGTCGATCTCGACGAGGAGTCCGGCCGGCAGGCCGACGTAGACCGTCGTGCGGGCGGCGGGGGGCGCGGTGAGGCCCTGCTCCTCGAAGTACTGGTTGTAGATCTCGTTCATCTCGGCGAAGTGCCCGGTGTCCGTGAGGTAGACCCGGATCATCATCGCGTCGTCCCAGCCGGAACCGCCCTCTTCGAGAATGGCCTTGACGTTGGCGAGGGTCTGGAGGGTCTGCTCGCGCAGGGTCGGGCCCGCGGGCGTCGGAGGCCGGCCCTCCTCGGCGGGCAGGAAGCCGACCTGCCCGGCGACCTGGAGGATGTTCCCCTTCCGCACGCCGTGCGAGAACCGGGCGGGCGGGGTGGTGTGGGTCGACGGGGTCAGGGCGATCTTGTCGGTCATGCGGTGCTCATTCCTTCGGGTCTTCCTTCGTGGGGGCTTTGCCGGAGTAGTCGCGGCTGATGGCGTCCGCCGTGCGGCGCACCAGTGGGAGCAGGGCCAGGAGTTCCTCGGCGGTGACGACGACATTGGGCGCGGAGACCGACATGGCGGCGGCGACACGCCCGTCGGCGCCCCGGACGGGGGCGGCGACGCAGTTGATGGACTCCTCGTGGCCGCCGAGGTCGGTGGCCCAGCCCTGTTCGCGCACCGCCGCGAGTTCCTTGAGGAAGGCGGGGGCGCCGGGGGTCGAACGAGCCGTGTACATGGGGTAGTCGAGCCGCTCGGCGACGGCGCGGCGCTCGGCCTCGGGCAGATCGGCGAGGAGCAGTTTGGCGACCGCGGCGACGGTGATGGCGACGGGCTTCCCGATCCGGGAGTACATGCGCACCGGGTAGCGGCTCTCCACCTTGTCGATGTAGAGCACCTCGTTCTCCTCGTACACGGCGAGGTGGACGGTGTGTCCGCAGCTCTCGTTGAGGCGGACGAGGTGGGGGTGCGCGATCTCGCGGACGTCGAGGTTCTCGACGGCCTCCTGGGCGAGGGCGAAGAGCCGGGCGCCGAGCCGGTAGCGCTGGTCGGACTGGCGGTACACCAGGCCGTGTTCGTGCAGGGTGCGCAGCAGGCGCAGGGCCGTGGACTTGTGGACGCCGAGCCGCTCGGCGACCTGGCCGAGGTCGGCGGGGCCCTCGGCGAGCAGCGGCAGGATGCTCAGCGCTCGGTCGACGGTCTGGCTCATGGCGTACGTACCTCCTCGGCGGCCCGTGCGTCGGCTTCGGTCCAGCCGGGGCCGAGACGAAGTGTCCCCCAGGCACGGTCGTCGAGAGCCGCCAGCTTGTCGGCGAGCCCCCGGGCGGGGGGCTCGGCGAGGTCGCCGGGGACGGTGAGGGCGGCGGCGGCCGTCAGATGGCCGTGCCGCAGCCGGTCGCGGGCGGGCAGGCCGCGCAGGGTGGCGGAGAGGAATCCGGCGGCGAAGGCGTCTCCTGCGCCGACGGCCGCGACGACGTCGACCTGCGGGGCGGACACGAGGACGGCGGTGTCGGCGGCGCCCTCGTTCCCGGCGAACATGACGGCTCCGGACCCGCCGTCCTTCACGACCAGGACGCCGGGTTCGGGCAGCGCCTCGCGGATCGCCCGTGCCCCGTGCAGACCCCAGGCGTCACGGGCCTCGTCGTCCCCGACGAAGACGATGTCGGCACCGCGCGCGAGGTCGAGCAGGACGCGCGGGCCCTCGGGACGGCCGCGCCACAGGGCCGGTCGGTGGTTCACGTCGAAGGAGACGAGGGGGCGGCCGGCTCGAGGGGCGGTCAGCTCGCGCATCAGGTCGAGGCAGCCCTCGGAGAGCGCGGCGGTGATGCCGGACAGATGGAGCACGCGGCCCGAGCGCGCGGCGGCCAGGTCCGTGTTCCGCGCCGTCATGGCCGAGGCGGCGGATCCGGCCCGGTAGTAGGCGACCTCGTGGGCGTCGGTCGCCCGGTCGCCCGCGGTGCGGAAGTAGACCCCGGTCGGACGGTCGGGGTCCCTGCGCACGGCGGAGGTGTCGACGCCGTACGCGGTGATCGCCTCCACCAGATGGTCGCCGAACCCGTCGGCGCCGACCCTGCCGACCCAGCGGGCCGAGTGACCGGCGCGGGCGAGTACGCAGGCCACGTTCGACTCGGCGCCGCCGATGCCCCGTTCGAAGGACGGCACGTCGGCGAGGCGTCCGGCCCGGGTGGGCAGGAAGGTGACCATGGACTCGCCGAGCGCCACCACGTCGACGGCGCCGGTGCCGGCGTGGCTGCCCGTGTGGCCGCCCGCACCGGTTCCGGTGTCGGGAGTCACGGGACCCTCGGGTCCGTCGCTGCTCACGATGGGCGGGCTCCTCGCTCTGGCGGCCGTCGGCGGCGAACGGCACCGTTGACCCTGCGTCGGCTGGGATGTTAGACAGCTGCGAACGACATACGCAACGAGCGTTGCACATGATGCAATGCCGAACAGGCCGAGGAGGCCCCATGAGCGCCGAGACCGCCGCCGCACCCCTGGCCGCTCTCGCGGCGGAGCGCGTCGACCACCGCTTCAAGGGCCTGCCGCCGGACGCCGACGGACTGAGCGTCGGCGAGCTGACCGCCCAGCGCCGGAACCTCTTCACGGACGGCTTCGGCACCCCCGTCCTCACCCTCTCCGCCGAGCGGCTGACCCACAACCTCGAACTCATGGAGACGTACGCCACCCGGCACGGACTCGCCTTCGCGCCGCACGGCAAGACGTCCATGGCACCCCGGCTGTTCTGGCGGCAGATCGAGCACGGCGCCTGGGGCATCACCCTCGCGGTCCCCCACCAGGTGCGCGTGGCAAGGGAGTTCGGCATCGACCGGATCTTCCTCGCGAACGAGCTCGTCGACCCGGCGGCCCTTCGCTGGATCGCCTCCGAGCTGGCCGCGGACCCGGACTTCACGTTCGTCTGTTACGTCGACTCCGTGCGCGGGGTGGAGCTGATGGACGCCGCGCTGCGCGGCTGCGCCCGCCCGGTGGACGTCGTCGTCGAACTCGCGGCGGGCGCGGGCGCAAGGACCGGCGCGCGGACCGAGGAGGAGTGCGCGGCCGTCGCCGACGCGGTGGCGGCGACCGGGACCCTCCGGCTGGCCGGCGTCGCCGGGTACGAGGGCGAGGTGCCGGACGCGAACCCCGAGCGGGTGCACGCCTGGCTGCGGCGGCTGACCGCGCTCGCGGCGGACTTCGACGGCGCCGGGCGGTTCAAGGACGTCGACACGATCGTCGTCAGCGCGGGCGGCAGCGCCTGGTTCGACGCGGTCGCCGACGTCTTCGCGGAGATCCCCAGACTCTCGCTCCCCGTCCTGAAGCTGCTGCGTTCGGGCGCGTACGTGTCCCACGACGACGGCCACTACCGCAGGCTCACCCCCTTCGTCCGCGTCCCGGGCGAGGGCGCCCTGCACCCGGCGTTCCGTCTCTGGTCCCAGGTCGTCTCCCGGCCCTCGCCCGAGCAGGCCTTCACCAACGCGGGCAAGCGGGACGCGGCCCACGACCTCGACCTGCCCTGCGCCCAGGTGGTGCGCCGCGACGGAACCGAACGCCCTGCGGCCGGCATCGAGGTGACCAGGCTCTCCGACCAGCACGCCTGGCTGAGCACGGCCCCCGAGGCGGACCTGGAGGTCGGCGACTGGGTCGGCATGGGCCTGTCCCACCCGTGCACGTCCTTCGACAAGTGGCAGCTGATCCCGCTGGTCGAGGCGGACGGCACGGTCGTCGACTACATCCGTACGTTCTTCTAGGGACGGGAGAGGCTCATGGACGACCTCGCCGACCTGGTCATCCAGGACGCGGACGTCGCCGACGGCAGCGGCGCGCCCTCCTACCGCGCGGACGTGGCGGTCAAGGGCGGCCGGATCGTCGCGATCGTGCGGGAGGCCGCGGCGGCCGGCTGCCAACGGCCGCGCGGCACGCGGGAAGTGGACGCCGAGGGACTGGTCCTGTCCCCCGGCTTCATCGACATGCACGCGCACAGCGACCTCGCGCTGCTGCGGGACCCGGACCACAGCGCGAAGGCCGCCCAGGGCGTGACCCTCGAAGTCCTCGGCCAGGACGGCCTGTCGTACGCGCCGGTCGACGACCGCACGCTGGCCGAGGTCCGCCGGACGATCACCGGCTGGAACGGCCACGGCGACGACATCGACTTCGACTGGCGCTCCGTGGGCGAGTATCTGGACCGCCTCGACCACGGCTTCGACGGCCAGGGCATCGCGGTCAACGCCGCCTACCTCGTCCCGCAGGGCACCGTCCGCATGCTCGCCCTCGGCTGGGAGGACCGCGAGGCGACTCCCCAAGAGCTGGACCGGATGCGGCGGTTGGTGGCCGACGGGCTGCGCGAGGGCGCGGTCGGCATGTCCTCGGGACTGACGTACACCCCCGGGATGTACGCCCGTGACGCCGAACTCACCTCCCTGTGCCGGGTGGTGGCGGAGTACGGCGGCTACTACTGCCCGCACCACCGCTCGTACGGGGCCGGCGCCCTGGAGGCGTACGAGGAGATGGTGGCCCTCACCCGCGAGGCGGGCTGTCCGCTCCATCTCGCCCACGCCACCATGAACTTCGGGGTGAACGAGGGGAAGGCGCCGGAGCTGCTCGCCCTGCTCGACGAGGCGCTGGCACAGGGCTCGGACATCACCCTCGACACCTATCCGTACACCCCCGGGTGCACCACCCTGGCGGCGCTGCTGCCCAGTTGGGCGGGCGAGGGCGGCCCGGAGGCCCTGCTCGCCCGGCTGCGGGACGACGACACCGCCGAACGCGTCCGTCACCACATGGAGGTCCTGGGCGCCGACGGCTGCCACGGCGTCCCCGTCGCGTGGGAGACCGTCGAGATCTCGGGGGTGAACGACCCCGGTCTCGGCGCGTACGTCGGCCGGACCGTCCTGGAGTCCGCCGCCCTGCGCGGCGAGGAACCCTGGACGACCGCCCGGCGATTGCTGGTCGAGGACCGGCTCGGCCCCACGATCCTCCAGCACGTCGGCCACGAGGAGAACGTCCGGACGATCATGCGCCACCGCGCGCACACCGGCGGCTCGGACGGCATCCTGCACGGCGCCAAGCCGCACCCGCGCGCCTACGGCACCTTCCCGCACTATCTCGGCCACTACGTCAGGGAGTCGGGCGTCCTGACCCTTGAGGAGTGCGTCGCCCATCTCACCGGCAGGCCCGCCGCCCGGCTGCGGCTGCCCGACCGGGGCCTGGTCCGCGAGGGCTACCGCGCCGACCTGGTCCTGTTCGACCCGGCGACGGTCGCGGCGGGTTCGACGTTCGCGGCGCCGCGCACCCTGCCGACCGGCATCCCGCACGTCCTGATCGACGGGCGGTTCGTGGTCGAGGACGGGCGCAGGACGGACGTCCTCGCGGGACGGGCGGTCCGCCGCACGGCGTGACCGCCCGCCCTCCCGCGGTGTTACGGCTTGGGCAGGACGCACCCGCTCAGGCTCAGGTCGAGCTTGTTGCCCGTCGTGAAGCAGGCCGGGATCTGGTAGGTCTCCTCGGCGTAGTTGATGCCCTGGCGGACGGTGACGGTGCCGTTCGCGTCGACCTCGCACGGGTTGTCGACCGTGCAGCGTTCGCCGCTCTCGTTGCCGGTGTTGTTGACGGCGACGACCTTGCCGGTGGACTGGTCGACGACCGGTGAGCCCGAGGTGCCGCCGATGGTCTGGCAGGCGGAGGTGTAGCGGACCGAGTCCTTCCAGGTCCAGTCACCCTCCTTGAGGCGGTACACGAACCCGTCGATGGTGCAGCTGTAGAGACGCTTCCAGTAGCCGGAGGCCACCGTGATGGCGGTGCCGGCGACCGGGTGCGTGTCCTGCACGGTCAGCGCGCTGATGCCGTACGAGTTCTTGATGGTCGCGTAGGTGCTGGTGAGCTGGTAGATCGTGATGTCCGTGTCGGTCATGGTCGAGTACGCGACCTTGTTCGCGCGCAGGGTCGCCACCCTGGTGCCCGCCGAGTTCAGCAGACCGAAGGTCCGGCTGGAGGACTGACCGACGATCACCTCACCGGGGTCCGGGAAACCGGTCTCCAGGCAGTGCCCGTTGGACAGCACGAGCGCCGGGTCGGAGTCCGCCGAGTTGGGGAAGCGGATGACCGAACCGGAGCAGTTGCTGAGCGAGACGGTCCCGGCGAGGCTCACGGCCTTGAGCGTGGGCGCCACCGCGTGGGGAGCGGATGCCGCCGTGTGACGTACGGGCGCCACCGCGTGGGGTACGGGTGCCACCGTGGGGGGAGCGGGTGCCGCGACCGCGGGTGCCGCGCCCGCCCCGGCGAGCACCAGGGCGAACAGAACGGCGACGAGAGGCTTTCTCATGTGGGGGTCCCCTCTTGCGACTTGGGGCCGCCGGAGGTCGTCCAGCGGCCTTCCGCTGACCGGAGGTCTTCCGGTCAGTTGTTGTCATGCGCATTGTGAGGGGAGAGGGAGAAGTGAACAAGGAGCGGTTTCCGGCCTAGGACGGAGACGATCCGGGGCGCGTCCGTCCGGGAGGCGACGCACTCCGGCCGGACCTGGCGGGGCCTGACCGGGTCCGACCGGACACGGCGGCGGGACCTGACCGGGCCTAGCCGCCGTGTCCGTGGCCGTGCCCGTGGCCGTGACCGCCGCGGGTGCTCGTGGCCGAGGGGGCCGGGGCGTCCGAAGGGGGCGCGGTGGTGGCGGAGGCCGGGGGCGCGGAGGACGCGGGGTCCGTGCCGGCGATCGCGGGGTCCGTGGACGCCGTCGCGGATGTGGTGGCGGTGGCCGTCGTGGTCACGGTCGCCCCTGTGGAGGCGGTGGCCGCGCCGGCGGAGGCGGTGACCGCACCGGGCGGGGACGTGGTGGCCGGCGGGGCCTGGAGGGGCCGCGCGGAGGCGGTCGCGGTGGGGCCGCCGCCGGCCTCGGCGGGGCCGGTGGCGCGATGGGCCGGCCGGGCCGTGGACGAGGGTGTGCCGCCCGGCGCCCCGGTCACCCCCGAGTCGAGGGCGCCCACGGTGACGACACCGAGGACCACGACGACGGCCGCGCCCCCGGCCACGGCGAGCCGCCGGTTGTTCCGGCCGCGCCTGCGGTGCCGCATCCGCTCCCGGCGCGCCCGCTGCCCGCCGGGGACGACGGGCAGGGCGGTGGTGTCGTCGCCGTCCGTGTACGCCTTCCGCCAGCCGTGCGCCTCGGCGGGATCGGCGTACGTCTCATAGGCCAAAGGCGTCGTCCCGTCGCTCTGCGGGAGGTACACCGTCGGCCGGGCTTCGGGATCTCCGGACTGCCAGGACATGATCGCGCATTGTAGGGACCACCAGGGCTTTCGGCGCCGCCGGAGGGCACGGCCGCCGCGAGCGACACGTCTCACGTGGTGAAAAACACGCCCCGGTGCGCGATCGGCCGCCGTAAGCTCACGGACATGCAGGTGATCCAGTCCACGAAGCTCGCCAACGTCTGCTACGAGATCCGGGGTCCGGTTCTCGAGGAGGCGATGCGGCTCGAAGCTGCCGGTCACCGCATCCTCAAGCTCAACACGGGCAACCCGGCCGCGTTCGGCTTCGAGTGTCCGCCGGAGATCCTGGAGGACATCCTCCGCAACGTCTCCTCGGCGCACGGCTACGGCGACGCCAAGGGCCTGCTCGCCGCCCGTCGCGCGGTCGTCATGCACAACCAGACCCTCGGCATCGAGACGGACGTCGACCACGTCTTCATCGGCAACGGCGTGTCCGAGCTGATCGTGATGGCGATGCAGGCACTGCTGGACGACGGCGACGAGGTGCTCGTACCGGCCCCGGACTACCCCCTGTGGACCGCGGCGGTCTCGCTGTCCGGCGGCACGGCCGTGCACTACCGCTGCGACGAGCAGTCCGACTGGATGCCCGACCTCGCGGACGTGGAGCGGAAGATCACCGATCGCACCAAGGCGATCGTCATCATCAACCCGAACAACCCGACCGGCGCGGTCTACGACGACGCGATGCTCCGGGGGCTGACGGACATCGCCCGGCGCCACAACCTGCTGGTCTGCTCCGACGAGATCTACGACAAGATCCTCTACGACGGCGCCACGCACACGGCGACCGCCAAGATCGCCCCCGATCTGCTCACCCTCACCTTCAACGGCATGTCGAAGGCGTACCGGGTGGCGGGCTACCGCGTCGGGTGGATGTCGGTCTCGGGGCCGCGCGCGCACGCCGCCTCGTACATCGAGGGTCTGACGATCCTGGCGAACATGCGGCTGTGCGCGAACATGCCGGGCCAGCACGGCGTGGTGGCGGCGCTCAGCGGACGCCAGACGATCAACGACCTGGTCCTGCCGGGCGGGCGCCTGAAGGAGCAGCGGGACGTCGCCCACGAGCTGCTGACGCAGATCCCGGGCGTGACCTGCGTGAAGCCGAAGGGCGCGCTGTATCTCTTCCCGCGCCTGGACCCGAAGGTCTTCAAGGTCAAGGACGACCGGCAGATGGTGCTCGACCTGCTGCGGGCCGAGAAGATCATGGTCGTCCAGGGGACGGGCTTCAACTGGCCCGAGCCGGACCACTTCCGGGTGGTGACCCTGCCGACGGTCGCGGACCTGACGGACGCGGTGACCCGGATCGGCACCTTCCTGGACGGCTACGGCCAGCCCTGACCCCCGCCGGGACGCGACCCCGCTCACCCTGCGTGCGCGCCGCGTCCCAATATGCGAACCAGCTCAACTTTAGACGAAATCCAAGCTAGGATGGCTTCCTGTCAGGCACAGGAGGCCATCCCATGTACGAACCGATCCGCTCGAAGTCGGTCCACACGATGGCCGGCGCCCCCTCCTCGGACTTTCCCCACCGGTCGCGCGAGGAGGAGCTGGACATCCAGCTCGCCGGTCACCTCGCCGCACTGCTCGCCGTCACGGACGAGATCCGCGCGCTCGCCCCGTCCGCCGACCTGGACGCCGGCGCCGAGCGTCTCACCGAGCAGGTCGCCCGGCTCCGCGGCGGTGCCCCGCTCCGCACCCAGGCCGCCGCCCCGGCCGCCCCCGAGCCCGAGGAGTCCCATCTCGTGACCCTCCACCGGCGGGCCCACGCGCTGGCGGGCCGTGCCCTGGTCGTCGCGGCCTCCCGCGCCGACACGGCCGCGGCGATCCTCTCCGCCGAGCGGATGGACGCCCACGCCCCGGTCGCCGAGCCCCGCGAGCTCGCCGCCCGCTGACCCCCGGGCCACCCGCCCGCGGTCCCCGCACGGCCCCGGTCCGCGCGTCTTCGAGGACGCCCGGACCGGGCGCCACACCCGGCCTTCCCGGCCCGCTCCCCGCCCCGCCCGGCACCCCGCGCCGGCCGCCGGGCGGCGCCCTCCCCTCCGGTTGCGTACCGGGACCCGGTGGTCACCTCGCGTTCACTCCCCGAGACGGGGAACGTTGGATTCCGAGGTGCACGCTCCAGGCGTGAGACGCATAGCGGGAATCGTCCTGGCGGTCCTGTTGATCGGCGGAGTGGCAGCAGCCGTCGTCGCGGGCCGCACCGGTCAGGACAAGGGCACGGCAACGAAGACCGTGCACGGAGTGATCGGTTCGGAGAAGGCGGAGTTCTTCTCCGATCCGGCCGTGGTGAAGGCCCTCGCCGCCAAGGGCTACACCGTGAGGACGGAGACCTCGGGTTCCTGGGCCATGGACGGCCTGAACCTCAAGGGGTACGACTTCGCCTTCCCTTCCAGCCAGGCACCGGCCGACGAACTCGCGGACAAGTACCACGTCCGCCAGCCGCTGCCCCGGCCCTTCTACTCACCCCTCGTCGTGGTGGCCCACCGCAGCGCGGCCCAGGTCCTCGCCGCGAACGGGCTGGCCACCCTCGACAGGAACACCGGCACGCTTCGGATGCGCGCCTATCTCGACGCGGCCCGGCACGACCGGACCTGGCAGCAGCTCAAGGGCGCGGCGGCGCACGGTGAACTGACCGGCACGCTGTACATCGCCAGCACCGACCCGGAGACCTCCAGCTCCGGCGCGCTCTACCTCGCCGCCGCCTCCTATGTCGCCGACGGCGGGCGGGTCGCCGACGGCGACGCGGCCGTCGGCCGCACCGCGCCCCTGATGCACCGGCTCATCAGCGTCCAGGGCGCCCAGCAGCCCAGCACCGACGCCGCGTTCCACGACTTCGTCAGCGGCGCGGGCAACCCGCTGGTCCTCGTCTACGAGTCGCAGGTCGCCGCGCTGCTCGCCGAGGGCCAGGACACCGGCGACCTCACGGTCCTCTACCCGGACACCACCGCCAACAGCGACCACACGGTCGTACCGCTGACGCCCGCGGGCCGCGCGCTGGGTGAACTCCTCAGCACCGACCCGGCGTTGCGCGCACTCGCGGTCCGGCACGGATTCCGTCCGCAGGGGTCGACCGGCGAGTTCACGGCGGCCACCGCCGCCCACACGGCCTACCTCAACCAGAAACTGACCGGCGTCCGGCAGGCGCCCGTGCCCGCCTACAAGGTGCTGCACGAGATGGCGCGCCGGGCCGGGAACTAGGGGGAAACGCACATGACCACCGACGACACGTTCACCCTCACCCCGCCCGAGGCCGTGGCCCCGGTGCCCCCCGAGAAGGCCGGCGGACTCGTCCCCGTCGACCCGGGGGTGCGGGACGACATGGCGCGCAGGGCCGCGGAGTACGTCGAGGGACTCGCCGTCCTTGACGCCCGCTCCCCCGAATTCGCCGGCAAGGTGGGCGAGATCGCCGGCCTGGGCGCGAACGAGATGCGCGGCGCCGCCGCCCAGTCCAACCGCATGCTGGAGCGGACGATCCGCAGCCTGCCCTCCACGGGCGAGGACGCCCAGTCGCACGTCGCCGGCTCGCTCGTCGAACTCCGGCGCGTGGTCGAGGACCTGGACCCGCGCGACCTGTCCGCGAGCAAGGGCAGGAAGTTCCTGTCCAGGCTGCCCGGCGGCAACAGACTGCGCGACCACGTCGCCAAGTACGCTTCCGCGCAAGGCACGTTGAACAGGATCGTCGGCGCGCTGCGCGGCGGTCAGGACGAACTGCGCCGCGACAACGCGGCACTCCAGACCGAACGCGTCCGGCTCTGGGAGACGATGGGCAAGCTCCAGGAGTACGTGGTGCTGACCCAGGCCCTGGACACCGCGGTGGAGGCCCATGTCGCGGGCGTCGACGGCACCGACCCTGCGCAGGCCGACACGCTCCGCTCCGACGTGCTCTTCCCGGTCCGGCAGAAGCACCAGGACCTGCTCACCCAGCTCGCGGTGTGCGCCCAGGGCTATCTCGCGATGGACGTGGTCCGGCGCAACAACGACGAACTCATCAAGGGCGTCGACCGTGCGGCCACCACCACCGTCTCCGCCCTGCGCATCTCCGTGATGCTCGCCTCCGCCCTCGACAACCAGCGCAAGGTCGTCGAGCAGGTCAACGCCCTGCGCGGCACGACGGAGGACCTCATCCGGGGCAACGCCGAGATGCTCTCCACCCAGAGCGGGGAGATCCAGCGCATCGCCGCCGACCCCGCCGTCGGCGCCGAGACCCTGCGCACCGCCTTCCAGGAGATCTACCGCACCCTCGACGCGATCGACACGTACAAGGCCAGGGCGACCGAGACGATGGCCGCGACCGTGGAGTCCCTGACCTCCGAACTCCAGAGCGCCGGAACCTACTTGGAGCGCAGCAGGACCCGGGGCGCACTGGAGGGCGGACAGGGATGAGAGTCCTCCGGCAGGCGGCGTGCGCCGCCGCGGCCCTGCTCGCCGTCACGGCCTGCACCGCCCACGGGGGCACGAAGTCCGGGGACGACGGCGCCCCGCGGCCCGGCACCCTGCGTGTCCTCGCCTCCAGCGAACTCGGCGACATGAAGCCGGTGCTCGACCGGATACGGCGGGACACCGGCATCACCGTCAGACCCACCTACATGGGCACCCTCGCCGCCGTGGACCTGATCGCGCGCGGCGCCTCGGACGACCGGTACGACGCACTGTGGCTGTCCTCCGACGCCTATCTGCATCTGCGCCCCGAAGCCGCGAGGAAGGTCGTCTCCGAGACGCCGGTCATGTCGAGCCCGGTGGCCATCGGCGTCAAGCCGGCGACCGTGCGGGCCCTCGGCTGGCGACCGGACGACGTCACCTGGTCGCAGGTGGAGAAGGCCGTGGCCGAGGGAAGGCTCACGTACGGGATGACCGATCCGGCCCGCTCCAACTCCGGTTTCTCCACGCTGATCTCGGTGGCCTCCGCGCTGTCCGGCGCCCAGTCGGCGCTCACGGACGCCGACGTGGCCAAGGCGACGCCCAGACTGCGGGAGTTCTTCAAGGGGCAGAAGCTGACCTCGGGTTCCTCGGGCTGGCTGGCCACCGCCTACGAGCGGCGTGGCACCGTGGACGCCCTGCTCAACTACGAGTCCGTCCTCAAGGGGGTGAAGGGGCTGACCGTCATCCGCCCGCGCGACGGCGTGGTGACGGCCGACTACCCGCTCTCCTCCCTCGCCGCGTCGTCCAGGGACACCCGCGACGAGGTCCGCCGGCTCGCCGACGCCCTGCGCGCGCCCGCCGCCCAGAAGCTGATCACCGAACGGACGCACCGCCGCCCGGTCGTCGCCTCCGTCGCCCCGGCCGCCGGACTCGGCACCGGACGACGGCGGGAACTCCCCTTCCCCGGAAGCCGGTCCGTGGCGGACCATCTCCTCGACTCCTACGAGAACACGCTGCGCCGGCCCTCCAGGACGGTGTACGTCCTCGACACCTCGGGCTCGATGGACGGCGACCGCCTCACCCGGCTCAAGAAGTCCCTCGGCGACCTGACCGGCGACTTCCGCGACCGCGAGGAGGTGACGCTGATGCCGTTCGGCTCCCGGGTCAAGAGCGTCCGTACGCACGTGGTCCGCCCCGAGAACCCGAAGGCCGGGCTCGACGCGATCCGCCGGGACACCCGCGCGCTGAGCGCCGACGGCGACACCGCCATCTACACCTCGCTGGAGAAGGCCTACGAGCACCTGGGCGCAGGCGACGACACGTTCACCTCGATCGTGCTGATGACGGACGGCGAGAACACCAGGGGCGCGAGCCCCGCCGACTTCGACGGTTTCTACCGCCGGCTGCCCGGCGCGCAGCGGCAGATTCCCGTCTTCCCCATCCTGTTCGGCGACTCCGACCGGGGCGAGCTCCAGCACATCGCCGACCTGACCGGCGGCCGGCTCTTCGACGCCCACAAGGGCTCGCTCGACGGCGCCTTCGAGGAGATCCGTGGCTACCAGTAAGTTCCTCGGCTTCCTGGAATCGCGCAAGAACCTCACCGGCAGCGCCTGCGGCATCGCCGGGCTCGCGCTGACCTTCACCGGGGTGGCGGGCCCGTACTGGCCGGTCGTCGTCGCGGGCCTGTACGGAGCGGGCGCGCTGATCGCGCCGCCGGAGCGTCCGGCGCCGCCCGACTTCCCCGACCCCTCCGCCCAACTGGCCGAACTGCGGGTGGACTTCGCCAAGCTGCGGGAGTACCTCGACGGTGTCGAGCTGCCCCCCGCGGCGGCCGGGCGCCTCACCGAGCTGACCGAGGTCCTCGCCGCCCTGCTCGATCCGGGCTGGGTCGCCGAGATCCTCGCCCAGGACCCCGAGGGCGTGCACGCCCTGTCGCGCGCGGTGCGCCAGGACGTCCCGGAGGCGGTCGACACCTTCGTCCGCACCCGGTGGTGGACCCGGCTGGCCCCCGGCACCGAACCGCCGGAGCGCCATCTGGAGCGCCAGCTCACCGTGCTCCAGGAGGAGTCGGACCGGCTGGCGGCGGCCCTGCGCGAGACGGAGGCACGGCGCCAGGAGTCCCACACCCGCTATCTGGAGGACCGCGGCCGCTCCCAGTGACCGGGCCCGCCCTGCCGCGGACGCTCACGGGAGAGCGGGGTCGCCCGCCGTCCGTGCCGGCGAGCGGGCCCCGCTCACGCGTTCGCCACGATCACCACCAGGATCACGACCGCCAGGATCAGCAGCGCCACCTTCAGCCCCGTGGGCCACGGCTCCCCCGGGGGCGGCACGGGCGGCTGCGGCCGGGGCACCCCGGGCCCCGGGACCGCCACCGGGACGTTGAACACGTCGTGCCCCGTGAGCGCCGCCCGGTTGCACCAGGGGCACGCGGTCAGATGCGAGCCGAACGCGTGCAGCGGACGGGCCGGGCAGACCCGTACGAGCCCACGCTCCTTGTCCAGCGCGCGCAGCCACGCCTCCGCGTTCGGCCGGGTGTCGGGGTCGTGCACACCGGAGCCGAAGGCGGTGCGGGCCAATGCCAGGAGTTCGGGCGGGAGCACGGAGGGGTCGATGGTGCCGCGCGGCATGACGACCCGCTCGGGGCGCACGACGTAGGAGATGCTGGCGGCGATGTTGTCCTTGACGGTCGACTCGGAGGCGCTGTCGTGCGGGACGCCGCCGAAGGGGTGGTTCCCGGCGGTCAGCAGCTGGTAGACGAGGACCGCGAGGGCGAACTCGTCGGTGGCGCGGGTGGCGGGGCCGCCTGCCTGCCGCTCGGGCGAGGAGTAGTCGGTGGTGTGCATCAGACAGGGGAAGAGCTCCCCGGTCACCGGGTCCTTGAAGGCGATGGAGTCGCAGTCGAGGAAGGTGACGAAGCCGTTGGCGTCGACGACGACGTTGCTGCTGGAGAAGTCGCCGATGACGAGATCGTCGTAGTGCATGCGGGCCGTCATGAAGGCGAGGTTCCAGGCCACGCCGAGCAGGAAGCGCCAGTCGGCCCGGTCGCCGAACAGCTTGAGGCGCTGGGCGCGGGTGAACAGCCCGATCAGCTGCACGTGCTGGGGCTCGCCGAAGCGGCGCATCGCGTAGCCGAGGAACTCTCCCTGCGGGCCGCGCGCGAGCGCGGTCGGCCAGGCCAGCTCGGGCGGCTGGGAGGCGTCGGTGGGACGGGTCACCAGCGGTGACATGGTCAGCATCCGCTTCAGCCGCTGCTCCTCGTTGGGACCGGGCGGTTCGCGGTACAGCTTGACGACGATGCCGTCGTCGCCGACGACCGGGAAGACGGCCGCCTGGCCACCGCCCTTGAGGGGCAGTTCGGCGAGCGTGACCGGCTTGCCGTCCAGGAACACGGTGCGGCCGCTCATGGCCGCGCCTTGAGCACGGCCCGCAGCAGGGTCTTGTCGTCGGCGTTGAGCGCGGTGAGCCGGTCGGACCTGAGCAGGGTCCCGAGTCCCTCGTGGGCGCTCGCCGTCACCGGCCCCGGCACGTCCAGGGAGCGGAACACGGCCTCGGCGAACGAGGCGTTCGGGGACAGCGCGCCGCCCGCCGACCGGTTGAGCGCGGCCTGCGCCAGTCCGTCGGTGGACAGCAGCACCCCGTCGATCCCGTCGTCGCGGACGCAGTCGGTGTGCACCCAGCGGGCCGCGTCGGGCGAGGTGAGGAACACCGTCTCGTTGCTGTACTCGCTGGCCGCGGCCGGCTGCGGCAGCAGATGGAACTGCCGCTCACCGTCCTCCGTGCCGGCCCGCAGGACGACGAACCCGTCCCCCACGGACAGATGGCCGAGCCAGCCCCGCGCGAGCACGACCACGGTGAGCGTGGTCGCGAAGTCCGCCGCGTCGGGGCCGGTCCGGTCCAGGAACTCCTTGCAGACGTCGTGGAAGGCGTCCCGCAGGAGCTCGCGCACGGCGGGGCCGGGACCGCGGTCGGCCGCCGCGGCGGTCCGGTGCGCGAAGTGTTCGGTGGCCAGTTCCACCGCCAGCCGGGCCCCCTCCTCGGAGCGCGGCCTGCTGCCCGCGCCGTCGGCGACGGCCAGGACCGCCACGGACGGCGTCACCGTGTACGCGCAGGCGTCCTGGCAGGGCTGCCCCTGACGGCGGTGCCGGTATCCCTCGACGCTCATCCCGTGGATCCGCCACGGCGTCTCCCGCTCGTCGGCTGCGGTCATGAGTCAGGCATCCCATCGGATCATCGGTCACGATTCCCAGGCCGGGCGCTGCGTCTTGAACTGGCTGAAGATCTTCTCGAAGACCTCGTCGCCCGCGCCCTTCTGCTCGGCGTTGGCGCTCGCGGACATCATCTGGAGCAGTTCGCGGAACGGGAATCCCTGGAGCCGGGCGTTGAACTTCGGCGCGAACGACCTGAGCACCTGCTCGCCCCGGTCCGTGATGCCGCCGACGCCGATCGCGTACAGCCGGAAGCGGCGGGCCTGCTGCTCGTCGGCGAGCACCGGGATCAACCGGTGCCAGGAGTCGGTGAGATGACCCGTGGCGTCGGTGGGCACTCCGTCGGTGACGAGACAGATCTGCGGCCGGTAGTACTGGAGCCCGGAGGCGCGCAGTTCGGCCTTGCGGGCGGCGATGATGTTCATGGACAGTTCGAGGGCCTCGGTCATCAGGGTGACTCCGGCGGCGGCGAGCTGCGGCGGGTGGAACATGTGCGCCGGCACGAAGGGGCTCACCGGGGCTCCGGGGGCGAGGAGTTGGGGCCCGCGCCAGGCCGCGACGCCCTGGCCGCCGAAGGTGACCAGGGCGACCTCGACGCTGTAGCTGAGGCTGACGTCGTCGTGCAGTTCCCGGGTCCACTCCGCGAGCGCGTTGTTGAGCGTCTGGATGGGCGGGCCCGCCATGGAGCTGGAGATGTCGAGGCACAGGACGAGCGGCAGCCGCTGCGCGTTGTTCTCGAACTCGATGTCGGCGTACTCCGCCGGCAGGGTGGGCGGGTAGTCGCTGTGCATGGGGTTCTCTCCTGGTCTCAGGGCCGGGCGGCCTTGGCGTGCCGTCCGGGTGCGGGCGGGAACGCGTACAGGACGTCGGAGTCCCGCTCTCCCGCCTCGGTGACGTCGACGAGTCCGCCGGGCGCGGGCGGCGGGCGGTCCGGCTCGGCCCAGACCGCCCGGTGGAGCACGTGGTCCACCTCGACATAGCCCTGTGGGTGCAGTTCGGTGCGGACGACGGCGGCCCGGGCGGGGCCCGTCACGCCGCCGACCCGCCGTCCGTGGCTCCGGGCCGCCGGCGTGGCCCGCAGGCGGGTGGTGGCCTCGTCGGGCGGGTGCGTACGGGGACGGGCCGCGGCTTCGTCCGGCACGCGGGTACGGGTGGTGGCCTCGTCGGAGCGGTGGGCACGCGGACGTGCGGTGGGCTCGTCGGCCACGGGGGTACGGGGACGGGGGCGCGGGCGGGGCGTCGTGGTGGCCGGTACGGCGCCGACGCCCGGGGCGGCGAGTGAGCGCCGGGAGAGGCTCCCGACGGCGACGGACCGGGCGGACCGGCGGATCAGGACGAGCAGCAGGCCGAGCAGGAGGACGAGCACGGCGCACAGGACGGTGAGCACCTCGGTGGCGGTGTCCCACCCGGAGTCGCCGCTCCCCTCGGCGCCCGCGTCGCTCCCGTCGGCGCCGGCGTTCTGCCGGTCCTTGGCGGCGGTGGTCTCCGCCGTGGGGGTCGGGGCCGCGGAGGAGCCACTGCCCCGACCGCCGGCGGTGTACGTGTGCCGGGAGAGGTTCTCGGCCAGGCTCGCGTCGATCAGTTGGCGTCCGGTCAGCGCGCTCTTGCCGAGCCGGACGCACAGGTCCCTGGGGTTGCCGGTGTGGCAGGCCCCGAGGCCGGTCAGCTCCTTCACGGCCTCGGGCGTCAGCCGGTCGATGCGGGCGTCGTCCGCGACGAGTCTGCCCCTGCCGTCCGCCAGCACGAGGAGCGCCGATCCGCCCGGGCCGGTGTGGACGCCCGACGGCACCTCGACCAGGAGTCCGTAGCTCCGGGCCGCCAGTGCCTGTTCGTGCTCCTTGCGGCTGTCGGCCCTGCCGTCGAAGGGCAGGGTCCGGTCGAGCGTGACCCGGACCGTTCCCTCGTCGACCACGCCGGCCCAGCAGCCGAGGTGCTGTGCGAAGGTCGGCCCGCACGGCTCACCGGCCGCGGCGGGCACCGCGGGGGCGAACGCGGCCAGGAGTCCGGAAAGCATCAGGAAGGAAAGCCGCCGCATGAAAAAGACCCCCCGTGGCCTTACGAAAGAACACCCCCGTGGCCCTGAAAGGCACGCATCCATAGTGGCGGAAAACGGCGGTCGTCCGTAAGGGTTTGGGGAATGCCGCGGAATTCACTTCTACAACTCGAACACCTGATGGCATCGGGTGAACATCTGTCTCGCCCGTTCCACCCAATCGCTGGCCAAAGCATCGAAATCCGTTTGCGTCATGCGACAGGTCAGGGGAAGGTCGCACACGCCCGCGAGGCAGGGGCGCGGCCCCCGTACGTCCCAGACGGACAGCATGGGGTGGAGCTGTTCGGTGTTCCACGCGTTCGACGCGGCGGCGGCGAGGGCCAGTTGGTCCTTGCGCAGGAAATGCCCGTCGGTGGCGAAAGCGACCAGCAGTCTCTTGGTCGTCATGAACCGGACGGTAACCATCCGGCCCGTTTCCTCGATGTCGAATCGCATGGAGACGGAAACCGTGTCGGTCACGGTGTGGAAATTCCGTTTGGCCACCCAGTTCTGCACCAGCTGCCGCCAGTGCGTTCCGATTTCGAGGATCTCCCGGCCCCGGCCCGGAAAGGAGTCAGGCGTCGCCACGGCCCACCGCCTCGGCGACCATCGCGTCGGTCAGTCCGGCGTCGAGCAGCGCCTGGGCGTGCGAGAGCAGACAGGAGGGTACGGACACGCTGGTGCTCTCCTTGCGGCGCTTGATCAGATCCTGGGTGCGCACCTTGATGCTGTGGGCGACGGTGGGCGGCGGCCAGTCGGCCCGGCCGGGCTCGCGTTCCAGCAGCATGTCCAGGAGCCGGTCCAGCCGGGGCCGGTCCTCGGGGCGCTTGGCCAGACAGCGCGCGACCAGGTCCCGCATCGGCCCCGCGATGCCGTCGAGTCCGGGTTCCTCGAAGGCGACGCGGTAGCGGACGGCCTCCCCGCTGCCGTGCGGCGGCCGCCCCGTGAGCGCGTACACCAGGACTCCGCCGAGGGAGAAGACATCACTCTCCGGGCCCACCTCGGCCCCCCTGATCTGCTCGGGCGACATGAACGGCGGGGTGCCGACGACGACGCCGACCTGGGTGAGGCCCGGGGCGCCGTCCACCCGGGAGATCCCGAAGTCGATGACACGCGGCCCGTCCGCGGCGAGGAGCACGTTGGCCGGTTTGAGGTCCCGGTGCACCACGCGGGCCGCGTGGATGGCCTGGAGCGCCTCGACCAGGCCCGCGCCGAGCCGCCGCACCTGCGGCTCGGGCAGGGGTCCGTCGGCCTGGACCGCCTCGGCGAGCGAGGGGCCGGGCACGTACAGGGTGGCCAGCCACGGCAGTTCGGCCTCGGTGTCGGCGTCGACCACGGCCGCGGTGTAGGCGCCGCTGACGACCCGGGCCGCGGCGACCTCGCGCGCGAAGCGCTCCCGGAACTCGCCCTCCGCGGCCAGTTCGGGCCGCACCACCTTGACCGCGACCTCGCGCCCGGCGGGCGAGCGGCCGAGATACACCCATCCCATGCCACCGGAGCCGAGCCGGCCCACGATGCGGTACGGACCGATCTTCATGGGGTCACTGACAGGCGTACGCACCCCGCCCACCTCATTTCGGGGTTCAGTGCAGGATGTCAGGAGTGTCCCTCGAAATCCCCGCTTTTTCAGCCGTTCCGGCACGGGTGGGAGCATCGGGCACGAAAAAGCCGGGGTCCCGCACGGATGTGCGCGGAACCCCGGCGGGCGCGGTCACCGCGGCCGACGCCGCATCGGTCGCAGGTCAGGGCAACTCGGGTCGGCCGCGGAGTGGTTGAGGGCCTCAGCCCAGGCGCTGCACCAGGGCGCGGTACTCGTCCCACAGCTCCTTGGGCGTGTGATCGCCGAAGGTGTTGAGGTGGTCGGGGACCAGGGCGGCCTCCTCGCGCCAGACCTCCTTGTCGACCGTGAGCAGGAAGTCGAGGTCGGCGTCGGCCAGTTCGAGACCGTCGGTGTCGAGGGACTCACGGGTCGGCAGGACGCCGATCGGGGTCTCGACGCCCTCGGCCCTGCCGTCGAGGCGCTCGACGATCCACTTCAGGACACGGCTGTTCTCGCCGAAGCCGGGCCACACGAACTTGCCCGCGTCGTTCTTGCGGAACCAGTTCACGTAGTAGATCTTCGGGAGCTTCGCCTGGTCCTTGTCCTTGGCGACGTCGACCCAGTGGCCCATGTAGTCGCCCATGTTGTAGCCGCAGAACGGCAGCATGGCGAAGGGGTCGCGGCGCAGTTCGCCGACCTTGCCCTCGGCGGCGGCGGTCTTCTCGGAGGCCACGTTGGCGCCGAGGAAGACGCCGTGGTTCCAGTCGAAGGACTCGGTCACCAGCGGGACGGCCGTGGCGCGGCGGCCACCGAAGAGGATCGCCGAGATCGGGACGCCCTTGGGGTCCTCCCACTCCGGCGCGATGATCGGGCACTGCGAGGCGGGCACCGTGAAGCGGGCGTTGGGGTGCGCGGCGGGCGAACCGGACTCGGGCGTCCAGTCGTTGCCCTTCCAGTCGGTCAGGTGGGCCGGAGTCTCCTCCGTCATGCCCTCCCACCAGATGTCGTTGTCGTCGGTCAGCGCGACGTTGGTGAAGACGGAGTTGCCCCACAGCGTCTTCATCGCGTTGGCGTTGGTGTGCTCGCCGGTGCCGGGCGCGACGCCGAAGAAGCCGGCCTCGGGGTTGATCGCGTAGAGACGGCCGTCCTCGCCGAACCGCATCCAGGCGATGTCGTCACCGATGGTCTCGACCGTCCAGCCGGAGACCGTCGGCTCCAGCATGGCCAGGTTGGTCTTGCCGCAGGCGCTCGGGAAGGCGGCGGCCACGTACTTCGACTCGCCCTGCGGCGGCGTCAGCTTGAGGATCAGCATGTGCTCGGCGAGCCAGCCCTCGTCGCGCGCCATGACGGAGGCTATGCGCAGGGCGTAGCACTTCTTGCCGAGCAGGGCGTTGCCGCCGTAGCCGGAGCCGTACGACCAGATCTCACGGGTCTCGGGGAAGTGGGAGATGTACTTCGTGGAGTTGCACGGCCACGGCACATCGGCCTCGCCCTCGGCCAGCGGCGCTCCGAGCGTGTGCACTGCACGCACGAAGAAGCCGTCGGTGCCGAGCTCGTCCAGGACCGGCTGTCCCATACGGGTCATGGTGCGCATGGACACGGCGACGTAGGCGGAGTCGGTGATCTCGACGCCTATCGCGGACAGGTCCGAGCCGAGCGGGCCCATGCAGAACGGGACGACGTACATCGTCCGGCCGCGCATCGAGCCGCGGAAGACGCCCTGCTCGCCCCGGAAGATCTCCCGCATCTCGGCGGGGGCCTTCCAGTGGTTGGTCGGGCCCGCGTCCTGCTCCTTCTCGGAGCAGATGTACGTCCGGTCCTCGACCCGCGCGACATCGGTCGGGTCGGAGGCGGCGTAGTAGGAGTTGGGGCGCTTGATCGGGTCGAGCTTCTTGAAGGTGCCCTTGCGGACGAGCTCCTCGCTCAGTCGCTCGTACTCGGCCTCGGATCCGTCGCACCAGACCACACTGTCCGGCTCGGTCAGTTCGGCGATCTCGTTGACCCACGAGATCAGTTCTTTGTGGTTGGTCGGGACGGGAGCCGCGATGTCGCGCGCCACGATTGCTCCTAAATGAGGGGTTTGTTGTTGTGCCCCGTGGGGGCTGCGACCCGGATGCTTCTCGGTGGTTGGACCTCTGGCGCTCATCCGGTGCCGACCGCACTCATTTGATGATCGGACCGATCCGCGCATATGTCCAGAGAGCCTCACACCTGAGCGGAGTGAGCATCGCCACTTCCCGGAAGGTTTCCGCCCGCTCACTCCGGGTTCATCGTGGGTACCCCGGCGGCTCCCCCCGACGGGGTGAGATCATGGCCACTCTTGCGGTTCGCTTACGCGGCACTGATACGTAACTTACGGTTCCGTAGGTACGATTCGGCCCATGACTGCGTCCGTCCCCGACGCGCCCACGGACTCGCCGGCCGCCGGCCGCACGTCCGTCGCGCACTCCTTGTCGGAAGAGATCAAGCCCAAGCTCCGCGGCTGGCTGCACCTCGGCATGTTCCCGGCCGCCCTCGTCTCCGGACTGGTTCTCACCGCACTGGCGGACTCGACCCGCGGCCGCATCGCCTGCGGGGTCTTCGCCCTGACCGCCTGCCTCCTGTTCGGGGTCAGCGCCCTGTACCACCGCGGCGACTGGAGCCCGCGCATGGACGGCGTCCTGCGCAGACTCGACCACGCGAACATCTTCCTGATCATCGCGGGCACCTACACGCCGCTGACCCTGCTCCTGCTGCCCGACGCCAAGGGCCAGTGGCTCCTGTGGAGCATCTGGGCCGCCGCGGCGGCGGGCATCGTCTTCCGGGTGTTCTGGGTCGGCGCCCCGCGCTGGCTCTACACGCCCTGCTACATCGCCATGGGCTGGGCGGCCGTCTTCTTCCTGCCCGACTTCATGCGCACGGGCGGCATCGCCGTGCTCGTCCTGGTGATCGTCGGCGGGCTGCTCTACAGCGCGGGCGGAGTGATCTACGGGATCAAGCGGCCCAACCCGTCACCCCGCTGGTTCGGGTTCCACGAGGTCTTCCACTCCCTGACCCTCGCGGCCTTCATCGTCCACTACGTCGGCATCTCCCTGGTGGCCTACCAGCACGGCTGACCCCCCGACACCACCCCCTTCCCCCAGTGGCCGCGGCTCCCCAGCCGCGGCCACTGCTCGTTTTCACGCCCTGGGAGCCCCTTTCGATTGACAGCAACCATCTTTTGAAAGTTACTCTCATTTCATGGCGACTCTCACGCACGACGGCGCCGTTCGGCGCGACCCCCGCCGCTGGTGGGCCCTGGGGGCCCTGGTCGCGAGCATGCTGGTGCTCGGCTTCGACATGACGATCCTGAACGTGGCCCTGCCGACGATGGCCCGGGACCTCGGCGCGTCCACCGGTCAGCAGCAGTGGATGGCGGACGCCTACGTCGTCGTCTTCGCCTCGCTGATGCTTCCCGCGGGCCTGCTCGGCGACCGCTTCGGACGGCGCCGCATGCTCATCACCGGCCTCGCGGTCTTCCTCGCCGGCTCCCTGGCCGGTTCCCTCGTCGACGACGTCACCTGGGTGATCGTCGCCCGCGCCCTGATGGGCGTCGGCGGCGCGCTGGTGATGCCGCTCGCGCTCGCCGTGCTGCCCTCGCTGTTCGGACCCGACGAGCGCACCAGGGCGGTCGGCGCCGTCTCCGCCGCCTCGGCCCTCGGCCTGCCGCTCGGTCCGATCATCGGCGGCTGGCTCCTGAACCACTTCTGGTGGGGATCGGTGTTCCTGGTCAACGTGCCGATGGCCGCCATCGGCATCACCGCCTGCGTCCTCCTGCTGCCCGAGACCCGTGACCCCGCCGCACCACGGGTTGACGCCCTGTCCACCGCGCTCACGGCGGTCGGTCTCGGCGTCCTCGTCTACGCGATCATCGAGGCCCCGTCCCGCGGCTGGGGCGACCCGCTCGTCCTCGCCTGCTTCGCCGCCTCCGCCGCCCTGATCACCCTGCTCGTGGTCCGCGAACGCCGCAGCCCGCGTCCGATGCTGGACCTCGCCCTGCTCGGCCGGCGCGGCTTCCTGCTCAACACCCTCGCCGCGACGCTCGTCATGTTCGTCCTGTCCGGCCTGATGTTCGTGCTGCCGCAGTACCTCCAGGCGGTGCTCGGCCACGACGCCCTCGCGACCGGCGTACGGACGCTGCCGATGATGGGCGGGCTGCTGATCGCCTCCCGGGGCGCCCAGCCGCTGGTCGCCCGCTTCGGGGGACGCGGGGTGATCGGCGCGGGTCTCGTCGTCCTCGCCTTCGCCGCGTTCCTCGGCAGCCGTACGGCGGTCGGCGACGGGTACGGCGTCACCGCCCTGTGGCTCTCCGTCGCCGGTCTCGGCTTCGGCTTCGCCGTGGTGCCCGCGATGTCCGCCGCCCTCGGCACCCTCCCCCGCGACCGGGCCGGCAGCGGCTCCGGGCTGCTGATGACGGTCCGCCAGGTGGGCGGCGCGATCGGTATCGCCCTGCTCGGCTCCCTGCTGGCGAGCACCTACGCCGACCGCCTCGACACCTCCGCGCTGCCGCCGGCCGCCGTGCGGGCCGCCGACGGCTCGGTGGTCGGCGCCCATGTCGTCGCCGGACGGCTCGGCGACCGGGCCCTCGACGCCGCCGCGAACGCCGCGTACGTCCACGGCATGGACCTGGTCCTGCTGGTCAGCGGGGTCGCCGCGCTGGTCACCGCGCTGCTGGCGGCGGCGCTGCTGCCGAGCCCGCCCCGGTCCGCCCCCGCGTCCGAGGAGGGCACCGACATGGCACCGGCCACGGCCGATGCCGGACAATGAGACCCATGGCCGCCACCGCACAGAGTTCCACTCCCGCCGCGGAGCCCCAGCCCGGGCTCCGCGAGCGGAAGAAGATCAAAACCCGCATCGCGATCCGCGAGGCGACGTACCGGCTGATCGAGCGGCAGGGGTACGACGCCACCACGATCGAGCAGATCGCGGAGGCGGCCGAGGTCTCACCCTCCACGGTGTTCCGTTACTTCCCCACCAAGGAGGACATCGTCCTCACGGACGAGTACGACCCGCTGCTCGAACAGGAACTGCGCGAACGCCCCGCGGACGAGCCGTGGTTCGACTCCCTGCGGCATGTGCTCGGCAAGGCCGTGGGCCTCGGGGACTCCGAGGATCCCCAGGTCAGCCGGCTGCGGACCCGGCTGATGGTCGAGGTGCCCGCGGTGCGCTCCCGGATGATGGAGAGCGCGTCGGTCACCGGTCGCCTGCTGAGCCGGGCCATCGGCGAGCGCACCGGCCGCGACCCGGACAGCCTGGAGGTCCGTGTCTTCGCGATGTCCCTGATCGGCGGTCTCATGGAGACCTCGCTCTACTGGGCCGAGAACGGCCACCGGGACGACTTCGCCGGCCTCGTCGAACGAGCGGTGGACGTCCTGGAGCACGGTCTGCCGCCGCGAAACCCGGAGGCCACGCGGGCGCCCCGCGTGACATCCTGACCGGGTGAACGGACCGGAGATCCACATCGAATTCGCCCCCGAACTGGGGCTGTTCGTCCCGCACGCCCGCCGCTCGGGGGTGACTCCCGTCGGCACCGACGGCGTCTCCACGCTCGGCCATGTCGTCGAGTCGCTCGGCGTCCCGCTGACCGAGGTCGGCGCCCTGGTCGTCGACGGGCGGCAGGTGCCCTTCTCGCACATCCCGGCGGCCGAGGAGTCCGTGCGCGTCCGCGCCGTCGAACGCCCGCAGCGGGTGCCCGGCGCGCCGCTGCGCTTCCTCCTGGACGTCCATCTCGGCACCCTCGCCCGCCGGATGCGCCTGCTGGGCGTCGACACGGCGTACGAGTCCACCGACATCGGAGACCCGGCGCTCGCCGCCCGTTCGGCGGCCGAGCGGCGCGTCCTGCTCAGCCGCGACCGCGGGCTGCTGCGGCGCCGCGAGCTGTGGGCGGGCGGCTTCGTCTACAGCACCCAGCCCGACGACCAACTCCGGGACGTGCTGGGACGGTTCGCACCCGAGCTGAAGCCCTGGACACGCTGCACGGCGTGCAACGGACTGCTCGCCGAGGCCACCAAGGAGCAGGTCGCCGACCAGTTGGAGAGCGGCACCGAGCGGTCGTACGACGTCTTCGCGCAGTGCGCCGAGTGCGGGCGTGCCTACTGGAAGGGCGCGCACCACGACCGGCTGGAGACCGTCGTGGAACGCGCCCTCGCGGAGTTCGGGACCTGACGGACCGGCCGTCGGAGCCCGGCCGCCCGCCGTCCGCGCCTAACGTCTGATCAGATCCCTTGCTCCGCAGGCCAGTCCGTCCCGGTTGGGGTCGAGGCCGAGCGGGTCGTCCTTTCCGTTGATCCGCAGCCGTCCGTAGCCGTTCTCTTTCAGCCAGGCGCAGCGGGAGGCCGTCGTCCTCCTCACTCCGTCCGGGAAGACCGTGGGAACGCAGACGCCGACCGTGCCGTAGTGGCGGTCGCAGCCGGAGAGGGTGATGGACACCTTCTGCGAGGTCCGCTTCCCGCCGGCCCCGGTGACGGTGCCCGTCAGGGAGTCGGCGAAGGAGTGCACGTGCGCCGAGGCGGTGTCCGTGGCGAGCGCGGACGGACCCTGGAGGTGGACCCACCTGGCCACCGAGGGAACGCCGTTGGCGTCGACCGCGAAGAGCATGTACCAACCGGGCGGCGCCAGGTTCGGGTTGCTCGTCACATTGAGGTCGACGTTGTTCCCGTCCACGCTCAACGGCAGGTCCACGAACCGCTGGTTGGGGTCGGAGGAGTGCGTCACGGCCGCGGGCCGGATCAACTCGGCCTTCACGACGGGCCGGTCGACCGTGATGCGCTGCGTGTCCCCGTACACCCACTCGCCGTCGATCACCGAGGTGATCGTCGGACGGGTGCCCTTGAGGAGGTAGGGCGGGGTGTAGATCGACACGTCGTGGTTCCAGGTGCCGTTGCCCGGGTTGTCACCGGTGGCCATCACCCGGCCGTCCGGCAGCAGGAACGCCGAGGAGTGGTAGCCGCGGTCCTCCGGATCGGCGGCCACCGGGTCGAAGGTCGTGGTCGCCGGGTCGAAGATCGACGCCTCGCGGACCGGATCGGCGCGGTTGTGCAGGGCGCCGCCCGTCTCCAGGACCTTGCCGTCGGGCAGCAGCACCGCGGAGACGTACATCTTTCCCTGGGCTCCGGTCTCGGCCACCTGGCCGGCGCCGAGGTCCACCGTGCCCTGCGGGATCTGCGGACCCATCGTGTACGCCGGGTTGGCGGCCTTGAGGTCGATGATGTCGGTGAGCCGGCCCGCGTCCGGGTTCGAGTCGATGTTGCCGCCGCCGAGGGTGAGGACCTTCTGGTCCTGGGCCGGGGGCAGCAGCACGCTCGCGGACTGGTCGCGCTGGTCCTTGTTCTGGAGTCCGGGGATCGCGGTCGTGGTGTTGGCGTCGTAGTCGTAGACCGCCGAGCCGGTGCCCGGGGTGCCGTTGCCGAAGACATGGCTGCCCGAGTAGAAGAGCCGCCCGTCCTGCATCAGGATCATCGACGGGTACAGCCCCCAGAACGACCACGTCTGGTTGACCTGCCACAACGGCAGCCACTGCTGCTGGGCGTTCGACCAGCGCTCGGCGGTCACCGAGCCGGAGGAGTCCTCGCGCAGACCGCCGAACGAGATGATGTCGCCGTTGCCCAGCTCGGTCGCGGACGGATACCAGTGGCCGTCGTTGAGGTCGTTCGTCCTGCTGTACGTCTCGGTGACCGGGTCGAAGAGGTACGACTCCCTGTACCCCTCGTACCCGTGGCCGCCCGCGACCGGGAACGCCTTGTTGCCGCTGAGCACCAGCACCCGTCCGTCGGCCAGCTGGACGTGTCCGGAGCAGAACATGTCCTTGGGCGTCGGGATCACCTTGTACGAGCCGGTCGCCGGGTCGTAGACCGCCGAGGTGAACGTGCCCGCGTCGAAGTTCTCCTCGCTGTTGCCCGAGCCCGCGATCAGCAGCACCTTGCCGTTGTTGAGCACCACGGAGTGCATCGAGCGGACCGGGTTCTGCGTGGGCAGCACCGTCCACCTCCCGTTCGCGCACTCCTCGGCCGTGGCCGTGCAGGTGGCCGGCGGGATCGGATCGGAGACCTGCTCCATCGTGTAGTCGTCGGTGGTCGCCGAACCCGTGCCGTACACGGAGACGCCCCAGGTGATGCGGTCGGTGCCCGCCGGGACCGCCGGGGTGCGCACCGTCGCGGGCGCCCAGGCCGCCGACAGGTCCAGGGTCTTGAGGTCGGTCCAGTACTGCCAGCCGGCGGTGGTGTCGTGCCGGAACAGCGTGATCGCCGCGTCGGGGGTCGTCGTCTTGTAGAAGAGGCCGAGGTCGTACTGCCGGCCCGCGGTGACGACCGGCGCGCACGCGGTGGACTCGGTGATCAGCGCCTTGCGGTCGCCGTCGGCCCGGCGGGTCAGCGTGACCTTCATGGCCTTGGTGCCCGAGTGGGCGTCGGACACGGTCGCGAAGGCGAAGTCGTTGTCGCCCCAGCCGGACTTCTCCCAGCAGGACGGCATGCCGTCGGTGCCGGCGGTCTCGAAGCCGGGGTTGGTGACGAGGTTGGCGGCGGACGCGGGCTGCGGGGCCACCAGCAGCAGCCCGGCGGCCAGGCCCGTCACGGCCAGCAGCGCGGTTCTCCTTCGTGGTCCCACCCGGGACATCACGCGGCCCTCCCCGTCGTACGGCCGCCGTGCCGGCCGCTTCCACGGCGCGGCAGATACACCAGCGCCTCGGTCCCCGCGAAGCGCAGGACGAAGGTCGTCACCAGGGCCAGGGCCGTCGCGGACAGGGCGCCCATGCCGAGGTGGCCGACGAAGAACGCGATCAGCGGGATGCGCAGCACCAGGTCGGCGTTGGCGAGCAGCGCGAACCGGCCCGCCCGGTCCCACCCCTTGCGGTGCCTGCGGCGTTCCCGGAACAGCAGATGCTCGATGAGCAGGAAGTTCCAGGCCACGCCGAGCTGGTTGGCGAGGATCTCCGCCGGTACGTAGTGCAGTCCGGCGGCGGTGAGCGCGTACAGGCCGAGCAGGTTCGGCACGAAGCCGGTGGCGCCGAGCAGGCCGAAGACCACCATGCGGGCGGCCCGCGAGGCGGTGCGCAGTCCCACGAGGTGGCGCAGGAACCGCAGGCCCTCCGCCGCCGTCGACTTGGACTCGCCCGCGAAGCGGTCCTGGAAGACGAAGGGGACCTCGGTGACCTGACGGGGACGGCTGCGCACGGCGAGTTCGAGCAGGATCTTGTAGCCGAGCGGCCGCAGCGCCTCGGCGGTGACCGCGCTGCGCCGGATCGCGAAGAACCCGCTCATCGGGTCGCTGATGCCCCGCAGCGCGCGCGGGAAGAGGGCCTTGGTCAGCCAGGTCGCGGCGCGCGACACGGCGATCCGGTAGCCGCCCGCGAGTCCGGCCCTGCTGCCGCCCTCGACGTACCGGCTGGCGACCACGAGGCTCGCGTGCGTGCGCTCCCCCGAGGCGATCAACTCCGGTATCAGGGAGGGCGGATGCTGGCAGTCCCCGTCCATGACGACGATCCACTGGGAGCTCGCCGCCCTGAGTCCCTCGACCACCGCCCCGCCGAGCCCGCCCTCGGGCACCTCGCGGTGCAGGACGGTCACCGGGAACGGGCAGTCCCGGGCCGCCTGCTTGATCACCTCGGGGGTGTCGTCCGTGGAGTCGTCCACGAAGACCACCTCGCAGGGCAGCCCGGCCGGCACCGAGTCGGTGATCTGGTGCAGCAACTCCCTTATGTTCGCTGCCTCGTTGAAGGTCGGTACGACGACGGTGACGGCGCCGGGTTCGGGGATCGCGGCGACGCGTACCGCCGGATCGCCCAGTTCGCCCAGTCCGCCGGGGGCGGTGCTCTCGAAGCTGCTCATCGACTGCCTCCGGAACGGGCCGTGGTGGTGGTGTCCTTGCTGTCGCCGGTGTCGCCGGTGTCACCGCCGCCGTCGATCCGCCGGATCTCGATGCGGTCCTCGCCCGTGCCGAAGGTGGCGACGGCCGTGGAGTGCTCGATCGCGGCCCTCACGTTCGGCAGGTCGGGCGCGTCGCGCCGGACCGTCGGGGAGGCGACCACGTAGTCGAGGTCCCTCCAGCCGCGTGGCAGCGTCCTGGTGACCGCGGGGTCGAGGTCCGCCTTGTAGAACCAGATGGCGCCGAGGCCCGGCCGGTAGCCGTCGTGCACCAGGTCGAGCCAGAGCGCGTCGTCGACCAGGACCCGGGTGTCCGCGGGGTCCTTCACCTCGGTCCTGAGCCAGGAGGAGGCCGCCCGGTAGGGGGCGTTGGCGTCCGCGGTCACGGCGGTGCGGTCGCCGTCGTACCAGCGCGGCACGACGAGGGCGCAGGCGGCCACCGCCAGCGCGGCGGCCAGTCCCCGCCGCCCCCACGTCACATACGCCCGTTCCGCGTCCGTGCGCCGTCTGCGCAGCACGGCGTGGGCGACGCTCGCGGTGCCTCCGGCGAGGACGAGGGCGAGGAAGGGCAGCGCCTGGATGACGTACATCGCGGGCAGGTAGCCGTTCGGGCGCAGGGCCACCACGGCGAGGATCGCCACGGTGAGCGCGGGTCCGGCCAGGGCGCGCGCGGTCACCGACCAGCGGAAGGTGACCAGGAGCAGCAGGGCTCCGGCGAGCCCGCCGAGCGGCAGGATCTGGTCGTAGTACAGCCAGGAGTGCAGCACACCGTACGAGCCGGTGCCGTGCTCCAGGACGAAGCCCGAGCCGGGGCGGCTCATCTGGTAGGTGATGCCCTCCCACAGCGAGACATGCCCGCCGCCGGGGAGCAACTCGCCTTTGAGCAGGGCGAAGAGCGGGTAGGCGGCGCCGATCAGGACGCAGGCGGTGACGGCGCCGGTGAGCGCGAACTTGCGGGTGTCGCGATGGCTGTGCCGCCACATCGTGACGAACAGCGCGGGCAGGACGACCAGCATCGTCTCCTTGGTCAGCACGGCGGCGGCGGCCGCGAGGCCCGCGCCGAAGTGGTGCCAGAGGTGACGGCTCGGCGACGCGGCCAGGCAGAACGCGAGCAGCGTCCACATCACCGCGATGTTGTCGAGGAAGATCTCCCGCTGGAGCACGACCGAGAGCGGGGAGAGACCGAAGAGGACCATCGCGAGCCCGGCCGCCCAGCGCGGCAGGGACAGCCGCCGCGCCAGGACGTACAGCAGGACCGCGCTCACCGCGCTGATCACCAGCATCATCGGGCGCATCGAGCCGACCGTCATCAGCGACGGGCCGATGCGCGCGGGAATCCAGGTCACCAGGGCGATCTGGAGCCAGCCGAGCGGCGGGTGGTCGTACCAGTACGTGTAGTGGGCCAGGCCCCTGCCCTGCTGGACGGACCAGGCCTGGGCGAGGTAGGTGCCCTCGTCGTCGCTCAGGGCCGGATAGGCGGCGATGTTCCAGCCCTGCACGACGAGGATCGCCGCGAGCAGCACCGCGCACAGGACCAGATCGGGGCGCGAGCCGCGGAAGAGCGGGCCGGGAGGCGCGACGGGAACGCTTTCGGGCGCGGGAGGCCGCTGCGCGGGGACCGTGGGTGCGGTCGCCGCGGGAAGGGTGGAGGTCACGCGGGGACGTCCTCTCGGATCGCGTCGGTGAGATGCGCGCCGACATGACTGGTCAACTCCCAGTCGTTGCGCCCCCGTTGCTCACGCCAGACGGCGCGCACGGCGGCACCCGCGAGCAGCACCTGGTAGAAGGGACCGCCGGCGACCAGCTTCAGGTAGTGCACGGGGCGGACGCGCAGCCCGTACTGCTTGCCGAAGTCGTGCAGTCCGACGATCTCGAAGACGAAGGTCACCAGGGCGGTCACGGCGGGCAGGAAGGTGACGAAGGCGATCCCGACGGGCACGTCGAGGAAGAGCGCCACCGCCACGTTCAGCGGGATGATCACTCCGGAGAACGCCTGGAGATACGGCGTCATCAGCGTGTAGCGGGCGAGCAACCGCTGTCCGAAGCCGGGCAGTTGCTTCCAGTCGCGCTTGCGGTAGACCTGGAGGAAGCCCTGGTTCCACCGGGTGCGCTGTTTGAGCAGCGACATCAGGGAGCCGGGCGTCTCCTCCCTGGTCACCATGGCGGAGTCGTAGGCGACGACGACCTTCTTGCCGACGCTGGACAGCCGTACGCCCAGGTCGCAGTCCTCCGCGAGGCAGTCGGGGTCCCAGCCGCCGGCCTCCCGCAGGACCGCCGTCCGTACGAAGACGGTGTTGCCGCCGAGCGGGATGAACCCCTTCTGCGCGTGCAGGTGAAGGCGGGAGCGGAACCAGAAGAAGTACTCCAGGCAGTTGCGCAGGCTGTACCAGCTGGAGTGGAAGTCGATGAGCTGCACCCCGCCCTGGACGACGTCCGCTCCCGTCGTGCGGAACGCGTGCTCGACATGGGCGAGCAGCTCCGGATGGACCTGGTCCTCGGCGTCGAAGACCCCGACCACGTCGCCGCGGCAGTGCGGCAGGGCCGTGTTCATGGCCTTCGGCTTGTTCTTCCTCTCGTGGCGGTCGACGACGACCCGGACGCGCGGATCGCGCGCCTCGGCGCTCCGGGCCACCTCGGTGGTCTCCGGATCGTCGTGCCCCACGATGACGATGATCTCGAAGTCGGCGTGGCCGGATTCCAGCAGCCGCCGGATGGTGTGGTCGAGCACGGCCTGCTCGTGCCGCGCGGGGAGCAGCAGCGAGAAGGACAGGCCCTCACCCCCGTCCGGACTGGCGAACCGGGTGGAGGCGAGCACTTCGGGCGTACGCCACGCGTGCATCTGCCACCACAGGGTGAAGGCGGCCATCCAGAAGAGCGACAGAGAAACAGCAGCGATGAAGGCAGACGTGAGCACAGATCCCCCCAGATCCCCTAACCCCCGTCGTGACAGCGCGTAACGGCTGCCACGACCCCACGCAGAAGCTATGGGTGATCTGTGAAGGACACGGGTTGCCCCGATGAAGAGCGTGTTTCATCACGCTCGGTCAAATTGCCGAACAAACCGCCCTCTGGGGCCTTTGGACCGGTTGGGGGTTACGTGTTTCGGCCGTTCAGAGCCGCGCGAAGACGGTCGGGATCGGTCGTCGGGGCGTCACACGCGAAGTTACGGCAGACGTACGCGGCCGGCCTCCCGTCCACCAGGGGGCGCCCGGCGAGCAGCGGCAGCTCGTCACTGCCCGGTTCACCCACCGCCACCACGGTCCCCGGCGTGGTGCCCAGAAGTGCCGCCCGCCGCAGGGCCGTTGTATCGGGATCGTCCGTCCCGCCGACCACCGCGACCTCCCGGGGACCGTCGAGCAGCGCCTCGGCCACCGCGAGCCCCCAGCCGATGAAACGGGGCGCCCGGGGCCCGAGCGCCTTCACGACACCGAGCGCCCGCTCGGCGGCGGTGCGATGGGGTTCGGCGCCGGTCTGCGCGCTGTAGGAGAGCAGCGCCCCGGCCGCGGCGCTCCAGCCCGAGGGCGTGGCGTTGTCGGTGGGGTCCTGCGGCCGGCGGATCAGCCGCTCCGCGTCGGCGGCCGTGTCGTAGAGCGCACCCGACTCGGCGTCCGTGAACTGGGCGAGGACGTGGTCGAGCAGGAACCCGGCGAACTCCAGCCAGACCCCTTCCCCGGTCACGGACGTCAGCGCGAGGAAGCCCTCGGCGACGTCCGCGTAGTCCTCAAGGACCCCCGCGTGGGCGCCGGCCCGGCCGTCCTTGCTCGTACGGACCAGCCGCGCCCGGTCGTCCAGGTGCAGCCGTACGAGGAGGTCGGCGGCGCCGATCGCGGCCTCCACCAGGTCGGGGCGGCCGAAGTAGGCGCCGGTCTCCGCGAGGGCGGCCACCGCGAGCCCGTTCCAGGCGGCGACCACCTTGTCGTCGCGTCCGGGGGCCGGGCGCCCGGCCCGGGCCGCGAGCAGCCGCTCCCGCACGGAGGCGATCCGCTCCGCCTCGAAGACGCCCTCCTGCTGCGGAAGCTGGAGCACGGAGGCGCCCTCCTCGAAGGTGCCCTCCTCGGTGACCCCGAAGTACTGCGCGGCGAGTGCGGCGTCCTCCTCACCGAGCGCCTCGCGCAACTGCGCGGGCGTCCACACGTAGTAGGCGCCCTCGACGTGCCGGCCGCTGCCGTCGTCGCTGTCGGCGTCGAGCGCGGAGGCGAACCCGCCCTCGGTGGTGCGCAGTTCACGGACCATGAAGTCCGCGGTCTCCAGCGCGACCCGCCGCGCGAGCTCGGACCCGGTGGCCCGCCAGAGATGGGCGTAGGCCCGGCACAGGAGGGCGTTGTCATAGAGCATCTTCTCGAAGTGCGGGACCACCCACTCCCGGTCGACGGAGTAGCGGGCGAAGCCACCGCCGAGCTGGTCGTAGAGACCGCCGCGCGCCATCCGCTCGCAGGTGTCCACGGCCATCTGGAGGGCGCCCTCGGAGCCGGTCCTCGCGTGGTGGCGCAGCAGGAACTCGATCACCATGGACGGCGGGAACTTGGGCGCGCCGCCGAATCCGCCGCGCGCGGCGTCGTAGTCCCGGGTGAGCCCGAGCAGCGCTCCGGCCAGGTCCTCCTCGCCCGGCACCCGGCTGTCCCCGAAGGACATCTCCCGCTCGGCGAGATCCCGCGTGATCTTCCCCGCGACCTCGGCGACCTCGTCCCGCCGGTCCTTCCACGCGGTCGCCACGCCCTCCAGCACCTGGCCGAAGGACGCCATGCCGTGCCGGGGCTCGGGCGGGAAGTAGGTGCCGAAGTAGAAGGGCTCGGCGTCCGGGGTGAGGAACACGGTCATCGGCCAGCCGCCCTGCCCGGTCGCCGCCTGCACCGCCTCCATGTAGACGGCGTCGACGTCGGGCCGCTCCTCGCGGTCGACCTTGACGCTGACGAAGTGTTCGTTCAGATAGGCGGCGGTCGCCTCGTCCTCGAAGGACTCGTGTGCCATGACGTGACACCAGTGGCAGCTGCTGTACCCGACGCTCAGCAGAACGGGCCGGTTGCTTCTGCGGGCCTCGTCGAAGGCCTCGGCCGACCAGGGCCACCAGTCGACGGGGTTGTCGGCGTGCTGGAGCAGATACGGGGACGTCTCATGGGCCAGTCGGTTCACCCTGCCACTCTCCCACGGCGTCCGGTACGGCACGAATGATCGACGCCCCCTCGCGTTCGCGTCTTCGCCGAAGGACACTCGTAGGCCAGACAGTTGCTGCCGGAGGGGGACGTGACATGCGGGACGGCCATCGGGCGGAGGCCGAGCGGCTGTTGGTCCGGGCCGTCGAGGAGGAGGTACGCCGCTCAGGGGGGCGCGCGGACCGCGGCGCCCTGTTGTCTCGGGCGCGGGCCTCGCTCGACGCGATGGCGGAGACGGCCGCCGAGGAGTACACGGCGTACACCCGGGCGCTGGACGAGGCGGAGGAGGGACGGCAGACCTTCGGGCAGCGGTTCGCGCGCGAGGGATCCGGAACCGCGTTATGGGTGGCCGCCGTCGGCGCGCTCGCGGCCGTCGCCGCCGACCTCGCCCTCGGCACCGGCGCGGGCACGGCCGTGGGCACCGGAGCGACGGTGGCCGTGGCGGGCGCGACGGCCACCGTCCTCAAGGTGACGGCCTCGCACATGCCCGCCGAGAGCCGCCGTGCCGGAGCGCTCGGCCGGCCCGGCGGGCCCGAACAGCTGCGCCTCCAGTGGCTGACGGCCCTGGAGGTACGGGGCGTGCGCCCGTTCCTCGACCAGCAGCGGGTGCTCACCGCCACCACCGGCGCCAAGAAGGGCGCGCCCCAGCTGCGGCGCACCGACAAGAGCGCCGCGGCCCGCCGGCGCAGCGTGCTGGAGCACTCCTTCGGTCAACTTCCGGAGCGGGACGGCCCGTTCACCGGACGCCGGACCGAACTGTCGCGGATCGCGCAGTGGGTGCACGCGGCCCGGGCGAGCACGGAGACGAAACCGACGGTGGTGGTGCTGCACGGCGCGCCCGGCTCCGGGCGGAGCACCCTCGCGGTCCGCGCGGCGCACGCCCTCAAGGACCAGTTCCGCGGGGCCTGCGTGGTCGACCTGCGGGGCGACAGCCCGGACGATCCGCCGCTGCCCACCCGCGACGCGCTGCTCCATCTGCTGAACCGGCTGGGCGCCCCGCGCGAACAGCTCCTGTTCCGCGAGCGCGCCTCGCAGGACCAGCAGGTCAAACGGCTGGGCGAGCTGTACCACCAGCATCTGACGGGCCTGCCCGTGACGATCGTGCTGGACGACGCGAGCGACGCCGAGCAGGTGCGCACCCTGGTCCCCGAGCGCTCCGAGAGCCTGGTCCTGGTCACCGCGCGCAAGCCGCTCGACCTGCCGGCCGACCTCGCCGCCTGGGTGCACCAGCTCCCCGTGGACGTGCTGGACGCGGCGGGCTCCGAGGAGCTGCTGACCGCGGCGGCGCAGGACGCGTCGGGCCCGTACGACGCCGAATCCGCCGACCGGATCAGGGAGTTGTGCGGCGGCCTGCCGCTGGCCCTGCGGATCGCGGGCTCCTCGCTCGGCCCCCGCACTCCCCGCGCCCTGGCCGGCGACCTCGCGGCCTACGGCCCGGTGGAGCCCGTCGAGCGGGTGCTGTGGCTGCGCTACACCGACCAGTCGGACATGGCACGGCGGCTGCTGCGCAGGCTGGCCCTGGCCGGCCGGGCCTCGCTGGGCGCGGCCGCGGCGGCGTCGCTGCTCGCGACGGACGAACCCGAGGCCGTCCGTCATCTGACCGCCCTGTCCCGGGCGGGCCTGATCGACCATGTGCGCGGCAGCCGCTACCGCCTGCACGATCTCGTGCGGACGTTCGCCGGGGCCCGTCTCCTGGACGAGGAGGAGGCCTCGGAGCGCACGGCGGCGCAGGAACGCCTGATCGTGAACTACGCGGAGCTCGCCGACTCGGTGATCCGCCTGGTGGACGGCAAGACCTCGACGCGCGCCGACCAGTTCGGACCGCACGGCTTCACCTCGCTGGACGCCGCCCTGCGCTGGCTGGACGACGAGTCGAGCTTCATCACGGCGGCCCTGCGGCACGCGGAGGGGGTGGACCAGGCGGCGGTGCTCCATCTCCTGGGCGCCCTGTGCGACTACTGCCTGCTGCGCGGCGACCTGTACCGGCTGGGCGAGATCAGCGAGCTGACCCAGGCCGTCGACCAGGGGCTCCTGGTCCGCTCGGTGCAGTGGCGCACCGGTATCGCGGCCCGCCAGCTCGGCGAGCTGGACAAGGCGCGCACGACCCTCGCCGCGGTGGTGGACCTGTACTTCGAGGCCCATCACGACGCGGGGGCCGCCCGGGCGCTGTGCTCCCTCGGCATCACGCTGCACCACCAGGGCGGTCTCGTCGAGGCGGCGGCCAAGCTCCAGGAGGCCATGGATCTCCAGGCCTCACCCGAGCTGGCGGCCGACCGTGCCTGGACGATGCACGCGCTGGCGGCGGTGGAGCGCGACCGGTCCCGGCTCGGCCAGGCACTGGGCCTGCTCACCGAGTCCCTGGTGCTGCACCGCGAGAGCGGCTCGGTGCACGGCGAGGCCTGGGCCCACTTCCAGCTCGGCCAGCTGGGGCTGCGGATGGGTGACGTGCCGCGTGCCGAGCGTGAGCTGCGCGCGGCACTCGATCTGTACGGGCGGACGCGCGACGCCCGTGGCGAGGCCTGGGCGCTCACGCAGCTGGCCCGTGCCCGGCTCGTCGAGGGCGACGCGTCCGCGGCGGTCGACGGGCTGCGCCAGGCGGCCTCCCGGCACCGCGAGAACGAGGACGCGCGCGGCGAGGCATGGACGGTCTACTACCTGGGCCAGGCCCTGGAGGAGACCGGTGATCTGGACCGGGCGGTGCGCGAGCTGGAGCGCTCCCGGACGATGTTCTCGCGCATGCGGGACGTGTACGGACTGGCCTGCGCCCGCCATCACTCGGCCCGCGTGACCCGCGACCAGCGCGCGGCGCAGACGGGCTCGCTGCGCAACTCGGGATTCGCCCGGCAGCTCCTCGTCGACGCCCGCGCGGACTTCCAGCGCATCGGGGTGGCGCACGGCGAGGCGTGGACGTGCCTGGAGCTCGCCGTCGTCGACGCCGGCAACGCCCGTACCCAGCAGGCGCTGGACCTGTGCGACGAGGCCGTCGGGCTGTTCGCCTCGTACGGTGACCGCCGCGGGGAGGACTGGGCCCGCTTCCTGCGCTGCACGCTGCTGCCGTACGCGGCGCCGGGCGGCCACGAGGTGGGTGCCGCGGTGGCCGCCGAGGAGCTGGCGCAGCTCTCACGGGCCGGCCACGCCACCCGGGACGGCAGGCTGGACGGCTTCACCGAGGCGTATCAGCTGCTGCTGGAGCGCGGCGTGGACCTGGACGGCGGCTGGCAGGCCTGGCGTCTGGGCATGGTCCCGGACCGGCACGCCCGCGATGTGATGGGCGTACCGGTGACGACGTGAGCCGTGCCGGGGGTCGCTCAGCCCTTGGCCGGGCTGGGCTTGCCGCCGGAGGCGGAGCGGTCCGCGTCGGCGGGGCCCTCCGCCCCGGCCTCGGGGTCCTGCTCGAAGGTGACCTTGCCCATGTGGCGGTTCATGGACTTCATCAGACCCCAGACGGCCAGGGCCATCACCGCGAAGACGATGAAGCCGAGGACGCCGGGGGTGACCTTGTTCTCGTCGACCTCCTTGGCCAGGGGGACGAGGTGCGTCAGTGCCAGGCTTGCGCTCATGTCAGGCATTGTCGCGGATGCCCGCAAAGAGGTCGTCCTCGGGGAGGGATGTGTCCACGAGGGACTTCGCGAGCTCGTACTCCTCGGTCGGCCAGACCTCCCGCTGGATGTCCATGGGGACCTTGAACCAGCCGCCGTCGGGGTCGATCTGCGTGGCGTGCGCGATCAGCGCCTTGTCACGGATCTCGAAGAAGTCCGCGCACGGGACATGCGTGGTCAGCGTGCGTTCGGCGCGCTCGAACTCGCTCCAGCGCTTGAGCCAGTCCCCGTACGGCGACTCCATCCCGCGGTCCAGGAGCGCGTGGTGCAGCGCCTCGGTGCGCGGGCGGTTGAAGCCCTGGTTGTAGTACAGCTTCTGCGGCCCGAACGCCGGTCCGAACTCGGACTCCGGGTACTTCTCGGTGTCCGTCGCGCCCTCGAAGGCGACCATCGAGATCTTGTGGGTCATGATGTGGTCGGGGTGCGGGTAGCCACCGTTCTCGTCGTACGTGGTGATCACCTGCGGGCGGAACGAGCGGATCTGCTTGACCAGCTCGCCGGCCGCCTTGTCGATGTCCTCCAGGGCGAAGCAGCCCTCGGGCAGCGGCGGCAGCGGGTCGCCCTCGGGCAGGCCCGAGTCCACGAAGCCGAGCCACTCCTGCTTGACCCCGAGGATCTCGCGGGCCTCGTCCATCTCCTTCTTGCGCACCTCGTGGATGTTCTCCTCGATGTACGTGTCGCCCTGGAGCTTGGGATTGAGGATGGAGCCGCGCTCCCCACCCGTGCAGGTCACGACCAGCACGTCCACCCCCTCGGACACGTACTTCGCCATGGTGGCCGCGCCCTTGCTCGACTCGTCGTCGGGGTGGGCGTGCACGGCCATCAGTCGCAGCTGGTCAGTCAAGACTCAATCCTCGGTCAGTCGGCTGTCGCCTGGGTGGGTCGGCTGTCGGCGCCCGGCGTGAATCCGCGCTGCGGGCGGCTTCTATAGTGACGGAATCGGGGGGCGAATAATTCCGGGGTCCGCCCCAGGAACCCCGGCCGAGAGGACGATCATGAGTACGGCGAGCGCGCAGCTGCCCGAGGGCCGGTACGGCCGCTCCGCCGACGAGCGTGCCGACCGCAAGCTCAGGATCGTCGGCGCCGTACTGGGGGCCGTCCTGATCGGCGTGGTCGGCTGGTTCGGCTACGACTACATCGCCGGCGCCAGGATCAGCGCCCAGGTGATCACCTTCGAGGCGGTCTCGGACAACGCGGTGGAGGTGCACCTCGAGGTGCACAAGGACACCGGTACGAAGGGCTACTGCACCCTGCGGTCGCAGAGCGCGGACGGTACGGAGGTGGGCCGCGCGGACTTCCGCTTCGACCAGCGCGCGTCCCGTCTCGACAAGGTGGTCACGCTGCGGACGACGGCCCGGGGCTCCACGGCGGAACTCCTCGGCTGCCACTAGGGCTGAGCGGCACCGCCGACCCCGGTCGATGCCCTCGGCCACGGCCGGAATCACTCTGCGCTACCAGGGCTGACCTGCGTCGATGAAATTCTGATGTCTTATGTCCTCCCCTCGGAGCCGCTGAATTGTTAGGCTCGTGGTTTCGCCCACCCGTGAGAGAACATGCTTCTGGGTAGGGCGATGCTTTGTATTCCCAGTACCTACGAGGAGCACCTGTGACCCAGACCAGCGAGAACGTCACCTGGCTGACCCAGGAGGCGTACAACCAGCTCAGGGCCGAGCTGGAGTACCTGTCTGGTCCCGCGCGCACGGAGATCGCCGCCAAGATCGCGGCCGCGCGCGAGGAGGGCGACCTGCGCGAGAACGGCGGGTACCACGCGGCCAAGGAAGAGCAGGGCAAGCAGGAGCTCCGTGTGCGCCAGCTGACCCAGCTCCTGGAGAACGCCAAGGTCGGCGAGGCTCCCGCGGCGGACGGCGTGGTCGCACCGGGCATGATCGTGACCATCGCCTTCGACGGCGACGAGGACGACACCCTGGACTTCCTGCTCGGTTCCCGCGAGTACGCGAGCTCCGACATGGAGACGTACTCTCCGCAGTCGCCGCTGGGCGCCGGAGTGAACGGCAAGAAGGTCGGCGAGGACGCCCAGTACGAGCTGCCGAACGGCAAGCTCGCCTCGGTGAAGATCCTCAAGGCCGAGCCGCACCGGGGCTGAGCCCGCGACCGACGACGATGCCCCCGGACGCGTGCCGGGGGCATTGCCATGTCCGCGTCGATCGAGGTGGTCACCTCGACCGGCGCGACCGCCTCACGCCGTCGCCGAGCGGTACTTGCGGACGGCGAGCGTCCGGAAGATCACCACGATGAGGACCGAGTAGATCACCGAGGCCCAGACCGGGTGCTGCATGGGCCATGCGTCGGACGTCGACACGCCGGGGTTGGCGAACAGCACACGGCAGGCCTGCACGGTGGCGCTGAACGGGTTCCAGTCCGCGACATGCCGCAGCCAGGGGGTCATGTTGCTGGTGTCCACGAACGCGTTCGAGATGAACGTGACCGGGAAGAGCCAGATCAGCCCGCCGGAGGTCGCCGCCTCGGGCGTGCGGACGGACAGGCCGATGAGCGCGCCGATCCAGGTGAACGCGTACCCGAGCAGGAGCAGCAGCCCGAAGGCTCCGAGGACGCGGAACGCGTTGGTGCTGCCGTCCGAGCCGACTCTCCAGCCGACCAGTACGGCGACCACCGCGAGGACGAGCAGGGTCAGCGCGGTCTGCACGAGGTCGGCCAGGGTGCGGCCGGTGAGCACCGCGCCCCGCGCCATGGGCAGCGACCGGAAGCGGTCGATGAGGCCCTTGTGCATGTCGTCGGCGATGCCCGCGCCGGCGCCCGCGGTGGCGAAGGTGACCGTCTGGGCGAAGATGCCGGCCATCAGGAAGTTGGTGTAGGCGGTGGCGCTGGTGCTGCCGCCGATCTTCATGGACCCGCCGAAGACGTAGGTGAACAGCACCACGAACATGATCGGCTGGATCAGTCCGAAGATCACCATTTCCGGGATCCTGGACATTCTGATCAGGTTCCGCCTGGCGATGACCAGGGAGTCCCTGATGGATTGGTAGACGGGGTTCGAGGGTGCCGTGACCTGCACGGCGTCACTGACGGCGCTCACTTCGCGGCCTCCTTCTTGCTCTTGCCCGTCCGGGTGTCCGCCGGCCCGCCGTTCTCTTCGGACTTCTCCTCGGCCACGTGGCCGGTGAGCGAGAGGAAGACGTCGTCGAGGGTGGGGCGGCGCAGGCCGATGTCGTCGATCTCGATACCGCGGCCGTCCAGCTCGCGGATCACCTCGGCGAGGAGCTTCGCGCCGCCGGTGACGGGCACCGTGAGCTTGCGGGTGTGCTCCTCGACCGTCGTCTCGCCCTTGCCGAAGCCGCGCAGCACCTCGGAGGCGGTCGCGATGTGCTCGCGCTCGTGCACGACGACCTCGACGCGCTCGCCGCCGGTCTGCGCCTTGAGCTCGTCGGCGGTGCCGCGGGCGATGACCCGGCCGTGGTCGACCACGCAGATGTCGTGCGCGAGGTGGTCGGCCTCCTCCAGATACTGGGTGGTCAGCAGCAGGGTCGTACCGCCGGAGACCAGCCGCTTGATGACGTCCCACAGCTGCTGGCGGTTGCGCGGGTCGAGGCCGGTGGTGGGCTCGTCCATGAACATCACCGGGGGCGAGACGACCAGGGCCGCCGCCAGGTCGAGCCGGCGGCGCATACCTCCCGAGTACGTCTTCGCGGTGCGGTCGGCGGCGTCGGCGAGGTTGAACTGCTCCAGCAGCTCCTCCGCGCGGACCTTCGCGGCCTTCGCCCTCATCTGGTAGAGCTGTCCGACCATCTGGAGGTTCTCGCGGCCGGTCAGGTATTCGTCGACCGCCGCGAACTGGCCGGAGAGGCCGACCCTGCGCCGTACGGCGTCGGGGTCCTTGAGCACGTCGACGCCCGCGACGACGGCCTTGCCGCTGTCGGGGCGCAACAGGGTCGTCAGACAGCGGACCGCGGTCGTCTTGCCCGCGCCGTTCGGCCCGAGCAGGCCGAGCACGGTGCCCTCCGGGACATCGAGGTCGACGCCGTCCAGAGCCCTTACGTCACCGAAGGTCTTCACCAGGCCTTCGGCGTAGATGGCGCCTGGCATGAGTGTTCTCCACGTCGTTGGGGAATTTTCGGATGTGCGCGTGCTTGCGGATGTGCGCGTACTACTGGGGACTCGCGCACGACGAGAAAGTCATCGGCCCGACTGCGTCGCACCGATCCGGACTCCCACCGTAACGCGATGTATCGCGTCACTCAATGCATTTTCACCGAACGGGTCGACCGGGCCCCCGCGGGCGGCTCCGGCCTCAGTCGATGACGGTGTAGCCCGCCTCGCGCAGCGCCAGGTTCACCTCGGCGCAGTGGTCGTGGCCCTTCGTCTCCAGGTGCAGCTCGACCTCCACCTCCGTGAGCCCGAGCCGGGGATCGGTCCGCACATGGCTCACGTCCAGGACGTTAGCGTCCGCCACTGACAACACCCCCAGAAGCGTGGCCAGGGCCCCGGGCCGGTCGGTCAGCCGCAGCGTGACGGCCAGGTAGCGGCCGCCCGCCGCCATGCCGTGGCGCAGGATGCGCTGCATCAGCAGCGGATCCACGTTCCCGCCCGACAGCAGCGCCACCACCGGGCCCTCGAAGCTCCCGGGATCGCGCAGCAGCGCCGCGACCGAGCTCGCGCCGGCCGGTTCGACGACCAGCTTGGCCCGCTCGAGGCACAGCAGCAGTGCGCTGGACAGGTCGTTCTCGGAGACCGTGCGGACCTCGTCGACCAGCTCCTCGACCAGCCGGAACGGCACGTCGCCTGGACGGCCGACCTTGATGCCGTCGGCCATCGTGGCCGGGTTCGCGATCGACAGCGGCCGCCCGGCCGCGAGCGAGGGCGGGTAGGCCGCCGCGCCCTCGGCCTGCACCCCGATGATCCGTACGTCCGGACGCAGCGACTTCACCGCGAGGGCCACGCCCGCCGCGAGGCCGCCGCCGCCGATCCCCAGGACGATCGTGCGCACCTCGGGGCACTGCTCCAGGATCTCCAGGCCCACCGTGCCCTGGCCCGCGATGACGTCCGGGTGGTCGAAGGGGTGGATGAACACGGCACCCGTCCGCCGCGCGTACTCCTGGGCGGCGGCCAGGGTCTCGTCGACCACCTGGCCGTGCAGCCTCACCTCGGCGCCGTAGTCGCGGGTGGCGGCGACCTTGGGCAGCGGGGCGCCGTTCGGCATGAACACCGTGGAGCGCACGCCGAGCAGCGAGGAGGCGAGCGCGACCCCCTGCGCGTGGTTGCCCGCGCTCGCCGCGACGACCCCGGCCGCGCGCTCCTCGGGGAGCAGGCCCGCGATCCGCACATACGCGCCGCGCAGCTTGAACGATCCCGTCCGCTGGAGGTTCTCGCACTTGAACTGCACCGGCGCGCCCACCAGCTGGGACAGATACCTGCTGCCCTCCATCGCGGTCACCCGCGCCACACCCGAGAGCATCTTCTGCGCGCCGCGCACGTCGTCGAGAGTCACACTGGGAAAGGAGTCAGCCGTGCTGTAGCTCATGACCACCAGTCTCGCAGTTCACGCGGGCGCACCTCCGTGGTGACCACGCTCCGAGACCCGGTTTGCGCAGCGCCGGTACGGCCCGCGCCCCGGCCGCGTAACCTGTCCCCCAACCCAGCTCCCCACGCATGAATTGAGCCCCCGGCCATGCCCACTACACCAGAGATGTCGATGGACATGACGACCGTCGGTGACACCGGTCTTCTCGAAGCCCTTCAGCACGAGGTCGCGGTCTTCGCGCGCCGTGCGGAACAGACCCGGCTCGGCGGGGTGGGGCAGGTGCGCAACTCCATGGACCGGGCCGCCTACCTGCTGCTCAACCGCCTGGACAAGGAAGGCCCGATGGGCGTCAAGGCGCTCGCGGCGAGCATGGGCATCGACTCCTCGACGGTCACCCGGCAGGTCGCCCCGCTGGTCGACACCGGCCTCGTCAAGCGCACCTCGCACCCCGAGGACGGCCGCGCCGTCGTGCTCCAGCTCTCCCCGCGCGGCCAGTCCCGGCTGGACGAAGTACGCACCTCCCGGCGTCAGTTGATGGCCGAGCTGACACACGATTGGGCACCGGAGGAGCGTGAGGCGTTCTGCGCGCTCCTCACCCGCTTCAACGGCGCGCTCTCGGCCCGCCAGGCCACCCAGGGCATGCCGGCCACGGAGTCCGAGCCGACCTCCTGAACACGGCCGCGGGCGGACCGGGCCCAGTGGTCCCGGGCCGCCGCTCCCCATCCCGCGCGCGTACGGACGCCTCCCGCGCGCGGGCCTCACGCCCGTACGTCACGCGCGCGCGTACGTCCCGCGCGCGTGCATGTGCGCCGGGCTCTTGACCGGAAGGCGCCACCTGGCCTCATATGAGACCGGGTCCTCGTCGTACGGGGTACGACGGGTCGCACGTGGCCGCGGGCCCCTTCTCAGAGCGGTCCTCGGGCGGGAGGCGTGGTGCGAGAACGGCGTGCCTCCCAAGGCGTCCGCCGGGCGCGGGAGTTCGAGGCGTTCGTGGCGGGCGCGGCGGGGCGGCTGCTGCACACCGCCACGCTGCTCACGGCGGAGCCCCGGGACGCCAACCCGCGCGCGCGGCGGCTGCTGACGCTGGCCCTCGCCCACACGTACGCCTCCTGGGACCGGCTGCACGGCGAGGACCCCTACGACAGCGCCCGCCGGCAGCTGGCCGCGCGGTTCCAGCGCACGGCCTGGTACCAGTACGGGGGCTTCGGGCGCCGGCGTACCTCCCCGGACCACATCCTGGCCCGGCTCACGCCCCAGGAACGGCTGATCCTGGTCCTCAGGCTGTACGAGGGGGTCGCGGAGGAGCAGGCGGCGGCCCTGCTCGGTCTCCCGGCGGAACGGGTACGGGCGATCTGCGCCCGCGCCATGGCGACACTGCTGCACCCGCCGCGCGGTCCGGCGCCCGCCCGTATGGAGGTGGCGCCGTCATGAACCTGCCGGAGCGCGAGGCGGCCGTACGACGGCTCCTGGAACAGGCACCGCCGCCCGTGGTGCCGCCCGACCTGTACGGCGAGGTCGTGCGGCGCGGTGGCCGCATGCTGCGGCGCGGGAGGGCCGCGCGGCGGCTGCTGTGGCTGGCACTGCTCGGCGCGGTCGTCGTCTTCGCGGTCTGGGCGGCCACGGCCCGCCCCTGGGTGGAGCCGCCGTCGGAGACGACTCCCCTCGTGACGGACTGGTGAACCGGCCGGCACGGGCGGGACGGGGTGGGACGACCGCCGACCGTGGCCTGCCGCCGCCCGCGACCCGGTGATCCGGGCCCGCGGGCGGCGGACGGCGGGGAGCTGCGGAGGCCCGCCGGGGCCCCTGCCTCAGCCCAGGGCCTGCTGGAGGTCCTGGAGCAGGTCGTCGATGTTCTCGATGCCCACGGAGATACGCACGAGGTCGGCGGGGACCTCCAGCGCCGAGCCGGCGGCCGAGGCGTGCGTCATGCGTCCCGGGTGCTCGATCAGGGACTCCACTCCGCCCAGCGACTCGCCCAGCGTGAAGATCTTGGCGCGGTTGCAGACCTCGACGGCCGCCTCCTCGCCGCCCGCGACCTGGAAGGAGACCATGCCGCCGAACGCCCGCATCTGCTTGGCGGCGGTCTCGTGACCGGGGTGCTCCGGCAGACCCGGGTACAGGACGCGGGTCACGCGCGCGTGCCGGGTGAGCATCTCGGCGATCCGGCCCGCGTTCTCGCTGTGCCGGTCCATGCGCACGGAGAGCGTCTTGGTGCCGCGCAGCACCAGCCAGGAGTCGAAGGGCCCGGCGACCGCGCCCATCGCGTTCTGGTGGTACGCCAGCTCCTCGCCGAGTTCCTTGTCCCCGGTGATCAGGGCGCCGCCGACGACGTCCGAGTGGCCGCCCATGTACTTGGTCAGGGAGTGCACGACGACGTCCGCGCCGAGCGCGAGCGGCTGCTGGAGGTAGGGGGTCGCGAAGGTGTTGTCGACGACGAGCCGGGCGCCCGCCTCCCGCGCGATCTGCGCGACCACAGCGATGTCCGTGATGCCGAGGAGGGGGTTGGAGGGCGTCTCGACCCAGATCACCTTGGTCTTGGGGGTCAGGGCGGCCCGCACCGACTCGGGGTCGCTGGTGTCGGCCACCGACCATTCCACGCCCCAGCGGGAGACGACCTTGGCGAAGAGCCGGAAGGTGCCGCCGTAGGCGTCGTTGGGGATCACCACGTGGTCGCCGGGGCTGAGCAGCGTACGCAACAGGCAGTCCTCGGCCGCCAGTCCCGACGCGAACGCGAGGCCGCGGCGACCGCCCTCCAGGGCTGCGAGGTTCTCCTCCAGGGCGGTCCTGGTGGGGTTGGCGCTGCGGCTGTACTCGTAACCGCCGCGCAGGCCGCCGACGCCGTCCTGCTTGTAGGTGGAGACCTGGTAGATCGGCGGGACGACCGCTCCGGTGAGGGGGTCGGCGGTGTTGCCCGCGTGGATCGCGATCGTCTCGAAATGCTGACTGATGTGCCTGTCGCTCATGAGTCCCGAGCGTAGTGCTCTCCGGATGTTCATGACGTCGCGACGGGACCGTCCTCGAAGCCGTCCCGGGACCGGGTTCGCCAATTGCCGGACCCGTCTGGTTCGCTTGAGCCATGGAGATTCTCTGGGTCCTGATGGCGCTGGCCATGTTCAGCGTGGTCCTGCTGCCGGTGCTCCGGCGCAGGCGCACCGGTATACAGCTCGTCACGCCCGGTGACCCGGACGCCGCGGACCCGGCGAACTACGGCTTCCTGCGCCAGGAGGAGCTGGACATCCGTATGCCGGGACCCGACGCGGATCTGCTGAGCGTCCTGGACGTGGTGCAGCGGACCCAGGACTACCGCGCGGCCTCGCAGCTGCTGGCCGGCACGGAGACCGAGGGCGAGATCCGCTGGCAGCGGGTGCAGGCCTTCGCGGGCGCCGCGTCGCTGGAGCTCCAGCAGCGGCCCGGCGGGGTCAGCGAGACGCCGGGCGGCCAGTGGCTGCGCGTGTGGCGTGCCGAGGCCCCCAAGGACGCCGGCGGCGCCGCGGTGCACGCCGAGTTCCTGGTGCAGCAGGCCTGGCGGACGTCGACCCCGGGGACCGACGACTTCCGGATCATCATGGAGGAGGCGCGGTCCGCGTGCGGCGAGGCGGCGCTGCTGTCCCCCGGTGACCCGATCCCGTACATCGTCGAGCTGTCGGTGGCCCGTGGACTCGGCTACTCCCAGCCGGAGTTCGAGAAACTCTGGCTGAAGATCCTGGACCGCGCGCCCTCCCACATGGGCGCGCATCTGGCGGCCCTGCACTACTGGTGCGAGAAGTGGCACGGTTCGCGGGAGACGGCGCAGGCGTTCGCCGAGGCGGCCGCGGCCCGCGCGCCGCAGGGCTCCCTGCTGGCGGCGATGCCGCTCTTCGCGGTCTTCGAGCACCTTCCCGAGGTGAACCTGGTCCGCAGCTTCTACCAGAGCGAGGTCGTCACCAAGGCCGTCCACGGCGCGCTGTACGCGGTCCACGCGGCCCGCCCCGACGACCCGATGCTCGCCCACGTACGCCATCTGCTGGTCTGCTTCCTGGTCCGCGGCGAGCGCTGGGCCGAGGCGATGGACCAACTGGTGCACGTGGACGGCCACGTGGGCGCCCTCCCCTGGACCCTGAGCCCCGACCCGGCCTCGGACTACGCGATCTACCGCGCCCTGGCGGTGGCAGGCTACGAGGCGAACGGCGGAAGCCCGGCGACACTGTCGCACTGAGGCCGGTACGGGGGGCGGTGCCGCCTCGTCGGCACGCACAGGTGGCGGAAGCACCCGAGTCGCGGCCCTCCGTCTCGCGTGCGAGCCTGAATTCATGATCGGGCGATCGCCTGCCTGCCCGTACAGGTGAGGGCAGCCGCGGACGGCCCGCCGGGCGGGGACGCTCGAAAGGGGTTTGCCCACATGATTCCTGGCACCGCGTCACCCGTGCGCGTCGAGGCGTTCGTCGATCCTCAGCTGTCCAGATGGATGTGGCTGGTGAAGTGGTTCCTCGCCATCCCGCACTACATCGTGCTGTTCTTCCTGTGGATCGCGTTCGCCTTCGTCACCCTCTTCGCCTTCTTCGCCATCCTGTTCACCGGCCGCTACCCCCGCTCCCTCTTCGACTTCAACGTCGGCGTGATGCGGTGGAACTGGCGTGTCAGCTACTACGCGCACACCGTGCTCGGCACCGACCAGTACCCCCCGTTCACCCTGGCGGACGTGCCCAGCTACCCGGCGCGTTTCGATGTCGCCTATCCCGAGCGTCTGTCCCGCGGCCTGGTCCTGGTGAAGTGGTGGCTGCTGGCCATCCCGCAGTACATCGTCGTCGGGATCTTCTTCGGCGGCTGGGGCGATTGGGAGAACTGGCGTGGCGTCGGCCTGATCCCCTTTCTCTCCCTGGTCGCCGTGATCATCCTGATGTTCACGGGCCGCTACCCGGGTCACCTCTTCGGCTTCCTGCTCGGTCTGGCCCGCTGGGTCGCACGGGTCGGCGCCTATGCAGCGCTGATGACCGACGAGTACCCGCCGTTCCGCCTCGACCAGGGCGGGCAGGACTCCCCTCTCACGAAGATCCCGGCGAGCGGTTCCCGTCCGTAGCCCGAGCAGGAAGGACGGTCCCCGTTCAGGCGCCGGCGGCCGTGACGACGGCGTCCGTGGCGAAGCCGAGCAGCAGGCCGGCCAGGATGCACCAGGTGGTGAGCGTCTTCAGTCCGGTCTTGCGGGCGACGGCCAGCAACTCGATCACCACGTAGAGGATCGAGCCGGCGGCGAGGCCGAGGAAGGCGATCGAGAGGGTGTCGTTCACCAGGTGCTGGCCGACGACCGTGCCGAGGAAGGTGGGGCCGCCGCCTATCAGGCCGAGCCACAACAGCGTGGACCAGGAAGGACGTTCGCCCTCGGCGGCGAGCGGGGCGACGATGCCGAAGCCCTCGGTGGCGTTGTGCAGGCCGAACCCGATGATCAGTAGGACGGCGAGGGAGAGTTCGCCCTTGGCGGCGGAGTTGCCGATGGCCAGCCCCTCGGCGAAGTTGTGCAGGCCGATACCGGTGGCGATCATCAGCGCGAGCGAGCCCGCCTGACTGCGGGTCGCCGGGGCCAGCTCGGTGGTGGCGGCGGCGCCGGGTCCCGCGGGGCGCGCGGCGGCGGCCCGGCGGCGGGCCATCCAGCCGTCGTAGTGCACGAGCCCGGCCAGCCCGAGCGTCAGCCCCACGGCCAGCGTGCCGCCTCCGGTGGCGACCGAGCCCCAGTCGTGGCCGGCGAGCGCCCCGTCGACCGGCTCCCAGGCGTGTGCCAGGACGTCCCACACGAGGAAGACCAGGATGCCGATGGCGACGGCGTTCAGGCCCGCCTTGAGGCGGGGTGTCGGCGTCCGCAGGCGGCCGATGGGGAGGCCGAGATAGATGGTGAAGCCTGCGATGGCACCGAGCAGGACGACGTTCGCGCTGGACATGGATTCTCCGGTCTGGGGTTCGAGGACGCCCCAGAAGGTAAGCCAGGGAAGGCTTACCTAACAAGACAGAAGACGGACCTGCGGAGAACCTTGGTCAAGCCATTACGCAACGACACACAGCCCCTGGAACCCGGCTTCGGGCCAACTGCGGTGCGGCCCATCGGAATTGGCCTCCCCGGCCCGGCCGACGCCGCTCCGTCACCCCCAGCCCCCAAGTGCCCCCGCCATCGCCGCCACTCCCCCGATGAGCGCGCTCGCCAGTGTCGCGGCCAGCAGTGCCCCGAGCAGTTTCGTCAGGGCGCGGGGGGTGTCCCGGGAGCCCGTCACGGCGCTCGTCACCGCGGCGCCCAGGACCAGCACCATCAGGCCGAAAAGGGACACCGCCAGCCAGCCGAACACGGCGCCCGCGCCCGTCCGTTCGTAGCCGCCCGAGGCCGTCCGGCGCAGGCCCACCACTCTGCCGACCGACAGGTGGTTGTCGATCGTGGCGTCCGGATCCACCATCGTCCCGTCGTCGGAACGGAAGACGCCGTGGCAGTGTGGAGACCGGTGGCCTCCGATCCCGCTCCATGTGCAGGCCTCGACCTTGAGATGGCCGGACGTGCCCGCCAGGCCCGAGGCGTAGACGAAGTGCGTCACCGCCAGCCAGGTGATCGCCGTGCCGATCGCGAACAGACCGGCGATCACCAGGAGCAGGATCCCCGTCGGCTTCGCCCGCCGCAGGCGCTCACGGCGGCTCGTCCCTTCCGTCATCCCGTCCCCCGTTCCCGCTCGCGCGATCCCGTTCCCGCTCCCGTCGCCCGCCCCCGCGTTCCCGCTCCCGCTCCCGTTTTCGTCACCGCTCCCGCCCGGACCAGGGCCGTCCTGATCCCTCACGCCGTACAGCAGACCCGCGAGCGCACCGAAGGGTTGCGGGCGGCCGCGTCCCTGCGTGGCTCCGATCGAGTGGACTTGCCGGAACGCTGATCGGACCGGCGCTCCTGTCGACGGCCCGGATGGTGGTGTTGCCGTCTGTTCCCGTGTCCCCCGTGACCTGGACCTGATCCGGAAGAGGCGCCCCCCATGCGACATCGCTCCTACCGCCGACCGTTCGCCGCCGCCCTGCTCGCAGCGTCCGTGCTGGCCCCGATCACAGCCACCCCCGCCGCGGCCCTCCACCCGACGGGCGCCCGCGCCACCGTCGCCCGCGCGGCGGACACCGGCGGATACGGAACGGACGACAACGCGCGCGGCAGTCTGAGCCCCGCGCTGAGCGCACGGCTGGACAAGGCCGTCGCGGACGTCCGGCGGCAGGCGAACATCCCCGGTGTCGTCGTCGGACTGTGGATGCCCGGCAAGGGGAACTACGTCCGCGCGACCGGCGTCGCCGACACCACCACCCGCAAGCCGATGTCCGTCGACTCCTACGTCCGGATCGGCAGCGAGACCAAGACCTTCACCGTCACCGCGCTGCTCGAACTCGTGGACCGGCACCGGGTCCGCCTGGACGACCCGATCTCCCGCTACATTCCCGGCGTCCCGAACGGCCGGAACATCACCCTGCGCCAGCTCGCCGAGATGCGCAGCGGACTGTTCCCGTACACGTCCGACCCGGACTTCGTGCACGACCTGCTGAGCGACCCCCAGCGGGTCTTCACCCCGCGGGAACTGCTCGCGTACGGCTTCAAGCACCGGAACACGTTCGCGCCCGGCGCGCAGTTCCAGTACTCCAACACCAACCTCGTCCTGCTCGGCCTGGTCGTCGAGAAGGCCGGCGGGCAGAAGCTGCGCGACTTCATCCACCAGCGCGTCCTGCGCCCCGCGGGCCTGCGCCACACGCTGTTCCCGAAGGGGAACGAGTTCCCGAAGCCGCACCCGCAGGGCTACACCGACCAGACGCTGAGCGGCGAGGTCGCGAACTCCACGAACTGGAACCCGAGCTGGGCCTGGGCCGCGGGGGCGATGATCTCGAACCTGCACGACCTGCGGCGCTGGGCGAAGGTCGTCGCCACCGGCACCCTGCTCAGCCCCCAGACCCAGGCCCAGCGCCTGAAGACACTGCCGACCGGCTTCCCGGGAACGACGTACGGCCTCGGCATCTTCAACGCCAGCGGGTGGATCGGGCACAACGGCTCCCTGCCGGGATACGAGACCGTGACCGTCTATCTGCCCTCGAAGAAGGCCACCCTGGTCATCATGATCAACACCGACATCACCTACCAGGGCCAGGAACCGTCCACGCTGGTCGCCCGGGCCGTCACACAGATCGTCACCCCGGACAACGTCTACGCGGGCGCGGTCGTCGGCCGCTGAGGCCGATCGCCAGGAGCCGGACGCCGGACTCCGACAGGAAGGTGCCGCCCCGGTCGTACGACCGGGGCGGCACCTTCCTGTCCTGTCCGCCCGGCACGGCGACGCCATCGCCGGGCCGACGGCGCCGTCAGATCGTGGCCGCGTCGATCACGAAGCGGTAGCGGACGTCGCTCGCCAGCACCCGCTCGTACGCCTCGTTGATCTCGGAGGCCTCGATGAGCTCGATCTCGGCGCCGAAGCCGTGCTCGGCGCAGAAGTCCAGCATCTCCTGGGTCTCGCGGATGCCGCCGATGCCGGAGCCCGCGAGGGTCTTGCGGCCGCCGATCACGGAGAAGAGGTTGAGCCGGACCGGCTCCTCGGGCGCGCCCACGTTCACGAACGCGCCGTCCGTGCGCAGCAGGGAGAGATAGGCGTCCAGGTCCAGCGGCGCGGAGACGGTGGACAGGATCAGGTCGAAGGTGCCGCGCAGCGCCTTGAAGGTCTCCGGGTCGCTGGTGGCGTAGTAGTGGTCGGCGCCCAGCTTCAGGCCGTCGTCCTTCTTGCGCAGCGACTGGGAGAGGACCGTGACCTCGGCGCCGAGCGCGTGCGCGATCTTGACGCCCATGTGGCCGAGACCGCCCATGCCGAGGACCGCGACCTTCTTGCCGGGGCCCGCGTTCCAGTGCTTGAGCGGGGAGTACGTGGTGATCCCGGCGCAGAGCAGCGGCGCGGCGACATCGAGGGAGATGCCGTCGGGGATGCGCAGGGTGTAGTTCTCGTCGACGACGATCTTCTGGGAGTAGCCGCCGTAGGTGGGCTCGCCGTCCTTGCCGACGGAGTTGTACGTGCCGACGCCGCCGCCGGTGCAGTACTGCTCCAGACCGGCCACGCAGTTGTCGCACTCACGGCAGGAGTCGACCAGGCAGCCGACGCCCACGCGGTCGCCGATCTTGAACTTGGTGACGCCGGATCCGACCTCGGCGACGATCCCGGCGATCTCGTGGCCGGGCACCATCGGGAAGGCGGCCTTGCCCCAGCCCTCGCGGGCCTGGTGGATGTCGGAGTGGCAGATGCCGGCGAACTTGATGTCGATCAGGACGTCGTGCTCCCTGACCGCGCGGCGCTCGATGGTGGTGCGCTCCAGCGGAGCCTTGGCGGCGGGTGCGGCGTACGCGACGACAGTGGTCATGCCGGGGTTCTCCTCGGGAGGGGGGTGGTCCGTGCCCTGCGGTGTCTTCGGGCACGGCGTCCAGCCTGCCCGGTCCCCCGCGTTTCACCCAGACCACGGCTCTGCGTACGTTCGCTGGTCCTACCACTGGCGGGGTCAGGCTCCGTGTCGTACGACCGTTGATACTGGACATATGGATGAACAGCCCTCCGTGGGTCCCACCGGTGAGGCGGCCCACTCCCTGGACCGGCGCGCCGAGCTGAGCGAGTTCCTGCGCAGCCGCCGTGCCCGGCTGAAGCCGGAGGACGTCGGGATGCCCGACTTCGGACGGCACCGCCGGGTGCCCGGGCTGCGCCGCGAGGAGCTGGCCCAGCTCGCCGGGGTGTCCGTGGCCTACTACACGCGTCTGGAACAGGGCCACGGCCGCAACGTGTCGGCGGAGGTGCTGGACGCCATCGCGCGGGCGCTGCGGCTGACGGACGCCGAGCACAACCACCTCACGCATCTCGCGAAGCCCAAGCAGCACAAGAAGAAGCAGACGGCCAGGCCGCAGCAGGTGCGCGGCTCCCTGCGCCAGCTGCTCGACACGCTCGACGGCGTCCCCGCGTACATCACCGGACGGCGCTCCGACGTGCTCGTCTGGAACCGGATGGCGGCCGCCGTCTTCGGGGACTGGTCGGAGCTGCCGGCGCAGGAGCGGAACTGGGCGCGGATGGTCTTCCTGCGGCCCGAGTACCGGGAGCTGTTCGTGGAGTGGGAGCAGAAGGCGATCGACATCGTCTGCATGCTGCGCATGGACGCGGGCTGCCATCCGGACGATCCGCGGCTGTCCGCGCTGGTCGGGCAGCTGTCGGTGAAGAGCGAGGACTTCCGGAGGCTGTGGGCGACGCACGACGTCAAGGAGAAGAGCCACGGGGTGAAGCTGCTGCGGCATCCGCTGGTGGGTGATCTCGCGTTGCAGTTCGAGTCGTTCCGGCTGATCGGCGACAGCGAGCTGGCGCTGGTCACGTATCACGCGGAGCCGGAGTCGAGTTCGGCCCAGGCCCTGCGGCTGCTGGCCTCGTGGGGAACGGACGCGACCCGCGCGGGCTCGTCCGCTCCCCGCTGAGCTCTCCCGCCCGACGCTCCTGGCGAACGCCCCGCCGGACACTCCGGCGACCGGCCGGGACGCCTGCTCACGGCTGGTACGGCGGTGCCGCTCCCCATGTCCACTTCGGTACGGGCTGCTCCGCCGGAGGTGTCGCGTCCGGGCTCGAGTAGTACACGGCCAGCCGCGTGCCCCACTCCGCGTACGCGAGGAAGGCGGAGCGGAACTCGGCGTCGGTGGGCAGTCCCGCGTCGTCGGCGGCGTCCTGGAGCAGATTGACCCAGCGGCGGCGCTGCGGCTCCGTGATGCCCTTGCCCAGGTGCTTGGCGACCATGTGGCCGTGGCCGCCCTGGGTCTCGGAGTACGCGGCCGGTCCGCCGAAGACCTCGCCGAGCCAGAGGGCGACATGGGCGGCGTGTTCGGGCGCGAGGCCGGCGAACAGCGGCGCGAGGAGGTCGTCCTTGAGGACCTTGTCGTAGAACGCCTCGGTGAGACGGGAGAACGCCTCGGCGCCGCCCGCCCAGGCGTAGAGCGTGGGTTCGGAGGCACCCCGGCCGCGCACCGACGTGGGCTTGTAGTGGCGCATCTCCTCGATGCTGCCGATGTACGGGCGGATCTCGGCGAGGAAGCCGGGGAAGAGCTCGGAGGTGCGGAAGCCCTCGATGTGGTCCTCGGTGGAGGTCCAGGTGATCCTCAGGACGAAGTGCTCGAAGTCCTCCTCGCAGCGCGCGAGTTCGTAGTCCACGCACTGCGGCGCCTCGGCGAGCAGGCGGGCGGCGCGGGTGTAGGCGGCCAGGAACCCGGCCGACTGGTCCTCGGGAATGCGGTACCGGATGTATTCGACTGTCGAGACGGTCATGTCCCCACACAAACACGGAAGGGCCACCGGAGGCTCTCTTTCCGGTGGCCCTTTCGCTGCGGGCTCATTCCCGCACCGGCGTCCGGCGGGGTACCGCTACGCTCCCGCGTTCTCCTTGACGGTGATCGTCCCCTTGCGGATCGTGGCGAGGCGCGGGGCCTTCTTCGCGATCGCGGAGTCGTGGGTGACCATGATGAAGGTCAGCCCGTGCTCCTTCCACATGGCTTCGAGCACGTCCATGATCTCGTCGCGCATGCCCTCGTCGAGGTTGCCGGTGGGCTCGTCGGCGAGCAGCACCTTGGGCTGCTTGACCAGGGCGCGGGCGATCGCCACACGCTGCTGCTGGCCGCCGGAGAGCTCGGCGGGCAGGTGCCCGAGGCGCTCGGCGAGCCCCACGGACTCCAGGGCCGCGGCGGCCCGCTCACGCCGTTCCTTCGCCTTGACCCGCAGCGGTACGAGCGCGGTCTCGACGTTCTCCTGGGCGGTGAGCGTGGGGATCAGGTTGAAGCTCTGGAAGACGAAGCCGATGTTCTCGCTGCGCACCCGGGTGAGCTTCGCCTCGGACAGCTTCGCCATGTCGACGCCGTCGAGTTCGACGCTGCCCGCGGTGGGACGGTCGAGCCCGCCGAGCATCTGGAGCAGGGTGGACTTGCCGCCGCCGGTGGGGCCCTGGATGACGAGCCGGTCGCCGTCGCCGATCGTCAGATCGATCCCGGCGAGCGCGTTGATCGATTCCTTGCCCCGCGCATAGCGCTTGGTGACGCCTCTGAGTTCGTACATGGTGCTACTCCTGGGATCCGTGGTGGCGGGGCTTATTCGACGCGACGCAGGGCGTCGGCGGGACGCAGCCGGGAGGCGCGCCAGCCGCCGAAGGCGCCGGCGATCAGGCCGCCGGTCACGGCCAGGGCGACGGCGAGGACGATCGTGTTGACGCTGACGGGCGCGGTGAGCGCGACGTCGAGGGCCTTGGAGGCGCTCTGCCGTCCCGGGCCGCCGAAGCCGCCGCCCCCGAAGCCGCCGCCTCCGCCCGGACCGCCGCCCCGGCCCGCGCTCGCCACCTGCGCCGAGAGGCTGGGGCTGATCTCGGTGACGGCGTAGGCGCCCGCGAGGCCGAGGGCGATGCCGAGGACACCGCCGACCAGGCCGTTGACGATGGCCTCGCCGACCACCTGGCGGGTCACCCGGCTCGACTTCCAGCCGAGCGCCTTGAGCGTGCCGAACTCGCGCACGCGGCGGGAGACGGCGGAGGAGGTGAGCAGACCGGCGACCAGGAACGCGGCCACGAGCACCGCGATCGACAGCCACTTGCCCACGTTCGAGGCGAGGTTGGAGGCGGTGGACAGGGATCCGGAGACGGTGCTCGCGAGGTCCGCGGAGGTGGTGACCGTCGTGCCCGAGATGTTCTTCTGGATGGTGCTCTTGACGCTGGAGATCTGCTGCGAGTCCGAGGCCTTGACGTAGATCGTCGTGACCTTGTTCTTGGAGCTGCTGAGCGTCTGCGCCTGCTGGAGCGGGATGTAGAGGTTGGCCGCCGCGTCGCCGCTGTCGGGCGTCGCGATGCCGATGACCTTGTACTTGACGCTCTTGATGGTGACGGTGCCACCGACCTTGAGCTTCTTCTCCTTGGCGTAGGACTTGTCGGCGACGACGACCTTGGCGTTCGTCTCGGAGGTCGTGAACGTGCGACCGCTGGTGATCTTCGACGAGGTCAGCGGGCCCAGGGCCGGCTTGGTGACGTCGGTGCCGTAGACCGTGTAGTTGTTGACGTCGAAGTTGGCGCCGCCGCCCTCGACGCGGCCCTGCGGAGCCTGTCCGCCGCCGCCCCGCTGCCGGCTGCCGCCGCTGCTCGGGTCCTGCTTGAACTGGCCGCGGGTGAACTGGCCGTTGATGCGGATGACCGTGAGGCTCAGACCGCCGACGGAGTCCGCGACGCCCTTCTGCGCGTCGACCTTGGAGACGGTCGAGGAGGCCAGGGTCTGGAACCCCTGGACCATGACCCGGTCGCTGCTCTGGTCGGTGCCGGAACCGCTGTCCTTCGCGTCGAAGTTGAAGCGCGGACGGTCGCTGGTGCCGCTCGCCGCGGCGGCCTTGGTGACCGTCATGTCGGTTCCCAGCCCGTACAGCGACTGGAGAACCTTGCCCTGGGCCTTCTCCATGCCCGAGGACACGGAACTGACCACGATGACCAGGGCGATGCCCAGGGCGAGCCCGGAGGCGACGACGAGGGCCGCCTTTCTGCGGCGGCGCAGTTCGCGCCTCAGGTAGGTGAAGAACATGTGCCGCAAGCTAGTTACGGCGCGTGATGAAGGAATAAGGCTGAAATAAGAGAAGCATGAGAAGGCTGTGGCCGGGCCAAGAGGCCCGTGGGAGACGCCGATGCGGCGGTGGCCCGGGGGGCCACCGCCGCATCAGTGTTCGTCCTCGTCCTGCTCCCGGCTGTCTCAGACGGCCGAACCGGCCTTCCAGGCCGCCCAGTTCAGGTTCCAGCCGTTGAGGCCGTTGTCCGGGGCGATGGTCTTGTCGCCGGTGTTCTTGACGACGACCACGTCACCGACCAGCGAGTGGTTGAAGAACCACGAGGCGGGGGTGTTGGGGTCGTTGGCGCCCTTCGTGTCGGACAGGCCGACACAGCCGTGGCTGGTGTTGACGGAACCGAAGATGGACTTCGCGCCCCAGTAGTTGCCGTGGATGAAGGTGCCGGAGTTCGACAGACGCATCGCGTGCGGCACGTCCTTGATGTCGTACTCGCCCTTGCCGTCGTCGTTCGTGAAGCCGACCGTCGAGCCGTCCATCCGGGTCTCCTTGAACTTCTCGGAGATCACCATCTGGCCCTGGTACGTGGTGTGGTCAGGGGCGCCCGCGGAGACGGGGATGGTCTTGACGACCTTGCCGTCCTGCATGACCTGCATCGTCTTGGTCTTGGCGTCGACGACGGAGACCTGGTTGCGGCCGATCTTGAAGGTGACCGTCTTCTGCTGCACGCCGTAGACACCGCTCGCGCCCTGGACCCCGTCGAGGTTCAGCTTGAGGGTGACGGTGGAGCCGCCGGTCCAGTAGCTCTCGGGGCGGAAGTCCAGGCGGTTGGCGTTGAACCAGTGGCCGACGACCTCCTGGCCGCTGCTGGAGGAGACCGTGATCCCCTTCTGCACGGCGGCCTTGTTCGTGATGGCCTTGTCGAAGTTGATCGAGACCGGCATGCCGACACCGACGGTGGAACCGTCCTCGGGCGTGAAGTTGCCGATGAAGCTGTTGGCCGGGGAGACCGTGGTGAAGGACGCGTTCTCGTGGGCCGTGCGGCCCGCGGAGTCGGCGGCCTCGGCGGCGATCTTGTACGTGGTGGCGCGGTCGAGCCGGTTCAGGGGCTTCCAGCTCTTCTTGTCGGCCGATATCTGACCGGCCACGGCCGTGCCGGTCGCGGTCTTCATCGTGACGGACGTGAGCGAGCCCTTGGTGACCGTGACGGCGGTGCCGTTGTTGATCGAGGCGTTGTCGGAGCCGTCCTTGGGCGTGATCTTGATCTGCGCCTCGGACGTCTTCTTGGCCGCCGCCTCGTCGACCTTGGCCTGCGACGTGGGGTCGCCGCTGTTCGAAGCGTTGGCGTCGCCTCCGCCTCCGCTGCACGCAGAGAGCATCAGCACCCCGCCGAGCAGTACGGACGCAGACGTCAGACGCTTGCGCCGCTTACTGTTCGTCATCACACGCTTCTCCATCGTCGCCGATTCCCGAAAAGGGCCACGGGGGCCCGTGAACTTCAACGCGGCAACCGGTTCGCCCCGTTCCACTTCACGAGGAAGTGTGGCCCACACCACGTCCACTCCCCCACCACGTCCACCGCGTTCGGACCGGGGGACCGGGTCGGTGTGCCGGTGCGGCGCGGAGGAGGGCCGTGCCGCGCCGGGGACGAAAGGGCCCCGGACGGCGGTCACCGGCCGGGGTCTCGTCTCCCGGACCGCGTCAGCCGCGCACGTCTTCCTCGTCGTCCTCCTCGGCATCATCCTCGTCGATGTCCCAATCCGGCGAATCCGGATCGTAGTCAATGGGCTCGCTGCTCCAGGAAGCCTGCGCGAGTTCGACTCCGGGCACCTCGCTGACCAGGTCGAACGGGTCGACGAGATAAGCCAGCGCCTCCGCCGTGTCTTCCGTCACTGCACCCTCGGCGTGCGCCCTTTCCTCGGCCGGCATGTCCGCGTCGTCGCCGATCCGGCTCAGCGCGGCCCGGGTGACGGCGTCGGCGTCGTCGATCTCCAGCACGAGTTCGACACGAAGCCGGACAAACCGTGAAGTCTCAGGGGTAGTCATGGGAGGGAGCGTACGGCCCGTGGCATGCGCGACTTTCCCGCGACCCGCGCCTTTCATTAGCATCGGCCCACACGGCCAATTCGCCAGCGCCACAAGGGGATCGATATTTCGTGTCCGCCGCACGTCGATCGTTGCTGACCGCCACCGCAGCGGGGACCCTCCTGGGTGCCCTGTGGTTCGTCCCGTCCGCCAACGCGACCCAGGACGTACCCACACCGACCACGACGGCGCCGGCGTCCGCACCGACCGTCAGCGGGACGACTCCGAAGTCCGCCGGATCGGACGACACCGGCACGCGCACGCTCTCCGGCCAGAGCGGCACACGCCCGCTCTCGGAGGACGACGGGCCGCGCGCGCTCTCCGGCGGCGACGGGACGGGCACGCCCTCCGGCGGCGACGGGACCCGGCTCGCGGACACCGGCGCCGTGGACACGACCCCGTACCTCGTCGGCGGCACGCTCTTCCTCGGCCTGGGCGCCGGATTCGTGACCTATTCCGTGCGCCGAGAGCGCATGATTGCCTACTGAGCGCATCGACCGCGCGCCTGACGAACCCCCAGGGAAGCCATGCGAGAGCTGAGCGAGCTGACCGAAGTCGAGGAACCGGCCTGGCCTCTGCTGTCCAAGGCGCTCGCCGCCAGCGGGGTGTCCATGGACGTCCCGCCGGTGGACGCCGATCTGGGCCGTGCGAGTCTGCTCCAGCTCCAGGTCACCGCACGGTCCTGGCTGGGCGGGATGGTGCTCAACTGCGGTGGTGTGGTGCTGGACAGCGGATGGCTGCGGATCTACGGCAGTCCGGCCGAGGAGCCCCCGACGGGAGTGCCCGACGGGACGACGGACCTGCCCTCGCTGGCCGAGGTCAACGAATTCCCCGAGTACTTCGATCCGCACTGGCGCCCGCGGGACGGCGGACTCGTCGTCGGACACGACGTGCTGGGCGGGGTGTTCGTCCTCAACGGTCCCGACCCGGAGTCGGTGGGGCGTCCCGGACGACCGGGCGAGATCGTGTACTTCGCGCCCGACTCGCTGAAGTGGGAGTCGCTCGAAGTGGGCCACGGGGCATGGCTCCAGTGGCTCCTGGACGAGGGCACGGACCAGTTCTACGACACGCTGCGCTGGCCCGGCTGGCGGGCCGAGTCCGGTGCCCTCACGGGCGCGCAGGGGCTCTCCGTGGTGCCGTTCCTGTGGTCGGCCGAGGCGCGCCGCGACCTCCAGTCGACCAGCCGCCGCGCGGTGCCGCTGGGCGAACTGCTCGGCCTGCACCGGGACTTCGCCATCAAGCTGGACGGCGTGGACCCGGGGTTCCTCGGCGACGTCTGAACCCCGGCGCACGGGAGCCCTGTTCGGGCACGGACCGCTCACAAACCCTGTTCGGGCACGGACCGCTCGCAAGCCCTGTTCGGGCACGGGCCGCTCGCACGGCGGCCCCGTGTCCCGGGCGATGGCCAGGGGTCACGGGGCCGCGGCGAGGATGCCGAGGTGATCCGGTCGGGTCAGGCGGCCCTGCGGCCGCCACCGCCCTGGCCGCCGTTCTGGCCACCGCGCTGCGGAGCACGCCCGCGGCCGCCGGAACGAGTGGCACCCGAGCCGCCGGCGGAGTCCGTACGACGGCCGGAGCCGCCCCCGGTCTCACCGCGACGGCCCGTGGCCGCGCCTCCCGCGTCCGCGCGACGGCCCGTACCGGCGCCGGTCTCACCACGACGGCCGGTGGCCGCTCCCCCGGTGCTCGAACGGCGACCGGTGGCCGTGCCGCCGGTCGCGGCGCCGGTCGCCGGGCGTCCGCCGCGCTGCCGGCGGGCCTGGCCGTCCGACCCGGTGCCCGTGCGTCCGGCCGCGTCGCCGCCGGCGACCGCCGGGCGCCTGGCCCCGCCACCGGTCGCGCGCCGCGTCTTGGAGCGCGCCTTCGGCTGCTCGACGACGGGCTGCGGAACCTCGATGACGACCGGGACACCGGAGGGCTCGCGGGCGCCGGTGAGACGGGTGAGCTCCTCGTCGCTCGACTTGACCCGGGCGGTGCGCGGCGTGATGCCGGCGTCCGCCATCAGCCGGGTCATCTCACGCTTCTGCTCGGGCAGCACCAGGGTGACGACGCTGCCGGACTCACCGGCGCGGGCCGTACGGCCGCCGCGGTGGAGGTAGTCCTTGTGGTCGGTCGGCGGGTCGACGTTGACCACGAGGTCGAGGTCGTCGATGTGAATGCCGCGCGCCGCCACGTTGGTCGCCACGAGCGCGGTGACCTGCCCGTTCTTGAACTGGTCGAGTGTGCGGTTGCGCTGCGGCTGGCTGCGCCCGCCGTGCAGGGCGGAGGCCCGGACACCGCTGGCGAGGAGCCGCTTGGTGAAGCGGTCGGCGCCGCGCTTGGTGTCGACGAAGAGGATGACCCGGCCGTCACGGGCGGCGATACGCGTGGCGACGGCCTTCTTGTCGGTCTCGTCGGCGACGTGCAGCACGTGGTGCTCCATGGTCGTCACCGCGCCCGCGGACGGGTCGACGGAGTGCACCACGGGGTCGGTGAGGAACATCTTGACGAGCCGGTCGATGTTCTTGTCGAGCGTCGCCGAGAAGAGCAGCCGCTGGCCGCCCGCCTCGACCTGCTTGAGCAGCGCGGTGACCTGCGGCATGAAGCCCATGTCGGCCATCTGGTCGGCCTCGTCCAGCACGGTGATCGCGACCTGGCCGAGGGCGCAGTCGCCGCGCTCGATGAGGTCCTTGAGGCGCCCCGGGGTGGCGACGAGCACCTCGACACCGCGGCGCAGCGTGCCGGCCTGGCGGCCGATCGACATCCCGCCGACGGCCGTGGCCACGCGCAGGTTGACGGCGGTGGCGTACGGGGTCAGCGCGTCGTCGACCTGCTGGGCGAGTTCGCGGGTGGGGACCAGGACGAGCGCGAGGGGGCTGCGCGGCTCGGCACGGCGTCCGGCGGTGCGGGCGAGGAGCGCGAGGCCGAAGGCCAGCGTCTTGCCGGAGCCGGTGCGTCCCCGGCCGAGGACGTCGCGCCCGGCGAGGGAGTTGGGCAGGGTGGCGCCCTGGATCGGGAACGGCTCGGTGACGCCCTGGGCCGCGAGGGTCTTCGTCAGGGCGGCCGGCATGTCCAGCGCGTCGAACGAGTCGACCGCGGGCAGCGCCGGTGTGATCGTCTCGGGCAGGGAGAACTCCTGCGGAGGCGCGACCTTGCGGGCGCCGGCGCGGCCGGCTCCCCGGCCCGCGCTCTTCGCGGAGCCGCCGGACTGCGCGGCACGTGCGTTCGCCGGCCGCTTACGGACGGGACGTTCGGATCGAGTCATGCTGGATCTGTTTTCCTTCCTGGGCCCACGGACTGCACACACAGCGCTCACCGACTGCATGAGCTGTCACAGCGCTGAGCCGGGTCCCGCACCCGAAGGCGCGGGACCCGGCTCTGGAAAAGCGCGTTCGAACTAGGCGGGAACGATGTTCTCCGCCTGGAGGCCCTTCTGGCCCTGCGTGACCTCGAAGGAGACCTTCTGGCCCTCGACGAGCTCACGGAAGCCGGAGCTGGCGATGTTCGAGTAGTGGGCGAAGACGTCCGGGCCGCCGCCGTCCTGCTCGATGAAGCCGAAGCCCTTTTCCGAGTTGAACCACTTCACGGTGCCAGTAGCCATGTTGTTCTCCTGAACAGGTAGTTGGGCCCCCATCCGGAGATGCACCGGGTAATGCCGGAGATGCCGGTAAAACAAAACGCGCCTGCGGAGGATTCCGATCAGGCGCACAAAGTAAATGGGTACCAAAAACGTATCAATGAGACAGTAGCACACCCTGATACCAGAGGGCGAGGCGAAGCGTGTGGGCCGGGACACAGCCCCGGCCCCCACGCTACGGGCTCCGCTACGCGAGCGGGCCGGTCACCGGCTCCACCGCGGCCAGCACACCGCCGGCGCGCACGAACGCGTCCGCCGCCGCCAGGTCGGGGGCGAGGAAGCGGTCGGGGCCCGGGCCCTGGACACCGGCCGCGCGGACCGCGTCGATGACCGCCCGCGAGGCCGGGGCCGGGGTCAGGCCCTCGCGCAGTTCGACGGCGCGGGTGGCGGCGTACAGCTCGATCGCCACGATGCGGGTCAGGTTGTCCACGGCGGTACGCAGCTTGCGCGCGGCCGACCAGCCCATGGAGACGTGGTCCTCCTGCATCGCGGAGGAGGGGATGGAGTCGGCGGACGCCGGTACGGCGAGCCGCTTCATCTCGCTGACCAGCGCGGCCTGCGTGTACTGGGCGATCATCAGGCCGGAGTCGACGCCGGCGTCGTCCGCGAGGAACGGCGGCAGGCCGTGCGAACGGTTCTTGTCGAGCAGCCGGTCGGTGCGGCGCTCGGCGATCGAGCCGAGGTCGGCGGCGGCGATGGCGAGGAAGTCGAGGACGTAGGCGACCGGGGCGCCGTGGAAGTTGCCGTTCGACTCGACGCGGCCGTCGGGCAGGACGACCGGGTTGTCGACGGCGGAGGCCAGCTCGCGCTCGGCGACCGTGCGGGCGTGCGCGAGGGTGTCCCGGCCGGCGCCCGCGACCTGCGGGGCGCAGCGCACGGAGTAGGCGTCCTGGACGCGCGGGGCGTCGTCCTGGTGGTGACCGGTGAGCTCCGAGCCCTTGAGCACGGCCAGCATGTTGGCGGCGCTGGCACCCTGGCCCGGGTGCGGGCGGATGGCGTGCAGCTCGGGGGCGAGGACCTTGTCGGTGCCGAGGAGCGCTTCGAGGGAGAGCGCGGCGGTCACGTCGGCCGACTTGTAGAGGGCCTCCAGGTCGGCGAGGGCCATGACCAGCATGCCGAGCATGCCGTCGGTGCCGTTGAGGAGGGCGAGGCCCTCCTTCTCGCGCAGCTCGACGGGAGCGATGCCGGCCTCGGCGAGCAGTTCGCCCGCGGGCCGCACGACGCCGTCGGGACCCTCGGCGTCGCCCTCGCCCATGAGGGTCAGGGCGCAGTGGGACAGCGGCGCCAGGTCGCCCGAGCAGCCGAGCGAGCCGTACTCGTGGACGACGGGGGTGATGCCCGCGTTCAGGATGTCCGCCATGGTCTGCGCGACCTCGGGCCGCACACCGGTGTGCCCGGAGCAGACGGTCTTGAGCCGCAGGAACATCAGCGCGCGCACGACCTCGCGCTCGACGCGCGGGCCCATGCCGGCGGCGTGCGAGCGGACGATGTTGCGCTGTAGCTGGGCGCGCAGTTCCGGGCTGATGTGCCGGGTCGCCAGGGCGCCGAAGCCGGTGGAGACGCCGTAGACGGGCTCCGGCTTCGCGGCCAGCGCGTCCACGATCTCGCGGGCCGCGGCGAGGGCCGCCACCGCCTGGTCGGAGAGCTCGATCCGGGCGCCTTCGCGCGCCACGGCGAGAACGTCGGACGCGGTCACTCCGGACGTCCCCACCACCACAGTGTGCATATCCATATTCAGGAGCGTACGCAGTGAATTCCTTGATGTCACTAGTGGGTGGCGGGTTGACCCCTTACTCCGGCGTACGTCACAACGGCCGCCTCGCGTCGGCCGCGGGGCGTGTGGGGGCCCGTCACGTACGGGGGCTGTCGTGGCGTCCGCGGAACCTGCGGCGTTCGCCCGCCGTGGGCGAGGGAGCGTCCGCGAGCCGCACCACGGGGTCGTCGGGGCCCTCGCGCCCGGCGACCACGGGCTTCGCGGCCCGGACGGCCTTCGCCCGGTACTGGGCCGCGTCCGCCAGCCGGAACAGCCGGCGCGCGGACCGTACGGGGCCGATCGGGTCGCCGGTCGAGGCGACCCCGCACGCCACCCCTTCCCCCAGCTCCAACTCGGCCGCGCGGCAGCAGAGTTCACCGGCGATACGGACCACGTCGTCCGCGGGCGGGCCCACCGCGAGCAGACAGAACTCGTCGCCGCCCAGCCGCGCCGCGAGGGTGCCGGGGAGCATGGCCCCGCAGAGCGAGAGCACCGACCCGAACCGCTCCAGGAGCCGGTCGCCGACGGCGTGACCGAGGGTGTCGTTGACGCGCTTGAGTCCGTTGAGGTCGCAGACGACGAGACTGACCACGGCGTCGTCCCGCCGGTGCCGTTCGACGGCCTCGTCCAGCCGTACGTCCACGGCGCGGCGGTTGGCGAGTCCGGTCAGGGAGTCGGTGTACGCGAGGCGCCTGGCCTCCTCCAGACGCTCGGTCTGGGCGATCCCGGCGGCGACGACGGAGGCGAGGACGGTCGCGAAGTCGGCGTCCTGCGGGCCGAAGACGGGCGCTCCGGCCGGGCGCGCGACATAGAGCTCGCCCCACGCCCGTCCGTGCAGCACGACGGGCGCGACGACGCAGCAGCCGCGGCCCCGCCTGCGCAGGGCGGCCACGCGCTGGTGGCAGTACCCGGCGGGCCCGGCCGCCGGGCCGTCGGCGGTCTCCACCCAGGCGTTGGGCTCGCCGCCGCCCGCCCAGCGCTCGTGCAGGAACTCGGCGATCTCCGGGAACTGGTGCACCGGATAGGCCTCCCCTTCGGGGAACTCCTCCTCGCCCGGGGCGCGGTCGCCCACGTTGGCGAGCACCCGCAGCCGGCCGAGTTCGCGCTCCCACACGGAGAGCGCGGCGAAGCTCCCGGCCAGCGCGTGACACGCGCCGAGCGCCGCGGCCCGCCACGACTCCCGCGGGGTGTGCGCCGCCGCCATCCCCTGCGCCAGCGTCACCACGGCCCTCAGCCGACTGTCCTCGCCCATCATCCCAGGCTAGGTATATTTGCCCGCATTTGGGACATCGGCGGGGCGAACAGGGGTACGGGCCCGGGTCCCGCGCGCTACTCCCCCGGCCACTCCGGCTTGCGCTTCTCGTTGAACGCGGCGACGCCTTCCGCCCGGTCGCCGGAGAAGGCGACGGACCGCCAGGCCGCGTCCTCGACCTCGAGACCGGCCCGCAGGTCGAGCCCGTGGCCGAGTCGCAGGGCACGCTTGGCGGCGCGCAGCCCGACCGGGGAGTTCGCGGCGATACGGGCGGCGAGGGCGAGCGCCTCGGCCCGGTCCCGTCCGGCCTCCACCAGCTCGTCCACCAGACCCAACTCCCGCGCCTCGGCGGCCTCCAGACGGCGTGCCGAGAAGATGAGCTCGGCCGCGCGCGCGGCGCCCACCCGGCGCGGCAGCAGCTGCGTGCCGCCGCCTCCGGGGATCACGCCGACGGACACCTCGGGCAGTCCGACGACCGCCGAACGGTCGGCGACGATCAGGTCGCAGGACAGTGCCAGCTCGAACCCGCCGCCCAGCGCGAAGCCGTGCACGGCGGCGACGGTCGGCATCGGCAGCTCCAGGACACCGGTGTAGGCGGCCCGCGCGAGGGGCCGCTGACGTACCAGTTCGGCGTCGGTGAAGGAGTTGCGCTCCTTCAGGTCGGCGCCGACGCAGAAGGCGCGCTCGTGGGTGGAGGTCAGCACGACGACGCGTACGTCCCGGTCGGCGGCGAGGGCCTCGCAGGCGCCGGCGATCGAGCGTGCCATGTCCGTGGACACGGCGTTCATCGCCTTGGGTCGGTCGAGGACGAGCTCGGCGACGTGCCCGTGCCGCCGCACGGCCACGAACTCCCCGAACCTCCGCTCGTCCGACTCCGCCGGCCGGTCCGCCTCTTGCTCCGCCATGACACCCTCCCGGTTAACGCGGGTTAACAGTCGATGAACCGATCATCGCAGCCCGGGCCGTCCGGCGAAAGCCGTGCCCTCGGGCCGTACCTCCTCGTTCGAGTGACATGTCAGCCAACTTCGTTTCCGCGCTCGCACACCGTGCATAACCTGCGCACCGCCGCAGCGCATCAGGGACACCGGCTCACCGGGGAGGGACGACCATGACGAACCGCGAGACACCGCAGGCAGCGGACACCCGGCCGGGCCGGCGAACCGCACTCACGCGACCGCCGGCCCAGAGGACGGCCTCCGAGCCGGCGGAGGGCCCCGCGCCGGTGGACGACGGCTGGATCCGCGTCACACCGCTCAACCGGGCGATGCCCGCCCCGGCACGGCGCGGAGCCCCCGGGCCGGACGCCCAGGACGCGCCCACCGTGAGGACACCCACCGCCGGAATGGGCGCGACGCTCGCGGACGCCAGGAAGCGGGCGGACGCCGCCCTCGCGAGGACCGGGACCGCACCGGACAGGGCCGCGAAGTCCTGGGCCCCCGCGAGCGCGTCCGCGGCGACCACGCGGGAGACGGCGGCGGAGACCCCGCCGCCCGGGACGACCCACGAGCCGGGAGCCGCGCCGGCCGTGGCCCGGCCCCGAGAGACCGGAGCCGCGCCGGGTGCCCGCTCCGCGGAGACCGGTGCACGTGAGGGCTCGGTCGCGGGAGCCGGGGCGGGGGCACCCGCCGCGGTAGCGGCTCAGCCGCGAGAGGCCGGGTCCGGGGCGCGCGGGATCGCGGGAGACGCCCAGGGGGCGGAGGCGGGCGCCACCGCGGGCGCGGCTCAGCCCCAGGAAGGCGGCGCGGAGGCCGGGTCCGGGGCGCCCCAGGTCACGGCCGAGGCCCGAGGGACGGAGTCCGTCCCGGCGGACGCCGGCGAGGCGGAGACCGTGGTCCCGCCGCACACCGCCGAGACCACGGGGAACGCCCGCGAGAGTGAGGCCCGAACCGAGAACCCCGAGGCCGTCGTCACGGCGGGAACCCACCGGGCGGAGGCCGATGCGCCGGCGTCGGGCACCGGGACCAAGGCACTCGGGACCACGGGCCCCCGGGGTGCGCAGACCGGGCCGAGGACACCCACAACCGTCGTTACGGCCGGAACCCGCAGGGCAGAGACCGGTACGCCGGCCTCCGGCACCGGGACCAAGGCGCTCGGGGCCACGGGCCCCCGGGGTGCGCAGACCGGGCCGGGGACACCCACAACCGTCGTCGCGGCCGGAACCCGCCGGGCAGAGGCCGATACGCCGGCCTCCGGCACCGGGACCAAGGCGCTCCTCGGGGCCACGGGCCTCCGGGGTGCGGAGACCGGGCCGAGGACACCCGAGGTTCCGGCCGGTGCGGGCGTTCGGGAGGCGGCGGGAACGGCGGACGGCCGCCTGCGAGGGATCGTTCCGGCAGCGCGGGCGGGCGGCGGGCGCGGGAGCGCGTACGCGCCCGCCGGCGACGAGACGGCGCCGGTCCCGCTCCGTACCGTCCGGGGCCGGCACCGCAAGCCCCGCAGGCGCCGGGTGCTCTTCGCCGCAGGAGGACTCGCGCTCGCCGCGGGGGTGCTGACCCTCGCCCGGATGACACCGGACGCGGTGACCGGGGGCACGGCCGGCGGGAACGCGGAGGCCGACCCCGTCGCGACGGCCACCGACCACGACACGGCGGGCGACGCCGTCCCCACCGTCGCGGCGATGCCCTCGCCCACGGGAGCCGGAGCCGCGCCGGCGAGCCCCGCGATGGGCGGGACGAGCCCGGCACCGACCTCGGACACCGACCGGCGGACCCCGGCGCCCGGCCCGACCCCGGCGGCAGCGATCCCCACGGCGCGCGGCGGGGGCCCCGCCACGGCGGCACCGGGCGTCACCGGCATCCCCACGGCTCCCGTGACGACGCCCCCGGCCGCCCGGCCGACACCGGCGGCCACCACCCCGACCACCGAACCGCCCCGGCACACCCCGCCCCCGGCCCCGGCCACCTCCGCGCCGTCCCACCAGGCGCCGGGCGTGTGCGTACCGATCGTGGGGATCTGCGTGAACGGACTGCTCTCCCCCGGTCAGAACGAGCAGTGACCGGGAGGCGCTACGCGTCGTCGGTGCGGCGGGCCAGCAGCCACGGCTCGATGACACCGAGCCCGCGCACGGGCCGCTGCCACATCGGCTGGAGCGCGAAGCGGTACGAGGGGGGCTCCTCGCCCTCCTTCTCCGCGGCGGCCGCGGCCTCGGCGGCCTCCGCCTCGGAGGCGGGCGCGTCACCGGTGCGGGTCAGTTCCTCGGCCAGGGCGCCGTCGACGAGCACGGCGTCGCGCGGCGCTATCGACGTGAGCCGGCTCGCCAGGTTCACGGTCGTACCGAACACGTCGCCCATCCGGGTGGTGACCGTGCCGAAGGCGATGCCGACGCGCAGCTCGGGCATCGTCTCGTCGTTGGCCATCGTCTCGATGAGCCGCAGCGCGATCTCGGCGGCGACGCCGGCGTCGTCGGCGGAGTAGAGGACCTCGTCGCCGAGGGTCTTGATGAGCCGGCCGCCGTGGGCCGCCACCAGGTCCGCCGCGGTGGTCTCGAAGGCCTCGACGAGTTCGCCGAGCTCCTCCTCCTCCATGCGGCGGGTCAGCCGGGTGAAGCCGACCAGGTCGGCGAAGCCGACGGCGAGCCGGCGGTCGACCATCTCCTCGTCGTCGGCCGCCTGCACGACCCGGCCGGTGGCCGCGGCGAGCTGACGGCGCCAGACGTAGACGAGGAACTCCTCCAGTTCGGGCAGGAGCAGTTCGATCAGGGGGTAGGTCACCTCGGTGCGGGTCATCCCCGGCTCCGGGGGCTCGGTCAGACCCTCCAGGAAGGAATCGATCTGCCATTCGGCCAGACGGGCGGTGGTCTGCCCGGTGGACCGGGCGACCTGCACGGCCATGGCCTCGCTCAGCAGGCCCGCCTCGACGAGACCGGCGAGGCGGCGCAGGGCGAGCACGTCCGCCTCGGTCAGCGCCTTGGCCTGGCCGATGTCCGCGAAGCCCATCGCCCGCCAGAAGCGGGAGGCCAGCTCCATGGACACCCCCGCGCTGCGGGCGGCCTGGAACGGGGTGTAGCGCCGCTCGGCGCCGAGGATCAGCCCCTCCAGGCGCAGCGCGAGCGGGTCCTCGCCGGAGTCCGGCTCGGCCTCGGAGTCGACCCGGCCGTTCGCCTCGTGCCGCGCGTCGGGCCGGACGTCCGTCCGTGTGCCGCCCGCGGCGGTGCCGTGGTCGTCCTTGACGACGTCGCCGCCCGCGTCCGGGCGGTGGTCCCTGCGGTCCTGCGGGCGGGTGCCGGTCCCGGGACGGGCGTCCTGCCGGGCCTCACCGTCCGCGGCGGCCCGTGCGGCTGTCGCGTCCGTGACCGGCCCGGCGGTACGGCCGGGCTCGCCGCCGGGGGCGGGATGGGCACCCGTGCCGGAGCCGGTGTCGTCGACGGTCACTCCTGCTGCCCTTCCGATCTGCCGTGGTCAGGTTCGACCGCGCTCAACTCTACGGCAGGTGTGCGCTGGCTCACTCCCGATGGCGGGACCGGGGCCAGGGACGGTGCCGAAGGACTGGACCACTCGTGGTCGTACGCCGTCACACCCCTCACCGGACCACGCCCGCGCCCCGCCCGCCGCACGAAACCAGGCCCTCCCCCGCCCGCCGCGCCGGACCACACCCTTCACGCCCCCGGCGGCGACCCACCGCAGCCGCTCCCGGAGACTCCGGAGGAGGGTTCGACCGGCTGGGGGACGACTCCCCAGGGCACCGCCCGGCACGCCCGGGAAGCCCGGCCGGCTCACGCGGGCCACGGGCCGGCAGGGCCCACGCCCCGCGCGGGTCGGCAGGGCGCCGGGGACGGTCCACACAGACCATCAGGCCGACGGTGCCGACTGCTCACACGGCCGGCAGGGTGCCGGGGCCGACTGATTCACGCGGGCCGGCAGGGTGCCGGGGCCGACTGTTCACGCGGGACGGCTCACGCGGGCCTGAGGTGCACCACGTCTCCGGCGCCCACGGGCTCCCGCACGCCGTCCTCGGTCGCGATGACCAGGCGTCCGTCCCCGTCCAGGGCCACCGCCTCCCCGACGACCGACCGGCCCCCGGGCAGCTCGGCCCGTACCGTGCGCCCGAGCGTCGCGCAGCCGGCCGCGTACGTCTCCTGGAGGCCGGAGGCGACCGGGTCGCCGCCCGCGTCGCGCCAGCGCCCGTACCACTCCTCGAGCGAGCGCAGCACGGCCCGCAGCACGGTGTCGCGGTCCGTGGTCGTCGCGCCCGCGAGCGCCAGCGATCCGGCGCCGGGGACGGGCAGTTCGTCGGCGCGCAGCGAGACGTTCACGCCGATGCCGACCACGACCGCGTCGGAGCCCGCGCGCTCGGCGAGGATGCCGCCGGCCTTGCGCTCCTCGCCGTCCACGGTGACCAGCAGGTCGTTGGGCCACTTGAGCGCGGTGTCGACGCCCGCGGAGCGCGAGAGGGCCGTGGCGACGGCGACGCCGGTGAGCAGCGGCAGCCAGCCCCAGCGTTCGACGGGCACTCCGGCGGGCTTCAGCACGACGGAGAAGAAGAGGCCGGAGCGGGCGGGCGCCGTCCAGCGGCGGTCGAGGCGGCCGCGCCCGGCGTTCTGCTCCTCGGCGACGAGGACCGCGCCCTCGTCGGCGCCCTTCTCCCCGGTCACGACGGCGGCCAGATCGGTGTTGGTCGACCCGGTGCGGTCCACCACCTCCACGTCGCTCCACAGCCCGCCGTCGCGGACGAGCGCCCTGCGCAGGGCGGCCCCGTTGAGCGGCGGGCGGTCCAGATCGGACCACCGGTTGTCGTTCGCGTCTGCTGCATCTCGCGGCGTCATGCAACCCAGCCTAGGTGTGGTAAACGCCGCACTGCCGATCGGTAGGCACGCCACTACGCTACGGATGAGTAGCAAGCCCCCCTTCTGAGCGTCCCGTTTCAGAGCATCTCGTTCCCGAGCACCGCGTTTTCCGAGCAGTCACCCTCACGTCCCCTTAGATCAGGCAGGGAGCCGCATCCCGATGTCCGAGCCGGAAGAGCTGCACCACCCCGACATCCACACCACCGCGGGCAAGCTCGCGGATCTTCAGCGCCGTATCCAGGAAGCGACGCACGCCGGCTCGGAGCGCGCCGTCGAAAAGCAGCACGCCAAGGGCAAGTTGACGGCTCGTGAGCGCATCGACCTGCTGATGGACGACGACTCCTTCGTCGAGTTCGACGAGTTCGCGCGGCACCGGTCGACCGACTTCGGCCTGGAGAAGAACCGCCCGTACGGCGACGGTGTGGTGACCGGCTACGGCACGGTCGACGGCCGTCCGGTCGCCGTGTTCTCCCAGGACTTCACCGTGTTCGGCGGTGCTCTCGGCGAGGTCTACGGCCAGAAGATCATGAAGGTGATGGACTTCGCGCTGAAGACCGGCTGCCCGGTCATCGGCATCAACGACTCGGGCGGCGCCCGGATCCAGGAGGGCGTGAGCGCTCTCGGCATGTACGGCGAGATCTTCCGCCGCAACACGCACGCGTCGGGTGTCATCCCGCAGATCAGCCTGGTCGTCGGTCCGTGCGCGGGCGGTGCGGTGTACTCCCCGGCCATCACCGACTTCACGGTGATGGTCGATCAGACCTCGCACATGTTCATCACGGGTCCCGACGTCATCAAGACGGTGACGGGCGAGGACGTCGGCTTCGAGGAGCTGGGCGGCGCCCGGACGCACAACGCCGTGTCGGGCGTGGCCCATCACATGGCGGGCGACGAGAAGGACGCCATCGAGTACGTCAAGCAGCTGCTGTCGTACCTGCCGTCCAACAACCTCAGCGAGCCCCCGGTGTTCGCGGAGGAGGCGGACCTCGCGCTCACGGACGAGGACCGCGAGCTGGACACGATCGTGCCGGACAGCGCGAACCAGCCGTACGACATGCACACGGTGATCGAACACGTCCTGGACGACGCCGAGTTCTTCGAGACGCAGCCGCTGTTCGCGCCGAACATCCTGACCGGCTTCGGCCGGGTCGAGGGCCACCCGGTCGGCATCGTCGCCAACCAGCCGATGCAGTTCGCCGGTTGCCTCGACATCGACGCGAGCGAGAAGGCCGCGCGCTTCGTGCGGACCTGCGACGCGTTCAACGTGCCCGTCCTGACCTTCGTGGACGTGCCCGGCTTCCTCCCGGGCGTCGACCAGGAGCACACCGGCATCATCCGGCGCGGCGCCAAGCTGATCTACGCGTACGCCGAGGCGACCGTCCCGCTGATCACGGTCATCACCCGCAAGGCGTTCGGCGGCGCGTACGACGTCATGGGCTCCAAGCACCTGGGCGCCGACCTCAATCTCGCCTGGCCCACCGCGCAGATCGCGGTCATGGGCGCGCAGGGCGCGGTGAACATCCTGCACCGCCGCACCATCGCGGCGGCCGAGGACCAGGACGCCACCAGGGCCCGGCTGATCCAGGAGTACGAGGACACGCTGCTGAACCCGTACACGGCGGCCGAGCGCGGCTACATCGACGGTGTGATCATGCCGTCGCAGACCCGCTCCCACGTCGTGCGCGGCCTGCGTCAGCTGCGGACGAAGCGGGCGTCACTGCCTCCGAAGAAGCACGGCAACATCCCGCTCTAGAACCCCGCAGACCCCGGATCCTGGGAGCAGACATGACGATCAAGGTCGTACGGGGCAATCCGACCCCGGAGGAGCTGGCCGCCGCACTGGCGGTGGTCCGCGCGCGCGCCGCGGCGGTGGCGTCCGCCCCGTCCGGCGCGTCCGGGCCGCGTGACTCCTGGTCCGACCCGGCCCGTATCGCCGCGCGCCGGCTCCCGCGGCCGGGCCCGGCGACGTGGGGCCGCACCTACTGGCCGGGCTAGTCCCGCCGGCAGGACGTGGGCGCCGCCGATCCCCCGTGGACCCCGTCCCCGGGGGATCCCGGCTTTCCCCGACCACCGCACCGCCGGTCCTGCCGCGGTGCGGTTTTCACAGGATGCCCGCAAGTTGAGTACGCGTACTCAGGCGTCCGGCGGCCCCGCCGTCGCACGATCGGGAGCATGCTGTGGTCCGACCCCGAGAACGAACCCCCGGATGAGCTGCGCGACATGCAGGACATGTTGCGGCGGCTGGGTGTTCTCCTCGCGGTGGCCATGGTGGTCGCGATGGTCCTGCTCGGCGTCCACTGAGCGGACCCGGCGCCGGGGCGGGAGCGCGGCCGCCCGCGCCCCGCGAACGGCAGCCGAGGCAGGGGCCGAACGGCGCCGATACCCTGATCACATGACCGATCAGCCGCGCCGCCGTCTCGTCCTCGCCTCCCAGTCCCCCGCCCGCCTCAATCTGCTGCGGCAGGCCGGACTCGCCCCCGAGGTGATCGTGAGCGGGTTCGACGAGGACGCCGTCACCGCGCCCACGCCCGCCGAACTCGCCCTCGCGCTGGCCGAGGCGAAGGCATCCGTCGTGGCGGCCAGGCCCGAGGTACAGGGCGCGCTGGTGATCGGCTGCGACTCCGTGCTCGACCTGGACGGCCAGGCCCTCGGCAAGCCCGCGGACGCCGAGGAGGCCACCGCGCGCTGGCGGGCGATGCGCGGCCGGGCGGGCACGCTCCAGACCGGGCACTGCGTCTGGGACACGGAGCAGAAGCGGTGGGAGTCCGCGATCGCCTCGACCGTGGTCCGCTTCGGCGAGCCGACCGACGCGGAGATCGCCGCGTACGTCGCCACGGGTGAACCCCTGCACGTGGCGGGGGCGTTCACCCTGGACGGCCGGTCCGCCCCGTTCATCGAGGGCATCGACGGCGACCACGGCAACGTGATCGGCATCTCCCTGCCGCTCGTCCGCAGGCTGCTCGCCGAACTGGGCGTCGGCATCACGGAGTTGTGGACGCCCCGGGAAGCCTGAGGTCCACGGCGGGAGCGGTCGGACCGCCGTCAGGAGACGGCGGCGGCCGCGACCGCGGCCTCCTCTTCGACGGCGCCCGTCGCCTCGGCCCCCTCGGCCTCGGCGCCGCTCGCCCCGACGCCCTTCGGACCGGAGTCCTTCTCCAGGCCGACACGCCCCGCCGCGGCGCCGTCCTCGCCGGGGACCGCGCCCCGGGTGCCGGCGGCCTCGCCGGGAACGGTGCCCTCCTCGGCGGTGTCGCCCTCGCCGTCACCCGTCCCGCCGGTCTCCGGCGCGGCGTCGACGGGGCCCGTCTCCCGGCCGTCGTACGCCAGGAGGGTGAACACGGTCAACGCGAACCCGACCATCATGAAGGTGAAAGCTCGCCAGCCCACCAGGCCCACAGTGAAGGCGCCGAGCAGGGCGTGCACCACGGCGGCGCTGATCAGCAGGACACGCCCGAACAGACCCGGGGGACGCTGCCTGAGCGCGACCAGCAGGGCCGCGACGGCACATGCCAGGAAGTAGAGACCGAAGACCAGGCCGCCGATCTTCGACGACCGCGCCATCAGGTCGGAGTCGAGTCCCGCCATCGACATGTCCTGGCGGTCGACCACCATGCCCAGGTACCAGTTGAGGAGAGCGATCCCCATCGCCTCCACGAAGAGCACGATCGCCGCCACCCACACCAGCGGTCTGCGCACCACCGGCCCCACCCACTTCCGCGCTGTTACCCCAAGTACGTTCTGGACATCCCGAACGCTACTAACGGGTAAACCCAGGGACAAGGGTTCCGTCAAGGGCAAAGAATCATTGGGCCATTCGTAGGGACTCGACAAAGAATCGTTGTGGGCCGCAGCACGGAGTCACAGAGACCTTGGCCACACAGGAGGGCTAGGGTTCAGGGAGGGATTCCCGCGTGCCTTGGCACGACAAGGGATTTCACGGGTAGGGCGAGCCTCGTATCACGCTCCGTGTGGGCAAGCTCACCACTGGGGACAGCTCGAAACGTCGTGTTGGCTGTCCCTAAACTCGGCTTGTTTTCAAGGAGGGAGCCATCGTGCGCAAGGTGCTCATCGCCAACCGTGGCGAAATCGCTGTCCGCGTGGCCCGAGCATGTCGGGATGCCGGGATCGCGAGCGTTGCCGTGTATGCGGAACCGGACCGGGACGCTCTGCATGTCCGTGCAGCGGACGAGGCGTTCGCGCTGGGCGGTGACACTCCGGCCTCCAGTTACCTGGACTTCGGCAAGGTGCTCCAGGCCGCCAAGGACTCGGGCGCGGATGCCATCCATCCGGGTTACGGCTTCCTTTCGGAGAACGCGGACTTCGCCCAGGCCGTTCTCGACGCCGGGCTGATCTGGATCGGCCCGCCGCCGCAGGCGATCCGCGACCTCGGTGACAAGGTCGCCGCCCGGCACATCGCGCAGCGCGCGGGCGCGCCGCTGGTGGCCGGCACCCCGGACCCGGTCTCGGGTGCCGACGAGGTCGTCGCGTTCGCCGAGCAGCACGGCCTGCCCATCGCGATCAAGGCCGCCTTCGGTGGCGGCGGGCGCGGTCTGAAGGTCGCCCGGAACCTGGAAGAGGTGCCGGAGCTGTACGACTCGGCGGTGCGCGAGGCGGTCGCGGCCTTCGGTCGCGGCGAGTGCTTCGTGGAGCGCTACCTCGACAAGCCCCGGCACGTCGAGACCCAGTGCCTGGCCGACAGCCACGGCAACGTGGTCGTCGTCTCCACCCGTGACTGCTCGCTCCAGCGCCGGCACCAGAAGCTGGTCGAGGAGGCCCCCGCCCCGTTCCTCTCCGAGGCGCAGGTGGCGGAGCTGTACGCGTCCTCCAAGGCGATCCTGAAGGAGGCTGGCTACGTCGGCGCGGGAACCGTGGAGTTCCTGGTCGGCATGGACGGCACGATCTCCTTCCTGGAGGTCAACACCCGTCTCCAGGTCGAGCACCCGGTCACCGAGGAGGTCGCCGGCATCGACCTGGTCCGCGAGATGTTCCGTATCGCCGACGGCGAGGAACTGGGCTACGGCGACCCCGAACTGCGCGGCCACTCCATCGAGTTCCGCATCAACGGCGAGGACCCGGGCCGCAACTTCCTGCCCGCCCCCGGCACGGTCACGGCCTTCTCGGCGCCGACCGGCCCCGGTGTCCGTCTGGACGCGGGCGTCGAGTCCGGCAGCGTCATCGGCCCTGCCTGGGACTCCCTGCTCGCCAAGCTGATCGTCACCGGCGCCACCCGCGAGCAGGCCCTCCAGCGGGCCGCCCGCGCCCTGGCCGAGTTCCAGGTCGAGGGCATGGCGACCGCGATCCCCTTCCACCGCGCGGTGGTCGAGGACCCGGCGTTCGCCCCCGAGCTGACCGGCTCCGCCGACCCGTTCACGGTCCACACCCGCTGGATCGAGACCGAGTTCGTCAACGAGATCAAGCCGTTCGCCGCCCCGGCCGACGCCGAGACCGACGACGAGCCCGGCCGTGAGACGGTGGTCGTCGAGGTCGGCGGCAAGCGCCTCGAGGTCTCGCTGCCCGTCTCGCTGGGCATGTCGCTGGCCCGTACGGGTCTGGCCGCGGGCGCCAAGCCCAAGCGCCGCGCCGCGAAGAAGTCCGGCCCGGTCGCCTCGGGCGACACCCTCGCCTCCCCGATGCAGGGCACCATCGTCAAGGTGGCCGTCGAGGAGGGCCAGGAGGTCAAGGAGGGCGATCTGATCGTCGTCCTGGAGGCCATGAAGATGGAACAGCCCCTGAACGCGCACCGCTCCGGAACCGTCAAGGGTCTGAGCGCGGAGGTGGGCGCCTCCATCACCTCGGGCGCCCCCATCTGCGAGATCAAGGACTGAGCACGGGACGGGTGATCCATCCGTCCCACGGCGCGTCAACAGCGCCCGGCGAACCGCGTCCGCGGCCCGCCGGGCGCTTTCGTGTACGAGCCCGCCGGGCACTTTCGCGTACGGAGTGCGTCCCGGGCGGGACGGCGCCCGGTTCCCCGCCCGCGCAACCGCCCATGATGCTTCGAGCCGTCCGGCGCGGAGCCCGCGGGCGTCCGGCGAGGCGCCGCCGGTGGCATCCTGGAGCGCAGCCGGGCGGCGGGAGAGGGCAGGTGGAAGCCATGGCGGGCGCGACCGCGAAGGAGTGGGCCGGGACGTCGGAGCCCGCCCGGGGTCCGGGAGCGCCGCGCGTGATGCGCGCGGACGCCCGGCGCAACCACGGACGGCTGCTGGACGAGGCGCGCTCCGCGTTCGCCGAGCACGGCACGGACACGTCCCTGGAGGACGTGGCCCGGCGCGCGGGCGTCGGCATCGGCACGCTGTACCGGCACTTCCCGAATCGGCACGCCCTGATGAGCGCGGTCTTCGAAGAGGCCGTGAGCGATCTGCTGGCCCGCTCGCGCGAGTTGCTCGACGCGCCGGAGCCGTGCACCGCCCTGGTGCGGTGGCTGCGCGAGATCATCACGCACGCGGGTGAGTACCGGGGACTCGCCCGTGCCCTCATGTCGGCCTCGCGGGACGAGGGTTCCCACCTCGCCCGGTGCAGCGGCCCGATGCGTGAGGCGGGCAGCGCCCTGCTGCTCCGCGCCCAGGAGTCGGGGGCCGTGCGCCCCGACGTCTCGATCGGTGATCTCCTCCAGCTGACCAACGCGATCGCGCTGGCGGCGGAGGAAACCGCGGACGACCCCGCGCTGGCCGACCGCCTGCTGAACCTGACACTGCGCGGCCTGAAGCCGTGAACCGGCCTCCGGCCCGAACCGCAGGGCCCGGCCTGCGCCCGGGAGCTCGGACCGCCCCGCCCGCGGTGGTGTGCGACCGTGAACCGGCCTGGTTCACCGTGCCGGCCCGCGGGCCGGTCCGGTCGGCCGGCCGAAGGGTTCGGCCGTCCGCCTCACCGTCCCGACGCCTCTCAGCGACGTCGAAGATCGGCCACGCGCGCTCTTTCGGCCGGGGGCTGGTCCCCCATGACCGCCGCGCTGCGTAGTTGCGGTCCCGAGCCCGGGACCACCTGGCCGCGGCGCGGGCCCGGGAGGGGTACGTCCCGGCGCGGCTGGCGCCCCGCCGGGAGCGGATCACCTCCCGCGCCGCCCGAGGCCGATGACCCGGCCACCGCGATCTGCACGCCCTGATCGGCCAGGGCCTGGAGTTCGGTGGCCGCGCGGTCGTCGTGGGCGGGCGGCTCGTCCGTGACCAGACGGGTGATGAGGTCGGTGGGCACCGTCTGGAACATGGTGTCCGTCCCGAGCTTGGTGTGGTCGGCGAGGACCACGACCTCGGCGGCCGCCTGGACGAGGGCGCGGTCCACGGAAGCCGAGAGCATGTTGGACGTGGAGAGTCCGCGCTCGGCGGTCAGACCGCTCCCGGAGAGGAACGCCCGGGACACGCGCAGCCCTTGCAGGGACTGCTCCGCACCCGAGCCGACCAGGGCGTAGTTGGAACCGCGCAGGGTGCCGCCGGTCATCACGACCTCCACGCGGTTGGCATGGGCCAACGCCTGGGCCACCAGCAGGGAGTTGGTGACGACGGTCAGACCGGGCACCCGCGCGAGCCGGCGGGCCAGCTCCTGCGTGGTGGTACCCGCCCCCACCACGATGGCCTCGCCCTCTTCGACGAGACCCGCGGCGAGATCGGCGATGGCCGTCTTCTCGGCGGTCGCGAGATGCGATTTCTGCGGGAAGCCGGACTCGCGCGTGAACCCGCCCGGCAGTACCGCACCGCCGTGCCGGCGGTCGAGGAGTCCTTCTGCCTCCAGCGCGCGCACGTCCCGCCGTACGGTCACTTCGGAGGTCTGGACGACGCGGGCGAGCTCACGGAGCGACACGGCCCCGTTCGCTCGCACCATTTCGAGGATCAATTGGCGACGTTCTGCAGCGAACACGAAACTGACAGTAACCCCAACGACCGTCTGCTTTCAGCAGTTTGCGCCGAATAACAGAAGTTGTTCGCATGGTGGGGTGCTCAGTGGTATACGTGCCCACTCGCACCGCCCCTGCCGTGTTCGGCGTCACCAACTCCCCCTGACCGGCGGGGAGTCGCCGGAAGGGGTCAGCCCTCGCCCGTGATCTTCCGTGTGTGCAGCTGCCGGGCCACCTCGGCGATCGAGCCGGACAGGGACGGGTACACGGTGAACGCGTTCGCGATCTGTTCGACCGTCAGATTGTTGTCGACCGCGATCGAGATGGGGTGGATCAGCTCCGAGGCGCGCGGGGAGACGACCACGCCGCCGACCACGATGCCGGTGCCGGGACGGCAGAAGATCTTGACGAAGCCGTCGCGGATGCCCTGCATCTTGGCGCGCGGGTTGCGCAGCAGCGGCAGCTTCACGACCCGGGCGTCGATCTTGCCCCCGTCGACGTCCGCCTGGCTGTAGCCGACGGTGGCGATCTCGGGGTCGGTGAAGACGTTCGAGGAGACCGTCTTCAGGTTCAGCGGGGCCACGGCGTCGCCGAGGAAGTGGTACATGGCGATGCGGCCCTGCATGGCGGCGACGGACGCGAGGGCGAAGACGCCGGTCACGTCACCGGCCGCGTACACGCCCGGGGCGGTCGTGCGCGAGACCTTGTCGGTCCAGATGTGCCCGGAGTCGCGGACCTTGACGCCGGCCTCCTCCAGGCCCATCCCGCTGCTGTTCGGGATGGCGCCGACGGCCATCAGGCAGTGCGTGCCGCTGATGACCCGGCCGTCGGAGAGCGTGACCTCGACGCGGTCGCCGACGCGCTTGGCCGACTCGGCGCGGGAGCGGGCCATGACGTTCATCCCGCGGCGGCGGAAGACGTCCTCCAGGACGGCGGCGGCGTCCGGGTCCTCGCCCGGCAGCACGCGGTCACGGCTGGAGACGAGGGTGACGCGGGAGCCCAACGCCTGGTAGGCACCGGCGAACTCGGCGCCGGTGACACCGGAGCCGACCACGATGAGCTCCTCGGGGAGCTCGTCGAGGTCGTAGACCTGGGTCCAGTTCAGGATGCGCTCGCCGTCGGGCTGCGCGTCGGGCAGCTCGCGCGGGTGTCCGCCGGTGGCGATGAGCACGGCGTCGGCGGTGAGGGTCTCCTCCGTGCCGTCCGCGGCGCTCACGACGACCTTGCGGGAGCCGTCCAGGGACTGCATGCCCTCGAGCCGTCCGCGTCCGCGCAGGACGCGGGCGCCGGCGCGGGTCACCGAGGCCGTGATGTCGTGCGACTGGGCGAGCGCGAGGCGCTTCACCCGGCGGTTGACCTTGCCGAGGTCGACGCCCACCACCCTGGCCGCCTGCTCCAGCGGAGGGGTGTCGTCGGCGACGATGATCCCCAGCTCCTCGTAGGAGGAGTCGAACGTCGTCATCACCTCGGCCGTGGCGATGAGAGTCTTCGACGGCACGCAGTCGGTGAGCACCGACGCCCCGCCCAGACCGTCGCAGTCGACGACGGTCACCTCCGCGCCGAGCTGCGCGGCCACCAGGGCCGCTTCATATCCGCCGGGTCCGCCACCGATGATCACGATCCGAGTCACGTACTCCATTGTCCCGCACGCTTCAAGGTGCTTCCGCCCAGGGGCCCCGGGACGGGTGCATCCGAGCCACTTTGTTACGCGAGAGGCGTGCGGGCCGCTGCCGTACCCTCGACCCCATGTCGCTCTACGCCGCGTACGCCGGCAATCTCGACCCGCGGCTCATGACGCGCCGCGCCCCGCATTCGCCGCTGCGCGCCACGGGCTGGCTGAACGGCTGGCGGCTGACCTTCGGCGGCGAGCACATGGGCTGGGAGGGGGCGCTCGCGACCATCGTCGAGGCGCCGCGGTCCCAGGTCTTCGTGGCGCTGTACGACATCGCGCCGCTGGACGAGGACTCCATGGACCGCTGGGAGGGCGTCGGCCTCGACGTCTACCGCCGGATGCGTGTACGGGTGCACACCCTGGAGGGTGAGGAGCCGGCGTGGGTCTACGTACTGAACGGGTACGAGGGGGGACTGCCCTCGGCGCGTTATCTGGGCGAGCTGGCGGATGCCGCCGAGTCGGCGGGAGCACCCCACGACTACGTCATGGAGCTCCGCAAACGCCCCTGCTGAGCCGCGCCCACGCCGCCGCGCCCCGGCGGTTCTCCCCACTCGCCCGCCCGGTCCCGCTCCGTCGCGAGGGCGCCCTGTCGACGCCCTCGCCCCGCACCCGTTCGTCGGAAACGACAAGACAACGATCGCAAGACCGTGAGCTCCGTCATCTACGCGCGTAGGCCCAGACCGGCTACGCTCTTGCGCGTGAACGCATCTCTTCTTCCGGACGACATCCAGGGCGACCCCCACGCCGCCGCCGACGCCGCCGCCACGCGCCTGCGCGAGCTCACCGGCGCCGAGACCCACGACGTCGCTCTCGTGATGGGCTCCGGCTGGGCCCCCGCCGTGGACGCCCTCGGCACCCCCGAGGCCGAGTTCCCGGTCACCGAGCTGCCCGGCTTCCCGCCGCCGGCGGTCGAGGGCCACGGCGGCACGATCCGCTCGTACCGCATCGGCGACAAGCGCGCCCTGGTCTTCCTCGGCCGCACCCACTACTACGAGGGCCGTGGTGTCGCCGCCGTCGCGCACGGGGTCCGTACCGCCGTCGCCGCCGGCTGCAAGACCATCGTGCTCACCAACGGCTGCGGCGGTCTGCGCGAGGGCATGCGCCCCGGTCAGCCCGTGCTGATCAGCGACCACATCAACCTGACGGCCACCTCGCCGATCGTCGGCGCGAACTTCGTGGACCTCACCGACCTGTACTCGCCGCGGCTGCGCGCGCTGTGCAAGGAGGTCGACCCCTCCCTGGAGGAGGGTGTCTACGCCCAGTTCCCCGGCCCGCACTACGAGACGCCCGCCGAGATCCGGATGGCCCGTGTCATCGGCGCCGACCTCGTGGGCATGTCGACGACCCTCGAAGCCATCGCCGCGCGCGAGGCGGGCGCCGAGGTGCTCGGCATCTCCCTGGTCACCAACCTCGCCGCCGGTATGACGGGCGAGCCCCTCAATCACGAGGAAGTCCTCCAGGCCGGCCGCGACTCGGCCGCGCGCATGGGGGAACTTCTGACCCAGGTGCTGGATCGTCTGTAGGCGACGGCGAGTCCGCCCCCGGCGCCGGGGGCGCGACGACCCGGGCACACGGAACCGTACGACCGAAGAGAGAGGTGCACCCCAGGTGCAGGACGAACTCATCGCGCGGGCCAAGGCGTGGCTGGCCGAGGACCCCGACGCGGAGACCCGTGACGAACTCGCCAAGCTCGTCGAGGCCGAGGACGTCACGGAGCTGACCGCCCGTTTCAGCGGCACGCTCCAGTTCGGCACCGCGGGTCTGCGCGGTGAGCTCGGCGCGGGGCCGATGCGGATGAACCGATCCGTGGTCATCCGCGCCGCGGCCGGACTCGCCGCGTACCTCAAGTCCAAGGGGCAGACCGGCGGCCTCGTGGTGATCGGCTACGACGCCCGCCACAAGTCCGCCGACTTCGCCCGCGACACGGCGGCCGTGATGACGGGCGCCGGCCTGCGCGCCGCCGTCCTGCCCCGGCCGCTGCCCACCCCCGTCCTCGCCTACGCCATACGGCATCTCGGCGCGGTCGCGGGCGTGGAGGTCACCGCGAGCCACAACCCGCCCCGGGACAACGGCTACAAGGTGTACCTCGGCGACGGTTCGCAGATCGTCCCGCCGGCCGACGCGGAGATCGCCGCCGAGATCGACGCGGTCCGCGCGCTCGCCGACGTACCCCGCCCGGACTCCGGCTGGGAGACCCTCGACGAGAGCGTCCTGGACGCCTACCTGGCCCGTACGGACGCCGTCCTCGCCGAGGGCTCGCCGCGCACCGCCCGCACGGTGTACACGGCCATGCACGGCGTCGGCAAGGACGTGCTGCTCGCCGCCTTCGCGCGGGCCGGCTTCCCCGAGCCGGTGCTCGTCGCCGAGCAGGCCGAGCCCGACCCGGACTTCCCGACCGTGGCCTTCCCCAACCCGGAGGAGCCCGGGGCGATGGACCTCGCCTTCGCGACGGCCCGCGCGGCGGAACCCGACCTGATCATCGCCAACGACCCGGACGCCGACCGGTGCGCCGTGGCCGTGAGGGCCGGCGCCGACTGGCGCATGCTGCGCGGCGACGAGGTCGGCGCGCTGCTCGCCGAGCACCTGGTGCGACGCGGCGCGCGGGGCGTCTTCGCCGAGTCGATCGTCTCCTCCTCGCTGCTCGGCCGGATCGCCGAGGGCGCGGGTCTGCCGTACGAGGAGACGCTCACCGGCTTCAAGTGGATCGCCCGCGTCGAGGGACTGCGGTTCGGGTACGAGGAGGCGCTCGGCTACTGCGTCGACCCCGACGGCGTACGCGACAAGGACGGCATCACCGCCGCCCTCCTGATCACCGAGCTGGCCTCGGAGCTCAAGGAGCGGGGCCGGACCCTGCTGGATCTCCTCGACGACATCGCCGTCGCCTACGGACTGCACGCCACCGACCAGCTCTCGGTGCGGGTGGAGGACCTCTCGGTCATCGCGGACGCCATGCGCCGGCTGCGCGAGCAGCCGCCCACGGAGCTCGCGGGCCTCGCCATCACGAAGGCCGAGGACCTGACCCGGGGGACGGACCGCCTGCCGCCCACGGACGGCCTGCGCTACACGCTGGACGGTGCCCGGGTCATCGTCCGCCCGAGCGGCACCGAGCCCAAGCTGAAGTGCTACCTGGAGGTCGTGGTGCCCGTCGGCGGCCACGACGCCCTCCCGGCGGCCCACGCCGAGGCGGCCGGGCTGCTGACGGCGATCAAGCGGGACCTGTCGGCCGCGGCCGGCATCTGACCGCGGCTCTTCGAGTCCGCTCCAGGGCCCCGGTGGGAAGCGGCCGCGCGCCGCCTCCCACCGGGGCCCTGGCATGAACACCCACCCTTCTTACGGGTGATTTCCGCACGGCAGTTGACGCAGCGCTCCCGTGCGCCACCGGACGACCGAGGAACGGTTACCGGCAGCGCACCATCGAGTCCCAGGAGCCGCCGCGTGCCCTCGACCGATTCCCGGCCGACGTCCGCCCCTCCCCGCAGCGCCCCGGGCGGGAGCGTTCCGGGTGTCCCGGCCGCCCGGCGCGCGCCCGGCGCGGCCGGTCTCCTCGCCGTGGTCCGCGCCCGTCTGCGGCACGCGGCCCCCGCCCTCCTCGCCTACGCGGCCGTCCGCCTCACCGGGCTGCTCACGCTCACCGTCTGGGCCCACCGCAGACATCACGGCGTCTGGCCGGTCCTGGCGTCGCAGTGGGACGCGGTCTGGTACCTCGGCATCGCCGACCACGGCTACGCCCGTCACCTGGGCACCGCCTTCGACGCGAACAGCCTGGCCTTCTTCCCGCTCTACCCGGTCCTGGTGAAGGCGGTCGCCGCCCTGACCCCCGGCTCGCGCGCCTCGACCGGGCTGGCGATCGCCGTCGTGTGCTCGTTCCTCGCCGCGTGGGGCGTGCACGCGGTGGGCAGCCATCTGCACGGCCGCCGCGTGGGCGTCCTGCTGACCGTGCTGTGGGCGGCCCTGCCGGTCGGCCTGGTCCAGTGGATGGGCTACACGGAGTCGCTGTTCACGGCGTTCGCCGCGTGGGCGCTGTACGCGGTCCTCACCGGCCGGCTGCTGTGGGCCGCCTCGCTGGCCTCGCTCGCCGGGCTGACCCGGCCCACCGGTGTCGCGGTGGCCGCCGCGGTCGCCGTGACGGCCCTGCTGTCGCTGCGCCGGGGCTTCACCGTCCGCGCCCTGGCGGCGGCCGTCCTGGCACCGGCGGGCTGGCTCGCGTACGTCGGCTGGGTGGGCCTCAGGCTGGGCCGCTGGGACGGCTACTTCGCCGTGCAGCGGCTGTGGCACAACGAGTGGGACGGCGGCGCGGAGACCGTGCGCCGGCTGCGGGAGGTCCTGGCGCAGAACTCGTCGCCGGAACTGTTCCTGATCATGGTGACCGTGACCCTGCTGGCGTCGGTGGCGCTGTACGCGCTCTCGGCCTGGGACCGCCAGCCGCTGCCCCTGCTCGTGTTCACCGGGGTCCTGCTGCTGATCGTCCTCGGCAGCGGCGGCGTCTACTTCCCCCGGGCCCGCTTCCTGCTGCCCGGCTTCCCGCTGCTGCTCCCGGTCGCCCTCCACCTGACCCGGGCCTCGCCCCGCTTCCGGGCCCTGTTCCTCACCGCCGCGGTACTGGGATCGGCCTACTGCGGGGCGTACATGGTCCTGGTGTGGCCGAGCGCGCCCTAGGGACCCCTCCGCGGCCTCTCCGGCCCCCCGAAGGGGCTCACCAGTCCGGGAGCCCCACCACGGCGGCCAGCAGCGCCGTCAGCCACGCCAGGACGAACGGCACGGCAAGCGGCCACAGCGGCCGCCCCCGCTCCTTCTCCTCGCTGTCGCCCGTGGGGCGCAGGGCGCGGTCGCCGAGCATGGCGGTCACCTCGGCGGCCAGGGCGTCGTACGGGTGGGGCACGCCGCGCCGGCGCTGGAGCCAGGCCCAGCGGGGCGCGGAGACCGTCCAGGCCCCGCCGTGGCTCCAGCGCAGCTTCAACTCCAGGGCCTCCCGGCGGGCCGAGCGGAGGTCGTCCCACGGGACGTGGGTGGTCCCGCGCAGGCCGTTCAGCCAGAGCCCGGTCCGGTCGGCGGTGATCCGCCAGCGCAGCTTCACGGGGACACGGAACGCGGCGTACAGGCCGGTGAGGGCGGCGACGGTTCCCTGCCAGAGGCCGGAGACCCCGTCGCTGATCGCCCAGTACATCGAAGCGCCGGACACGACCACCAGGAGCCCGGCCAGCCTGTCCACCGGGCCCGCGCGCCAGCGGCGCACCGGCACGGTCGTCATCAGGCGGGCTGCCGCCACCAGGCCGAGGTGCTGTTCGTCCTCCGCCGCCCTGCGGGCCGCCGCCCGCTTCGCCTGTTTGAGCCGTCGCCGCACGGTGCTCTCCGGCACCGGGCGTACGGGCCCGGACGAGCGTTCCGTCACGAGCGGCCCGCCGGGCTCGGCCGCGGCGCTGACGAGCACGACCTCGGCGCCGTCGTACGGGGCCCCGTACAGGACGGCCTCCCGCAGCGGTCCCGGCTCGTCGTCGTGGAGCGGGTTCGTCTCCGCCGGTCCTGCGATGTCCGCCACGTCCGCCACGAGGTCCACCGTGCCGTCCGCCACGTCGTCGGCGTCGTAGTCCCCCTTGTGGTCCGGAGGGACCACGCCGACGGTGAACAACGGTCGCAGGCCCGCCACGTCGTCCGCGGCGAAGACCCTCGCGTCGCCGTGCCGGGTCGCGCGGGTCAGGACGCGCAGGACGGGCGCGGGCGCGGAACCCAGCGCGGCGGCCCGCCGTCCGCCCAGCAATCCGGAGATCAGCGCGGTGACGCCGAGCCCGGCCACGAAGCAGCCGCAGCCGACCACCACCCGGCGGCCGTCCGATGAGCCCCACAGGCCGGCGGTCGCGGCCAGCGGGACGCCCGCGAGAATCAGGAAGGTCCCGAGCCCGGAGAGGAACCGGCCGCGCCCGACCGGCCCGCCCGCGTCCGGCAGGGGTGCCGTCACACCTGCGGCGGCGGCCAGTGCCGCGTCCCGCTGCCGGGTGCGGGCCCGCAGCCGCAGGCCGGAGACCGCCAGGGCGGTCGCGCTCAGCAGGAGCGCGCCGGCGATCACGGGGAGGACCGGCGCGGGGTGCACGGCCAGGACCGTCAGGGCCAGGGCCGGCGCCGACACCCATACGATCTCGGGCCGCAGCGGCACCCATACGAGATGGAGCCCGGCCGCGGCCGCGAGGTACGGCGGCAGTCCGGCCGAGACCAGTCCCACCGCGGCCAGCACGCCCGTGAGCAGCGCCAGCTTCAGGTTCCGCAGCCCGAGCCGTTGCACGGACGTCCAGCCGGGTGGCAGCACCCGCGTCCAGCGTTGGGTCTGCTCCGTGCTCCAGGGCAGGCAGCCGTCGGGTATCGCGGTGGCGGGCAGGGTCCGCCGGACCTCGGTGTTCATCGTTTCCCAGGGACTCAGGCCGGGGGGCGGTCGTACGGAAGGCCCTCGGCTTCGTCTCCGGGTGGGGGAACGGTGGTCGCGGCCGAGGCGGGGCGGGGCCCCGCGAAGGGACGCGTCAGCCCGTCGCCAGCAGGATGGCCAGGACGACGAGGCCGGCGAGCGCGGGGCCGATGACCTCGTAGGCCCAGCGGACCGTGACCTCGCCCTGCGCGCCCTCGGCGGTGGCACGGGTCTCGGCCAGCTCACGCAGGTCGTCCATGATCCGGTCGGTCTCGGGGCGGGTCGGGGCGTCGGTGACGGCGCCCCGGCCGAACGCGGACGAGAGGCCCAGGGGCGACGGACGGCCGCCTCCGCGGCCGGACCTGCCCTCCACCGGCTGCCTGGCCGCCTTCTTGCGGGCGCGCAGCGACACGGGCACCGCCCAGAGCTGGTACTTCGTGCCCGAGGTGTCGATCACCTCGTTGGAGTAGTGCGAGCGCAGCGAGGCGACCTTGCCCCAGGGGAGCACGATCACGCGGAGGGGGTTGCGGACGCGCAGGCGGTCCTCGTTGGCGTAGACCGCGGGGCGCAGGGTGAAGGCGGTCACCACGGGGACGGCGAGGATCAGTCCGGCGAGCGCCAGCCAAGGGGTGCGGCCGGATCCGGAGATCAGCGCGTCGACGCCGAGCCAGCCCACGAGGAGCAGCAGGAGGACGCCGCCCGCGATACCGGCGGGCGACCGGTAGATCCGGTCCTTGGCCTCGGGTCGCGAGGCGTCCGGAAGGGGTGACTGGTGGTCCGGGGTGCTCATGGTCCCGATTGTGCACGACGTGTGCCGGACGGTTGAGGTCGGTGGGGTCTCGCTTCGGTCGCGAAACCCCGGGCGGGCCTGAGGGACCACGAGGGGTACGTGGGGTACGACGGGTACGGGGTGTGCGGGGTGTGCGGGGTGCGGGAACGGCGTACGGGGGCAATCCACGGGAGGCGGCATGGGAGCGAATCGCAGGGTGGACGGTACGGAGGACGGCGGACAGGCCGCGCGCTGGAACGGGCCGGCCGGGAACGCCTGGGTCGAGTCCCAGGATCTGGTGGACGCCCTGTTCGCGCCGCTGGAGCGGCTGGTCGTCGACGCCGTTCCGGCCGGGCAGGGGGGACGGGTCCTCGACGTGGGGTGCGGCACCGGCGGCACGACGGTGGCCGTCGCGCGCCGGCTCGGGCCCGGGGGACGGTGCGTGGGCGTCGACATCTCGGAGCCGATGCTGGTGGCGGCGCGGGCCCGTGCGGAGCGGGCGGGCGTGCGGGCGTCCTTCGTCCGGGCCGACGCCTCGGAGCACGTGTTCGAGCCCGCCTCCTTCGACGCGGTCGTCTCCCGGTTCGGGGTGATGTTCTTCGCTGATCCGGTGCGGGCCTTCGCCCGTCTGCGGCGGGCCGCGAAGGAGGACGCCGTGCTGCGGTTCGTCGTGTGGCGCGACATCGCGGAGAACCCGTTCATGACGACGGCGGAGCGGGCGGCTGCGCCGCTTCTGCCGGACCTGCCTGAGCGGGTGCCCGACGCGCCGGGGCAGTTCGCGCTGGCGGACGCCGGGAGGGTGCGGGGGCTGCTGGCGGAGGGTGGGTGGGCCGGGGTCGGGGTGCGGGCCGTCGACGCGGAGTGCGTGATGCCGGAGGCGGAGCTGGTGCCGTACTTCAGCCGGTTCGGGCCGGTCGGGATCGCGCTGCGGGGGGCGGATGCGAGGACCCGGGACCGGGTGGTCGAGTCGGTCCGGGGGGCGTTCTCGTCGTTCGTGCGGGGTGGGGAGGTGCGGTTCACGGCGGCGTGCTGGCAGATCGAGGCACGGGCCTCCGGCCGGTGAGCGGGGTTCGCACCGGTCCGGTGGGGGGTCGGGGCCGTGCCGGTGCATCAGCCCGTCGCCGTTGGGTGAGGAGTGGGCGTCGGTGGCGACGGGCATCGATGTACCGGCACGGCCCCTCGCGTCACATTCCGGCTGCGGGTGAGATTCCCAGCCCCTCCGGCGTTTGAGGAGCGGGGTCTGGGGCGGAGCCCCAGGGGTGGGCTCCCGGGGGGCTCCGCTTGGGGGCCGGGGGTGGGGTGGCTTGGGGTGGGGGAGAAAATCACTCGGGGGCCCGGGACTGTACAAGCCGCTACGCGCGTAGATATGCTCGTCTGGTGACCATGCCCACCTCTGCACCCGCCCTCGGCGACGTAACCGCGTCCGACAGCACGCTGCGCCGCTTCCTCCACGGGCTGCCCGGCGTCGACGCGGTCGGCCTGGAGGCACGCGCCGCCTCGCTCGGCACCCGTTCCATCAAGACCACCGCGAAGGCGTACGCCATCGACCTGGCCATCTCGATGGTCGACCTGACGACGCTGGAAGGCGCGGACACCCCGGGCAAGGTCCGGGCGCTCGGCGCCAAGGCGGTCCTCCCGGACCCGACCGACCGCACGGCGCCCACCACGGCGGCGGTCTGTGTCTATCCCGACATGGTGGCCGTCGCGAAGGAGGCCGTCGCCGGCTCCGGGGTGAAGGTCGCCTCGGTCGCGACCGCGTTCCCGGCCGGCCGCGCCGCGCTCGACGTGAAGCTGGCCGACGTGCGTGACGCCGTCGCCGCGGGCGCCGACGAGATCGACATGGTGATCGACCGCGGGGCGTTCCTCGCGGGCAGATACTTGAAGGTGTACGACGAGATCGTCGCCGTGAAGGAGGCCTCGGGCGCCGCCCGCCTGAAGGTCATCTTCGAGACCGGCGAGCTGTCGACGTACGACAACATCCGGCGCGCGAGCTGGCTCGGCATGCTGGCCGGGGCCGACTTCATCAAGACCTCCACCGGCAAGGTGGCCGTGAACGCGACACCGGCGAACACGCTGCTGATGCTGGAGGCCGTCCGCGACTTCCGCGCCCAGACCGGCGTGCAGGTCGGCGTGAAGCCGGCCGGCGGCATCCGCACCACCAAGGACGCCGTCAAGTTCCTGGTCCTGGTGAACGAGACCGCGGGCGCGGACTGGCTGGACAACCACTGGTTCCGCTTCGGCGCGTCCTCGCTCCTGAACGACCTGCTGATGCAGCGTCAGAAGCTGGCCACCGGCCGCTACTCCGGCCCCGACTACGTGACGGTGGACTGATCCATCATGGCTTCCGCATTCGAATACGCACCGGCGCCCGAGTCCCGCTCCGTCGTCGACATCGCCCCCTCCTACGGCCTGTTCATCGACGGTGAGTTCACCGAGGCCGCCGAGGGCAAGGTCTTCAAGACCGTCTCCCCCTCCACCGAGGAGGTCCTCTCCGAGATCGCCCAGGCGGGCGAGGCGGACGTCGACCGCGCGGTGAAGGCCGCCCGCAAGGCCTTCGTGAAGTGGTCCGCGCTGCCGGGCTCCGAGCGCGCCAAGTACCTGTTCCGCATCGCGCGGATCATCCAGGAGCGCAGCCGCGAGCTGGCGGTCCTGGAGACGCTGGACAACGGCAAGCCGATCAAGGAGACCCGCGACGCCGACCTCCCGCTGGTCGCCGCGCACTTCTTCTACTACGCGGGCTGGGCCGACAAGCTCGACCACGCCGGCTTCGGGGCGAACCCGCGTCCGCTGGGCGTCGCGGGCCAGGTCATCCCGTGGAACTTCCCGCTGCTGATGCTGGCGTGGAAGATCGCCCCGGCGCTCGCGACCGGCAACACGGTCGTCCTCAAGCCCGCCGAGACCACGCCCCTGACGGCGCTGTTCTTCGCGGACATCTGCCGCCAGGCGGGCCTGCCCAGGGGCGTCGTCAACATCCTTCCCGGGTACGGCGACGCGGGCGCGGCCCTCGTCGAGCACCCGGACGTGGACAAGGTGGCCTTCACCGGCTCCACCGCCGTCGGCAAGGCGATCGCCCGGCAGGTCGCGGGTTCGCACAAGAAGGTCACGCTCGAACTGGGCGGCAAGGGCGCGAACATCGTGTTCGACGACGCCCCGATCGACCAGGCCGTCGAGGGCATCGTCAGCGGCATCTTCTTCAACCAGGGCCAGGTCTGCTGCGCGGGTTCGCGTCTGCTGGTCCAGGAGTCGATCCACGACGAGCTGCTCGACTCGCTCAAGCGCCGTCTGTCGACGCTGCGTCTGGGCGACCCGCTCGACAAGAACACGGACATCGGCGCGATCAACTCCGCCGAGCAGCTCTCCCGTATCACCGCGCTGGTCGAGCAGGGCGAGGCCGAGGGCGCCGATCGCTGGTCCCCGGCCTGCGAACTGCCCTCCTCCGGCTACTGGTTCGCCCCGACGCTGTTCACGAACGTCACCCAGGCGCACACCATCGCCCGCGACGAGATCTTCGGTCCCGTGCTGTCCGTCCTCACGTTCCGCACCCCGGACGAGGCGGTCGCCAAGGCCAACAACTCCCCGTACGGCCTCTCGGCGGGCATCTGGAGCGAGAAGGGCTCCCGGATCCTCGCCGTGGCGAACAAGCTGCGCGCGGGTGTCGTCTGGTCCAACACGTTCAACAAGTTCGACCCGACCTCGCCGTTCGGCGGGTACAAGGAGTCGGGCTTCGGCCGCGAGGGCGGCCGGCACGGTCTGGAGGCGTACCTCGCCCCGTCGAGCCCGGAGGGCGAGCGATAAATGAGTGCAGCCGAGAAGTCCGAGCAGCAGCGTCTGAGCGTCTTCAAGACCTACAAGCTGTACGTGGGCGGCAAGTTCCCGCGTTCCGAGAGCGGCCGGGTGTACGAGGTGAGCGACTCCAAGGGCAAGTGGCTGGCGAACGCCCCGCAGTCGAGCCGCAAGGACGCCCGTGACGCGGTCGTCGCGGCACGCAAGGCGTTCGGCGGCTGGTCCGGCGCTACGGCGTACAACCGCGGACAGGTCCTGTACCGCGTCGCCGAGATGCTGGAGGGCCGCAAGGAGCAGTTCGTCCGCGAGGTGGCCGACGCGGAGGGTCTGTCTAAGGCGAAGGCCGCGGCCGTCGTCGACGCGGCGATCGACCGCTGGGTCTGGTACGCGGGCTGGACCGACAAGATCGCCCAGGTCGTGGGCGGCGGCAACCCGGTCGCGGGCCCGTACTTCAACCTCTCCTCCCCCGAGCCGACGGGCGTGGTGACGGTCCTGGCGCCGCAGGAGTCGTCCTTCCTCGGGCTGGTGTCCGTGATCGCCCCGGTGATCGCCACCGGCAACACGGTCGTCGTGATCGCCAGCGAGAAGGCCCCGCTCCCCGCGCTGTCGCTCGGTGAGGTGCTGGCCACCTCCGACGTGCCCGGCGGTGTCGTGAACATCCTGTCCGGCCGGACCGCGGAGATCGCGGCCCCGCTGGCCGCGCACCAGGACGTCAACGCGATCGACCTGGCCGGTGCCGACGAGGTGCTGGCGAAGGAGCTGGAGATCGCCGCGGCGGACAACCTGAAGCGCGTCGTCCGTCCACAGGCTGTGGATTACGCGCGGACCCCCGGGACCGAGCGCCTGACGGCCTTCCTGGAGACGAAGACGGTCTGGCACCCGACGGGCTCCCTGGGCGCCGGGGGCTCGTCCTACTGAGTCCCGGCCCGCGCGCCGCGGCGCCGGCGCCCTGAGACGCCGGGGCCCCGATCCGTGTCCCCGGGGCCCCGCGCACGAGAGAGCCGCGCTTCCCCTCCGTCCAGGGGGAGCGCGGCTCTCGCGTGTCCGGGGCCGTGCGCGAGGTTCAGTGAAGGAGCCCGGTCACCTGGCCGAGCACCGGGATCCCGCCGATCGACTGTGCCTCCGCCACCGGCCCGGTGAGCGCCTTCGAGGACAGCGGCCTGAAGTCGGCGAGCTGGGTGACCACGCCGTTGTCGAGCGGGTCCACACCGGTGCCGGCCAGCGGGTTGGGCTTGAGTCCCTCCACGGGACCCGTGACGTACCCCACGGTCCCGTTCAGCGCCGACAGTCCCGCCAGCGCGTCGACGTTGCCGAGGGGGGCGGACGGGCGGTGCAGGGCGTCCAGGGAGGGGGCCGAGTCCGCGAAGGCCGGGGTCGCCGCGGCCGCACCGGCGGCGGCCACGCCGACCGCCACGGCGATCCGCGCGGTCGTACGGGCCAGGGTGTTCCGCTGGGCTGCGTGTCGCGCCATCAGGTTTTCCTCTTCGGCTAGCGGTGGTCGAACAACGGGGGACGTGAAGCACAGTGCGATGGGTGCGACACGCAGAGTAGTTGACCCGGATCGTGCCCGGGCGAACTCCGCGACGGATTCGCCCCTGCGGGGCAACAGGCATATCAGCGCCACTCGTCACATCCGTCCGGTATCCGTCCGCACCCGCGGCGGAGCCGGGGATAATGAGGGGGAACCGCGCCGACGCGCGGTCCGCCGGACCTGTCACAGAAGGTACAGACCCTTGGGTTCCCCTCTCCCGATACCCGCCCGCGTGGTGCTGCTCTGCGGCCCCTCCGGATCCGGGAAGTCCCTTCTCGCCGCCGCCTCGGGACTCCCCGTGCTCCGTCTCGACGACTTCTACAAAGAGGCCACGGACCCGACGCTGCCCCAGGTCGAGGGCAGCGAGGACATCGACTGGGACCACCCGCGGTCGTGGGACGCGGACACCGCCGTCGCCGCGATCGAGGAACTGTGCCGTACGGGACGGACGACCGTCCCCGTCTACGACATCTCCCTGAGCGCCCGCACCGGGGCCGAGGCCCTCGGCATCGACGGGGCACCGCTGTTCATCGCGGAGGGGATCTTCGCCGCCGAGATCGTCGGGCGCTGCCGCGAACTCGGCCTTCTCGCCGACGCGTTGTGCCTGTCCCGGGGCGCGGTGACCACGTTCAGGCGCCGGTTCGTGCGGGACCTGAGGGAGGGCCGCAAGTCGGTTCCGTTCCTGCTGCGGCGCGGCTGGCGGCTGATGCGCTCCGAGCGGTCCATCGTGGCCCGCCAGGCGGCTCTCGGCGCCCACCCGTGCGACCGGGACGAGGCGCTGGACCGGCTGACGGCGGCCTCGGCCGCGCGGCGGGCGTCCGCGCCCACGACGGCCGCGTAGCCCATCACGGCGCCGCGTGGCCCGTCACGACAGCCATCGCGGCCATGACGGCCGCGGGGCTCCGCCGGGTCCGCGCCCCCTGAACACGAAGAAGGTCCAAGCGGACCCCCGACCGCCTGGACCTTCTTCTCTTCCCCCGTGGTCCCCCGTGACACGGTCTGTATCCCCGTGACCCGTTTCCCCGTGACCCCGTCGGTGTCGGCTCCCCCCGGAACCGACCTCCCGTCACCGGCTCCCCCCGGAGCCGGCCCCCCGTTCCCTCAGGCGACGAGCTCCCCGAAGGACTCCTCCTCGTCACGGCCGAAGCTGAGGACCTCGTCCTCGCGCATCCGGCGGAGCGACCGCCAGATGCTCGACTTCACCGTGCCGACACTGATGCCGAGGATCTCCGCGATCTCCGGGTCGGTGCGGCCCTCGTAGTAGCGGAGGACCAGCATCGTGCGCTGGAGTTCGGGCAGCCGGGCGAGCGCCTGCCACAGGACCGCGCGCAGCTCCGTGCCGCGCATCGCGTCCGTGTCGCCGGGCGTCTCCGGCAGCTCCTCGGTCGGGTACTCGTTCAGCTTGCGGCGGCGCCACGCGCTGATGTGCAGGTTCGTCATGGTGCGGCGGAGGTAGCCCCCGACCGCGGCCTTGTCACTGATCCGGTCCCAGGCCCGGTACGTCGAGAACAGCGCGCTCTGGAGCAGGTCCTCGGCCTCGAAGCGGTCACCGGTCAGGTGGTAGGCGGTTGCGTACAGGGAGGCGCGGCGCTCCTGGACGTAGGCGGTGAAGGCCGCTTCGGCCTCCGCGCTCACCGTCCCGGAGCGACGCTCCCCCGAGCCCTCCCCGTACGCGGCTCCCCCGTGAGCCTTCCCCCCCGTCGTGCCCACGGCGGCCTGCGCCGTGGTGTTCTCCCCCGTGAATCCGTCAACCACCGTCATGTACACGGTGTGCTGACGCCCGGCGCCACGAGCGCACCCCCGCTGGCTCACGACACCGGACTTCTCCGCCGTCCGGTTGACGTCGTGGAGCCGCGTGACAACTGCGCTAGTGCTGGTGCTGTGCAGCGTGTTCATCTCGCGCCCCCCGTCGTGGAGTCCCGGATCTTCGGTTCGTTCCGTCGTGCGTCCTGCCTTGTGCCGAGAAGCCTGCCGGGCCCACTTCATGGCCGTGTCCGCCGACTGTCACAGACCTGTCACAGGGGCCGGCCCCGGGCGCGGCACAGCCCGATCACAGAGAAGAGCGGTACGACTACGCAGATGATCCCTCGGGCCCCGGCCGCCGCCCGGGAGGGCTTCCGATGTGGCCGGGAGGTGAGTGGGAGCGCTCCAACAGTCGATACCCGGGCCTGACATGGGCCAGAATGACGTCCGTGCCTTCCCTGTTGCTGATCGAGGACGACGACGCCATCCGGACGGCCCTGGAGCTCTCTTTGACGCGCCAGGGTCACCGGGTGGCCACCGCTGCCACCGGCGAGGACGGTCTGAAGCTGCTGCGCGAGCAGCGACCGGATCTGATCGTGCTGGATGTGATGCTGCCCGGCATCGACGGTTTCGAGGTGTGCCGGCGCATCCGGCGCACCGACCAGCTGCCGATCATTCTGCTGACCGCGCGCAGTGACGACATCGACGTCGTGGTCGGACTGGAGTCCGGCGCCGACGACTACGTCGTCAAGCCGGTGCAGGGCCGGGTGCTCGACGCCCGGATCCGTGCCGTGCTGCGCCGCGGCGAGCGGGAGGCGAACGACTCGGCGTCGTTCGGCTCGCTGGTCATCGACCGTGCCGCCATGACGGTCACCAAGAACGGTGAGGACCTGCAACTGACGCCCACCGAGCTGCGGTTGCTCCTTGAGCTGAGCCGCAGGCCCGGACAGGCCCTGTCCCGGCAGCAGTTGCTGCGCCTGGTGTGGGAGCACGACTACCTCGGCGACTCGCGCCTGGTCGACGCCTGTGTGCAGCGGCTGCGCGCCAAGGTGGAGGACGTGCCGTCCTCGCCCACCCTGATCCGTACCGTGCGCGGCGTCGGCTATCGGCTGGACAACCCTCAGTGACCAAACCGCAGGACAAGCTCCGCGGCTGGGCCGCGGCGCGCAAGGCGTTGCTGTCCGGTCTGCGCTTCACCAGTCTTCGGCTGCGCCTGGTCGTGGTGTTCGGCCTCGTGGCGCTCACCGCCGCGGTGTCCGCCTCGGGCATCGCGTACTGGCTCAACCGCGAGGCCGTGCTGACGCGTACCCAGGACGCGGTGCTGCGCGACTTCCAGCAGGAGATGCGCAACCACGCGAGCATGCTGCCCGTGCACCCGGCGCAGGACGAACTCCAGCGCACGGCCGGGCAGATGGCCAACAGCAGCCAGCGCTTCAGCGTGCTGCTGACCGCCGAGGACGTCGACGGCAAGATGATCACCGGCAACTCGGAGCTGGACACGTTCACGCTGGAGGACGTGCCCAAGTCCCTGCGGAACGCGGTGAACAGGCAGCAGCCGCTGACCTCGACCAACACCTCCGCGTACCACCTGTACTGGCAGCGGATCACCGAGCACGACAAGTCGTATCTGGTGGGCGGGGCCCGCGTGATCGACGGCAGCACGACCGGCTACATGCTCAAGTCCCTGGAGCCGGAGGCCAAGGACCTCAACTCCCTGGCCTGGTCCCTCGGGATCGCGACGGGGCTGGCCCTGATCGGCTCCGCGCTGCTCGCCCAGGCCGCCGCGACCACGGTCCTCAAGCCGGTCCACCGCCTCGGCATCGCGGCCCGCCGGCTCGGCGAGGGCAAGCTGGACACCCGGCTGCGGGTCTCCGGCACGGACGAACTCGCCGATCTGTCACGGACGTTCAACCGGACGGCGGAGTCGCTGGAGAAACGGGTCGCGGACATGAGCGCCCGGGACGAGGCGTCCCGCCGGTTCGTCGCCGACATGTCCCACGAGCTGCGGACACCGCTCACCGCGATCACCGCCGTCACCGAGATCCTCGAAGAGGAACTGGACGCGCAGACCGGCAGCGTCGACCCGATGATCGAGCCGGCCGTACGGCTGGTCGTCAGCGAGACCCGGCGGCTCGGCGACCTCGTGGAGAACCTGATGGAGGTGACCCGCTTCGACGCGGGCACCGCCCGGCTCATCCTCGACGACGTCGACATCGCGGACCAGATCACCGCGTGCATCGACGCCCGCGCCTGGCTGGACGCCGTCGACCTGGACGCCGAGCGCGGGATGACGGCACGGCTCGACCCGCGCCGCCTCGACGTGATCCTGGCGAACCTGATCGGCAACGCGCTCAAGCACGGCGGCTCTCCGGTGCGGGTGTCGGTGCGGCTCGAGGGCGAGGACCTGGTCATCGAGGTGCGGGACCACGGCCCCGGCATCCCCGAGGACGTCCTGCCGCACGTCTTCGACCGGTTCTACAAGGCCAGCGCGTCCCGCCCGCGGTCCGAGGGCAGCGGTCTGGGCCTGTCCATCGCCCTGGAGAACGCGCACATCCACGGCGGCGGGATCACCGCGGCGAACTCTCCCGAGGGCGGGGCCGTGTTCACGCTGCGCCTGCCCCAGGACCCCTCGGAACTGCTCGCCGGCGACCCGCGGGACCGTGACGGCTCCGCGCCGGCGAACGGCACGGAAGGCACCGCCGGATGACCACCGCACACCCCACCGGCCCGGGAACGGGCCCCTCCTCCCGCCGAAGGGCGCTGCCCTGGCTGGCCGTTCCGCTGCTCGCCGCGCTGCTCACCGGGTGCGGCATCCGGCCCACGCAGGTGCCCACCGACTTCGGTCCGGCTCCCTCGCGGGTGCCCTGCGCGCTCTCCGGCCCCGACATCACCACCCAGTCCTCGCACGGGGTCCCGGTCCAGGTCTTCCTGCTGTGCTCGGAGCAGCTGGTGACGGTCGACCGGTCGGTGCGCATCGCGGACGGCACGGCGGAGGCCGCGCGCCGGGTCCTGGTGGCCCAGGCGCTGCTGGACGAGCTCGCCGAGGCGCCGTCGACGCCCGAGGAGCAGGCCGGGTACACGACGGACGTACGCGGCGGCATGACGGTCAGCGGTCCCCGCGCCGGGGACCCCGAGGACACGCTCCGGCTGAGCACCCCGCCGCAGGACCTCACCTCGACGGCGCTGGCCCAGATCGTCTGCACCTTCTCGGACTCGGCCGCGGCGCGGGACGACGGCAGTGTCGTCCTGGGCGGTCCCGCCCCCGCCGGCCTGCGCAGTTACGAGTGCACGCCCGAGACGCGCGCCGCCCCCGGCGACAAGGCCCCCACGTCCACGGCGGTCCGGGGTTCGTGACGCTGCGGGGCCGAAAAGCACCGCAGCGGAACCGATCGTGCCGGACTCCGCGTCTTGGGGGGCGTGCAGCGTCATGGTTCAGAGGACGGCAGCGCCGTCACCCGCGTCCGTGTGGCAGGAGGTGTCCTCCTCGTCGCACATCTGGCGCTCGTCGCCTGGATCACGCTGCGTCCGCTGGACGTCCCCTGGGTGAGCGCCGCCAACCTGCGGCCCTTCGCGGGCATCAGAGCCGACCTCGCACTGGGCCCCGAGGTGGCGGCCCGGCGTATCGCCGCGGGCCTCGGGCTGCTCGCCCCGCTCGGGGTGCTGCTCCCGATGGCGGGGGGCAGGCTCTGTGTCTCCCGGGTCGGCTCACTGCTGCGCACGACCGCGGCCGGCGTGCTGCTGTCGCTGGGCATAGAACTGCTCCAGACCGGGGTGCCCGGCCAGGTCGTGGACATCGACTCGATCATCCTGAACACCGTCGGCGTGGCCCTCGCGCACCTCGCGATCGTGCCCGCCGTCCGGGCCCGGCTGCGCCGCAGGGCCGAGACCCGGCGTCGTGCGGCCGTCCTCCCGGAGGAGCACGCTCAGGGTAGGACCCCGACGATTCCCAGGGTCGGGATCGCTCCCTGGAGCGAGGTCTCGCGCACGTCGTCCTCGTAGCGTTGAGGACATCGGTGAAGACACCGGTGAGAACGAGGAGGCCGGTCCCGCCGGCACTCGACGACGGTTCGCGAAGGAGCCACCATGACCGCCCTTGCCCGCCCCACGAACGGCCGCATGATCGGCGGAGTCTGTGCTGCGCTGGCACGGCGCTTCGGCACCTCGGCGACGACGATGCGTGTCGTCTTCGTCCTGTCCTGCCTGCTCCCCGGCCCGCAGTTCCTGCTCTACATAGCGCTGTGGATCCTCTTCCCGTCCGAGGACAAGGTCGCCCAGCGCGCCTGGTGACCCGCGGCGGGACCCGGCGGACGCCGGGGGGCGACCGCATCCGCACATGGCGAACGCCGGTGGGGCGCACCCGAGAAGGGTGCGCCCCACCGGCGTTCGTACGGCCGGGGACGGGCGCGGCCGGAACACACGCGAACCGGTCCTCGTACGGCGGAAGGCCCCGAGCTCGGACAGGCAGGGGGCTCTCCGGCGGCCGGGGAGCGCGGGCGGGGCGCGTCAGCCCAGCGGGATCCCGTTGACCGGCAGGCCGTGCGTGGGCAGACCCTGGAGCGGCAGACCCCCGAGCAGCCCGGCCACGGGCGCGGCCGGCCCGTCGGCGAGCAGACGCGTGGCGGCGGGCTTCGCGGCGGCCACGCCCGAGCCGAGCGCGCTCTGGCTCTGGGCGAGCGTCTGACCGGCTCCGGGCAGCATCGCGGCGACGTTCTCGGCGGGCAGCGTCCTCGTGACGGTGTCGAGCGCCGAGGAGGCGTCCGGCACGGCCGGGGCGGCGTTCGCGGCACCCGCGCCGACGGCGGCGAATGCGGCGCCGAGAGCGGCGACACCGAGAGTCTTGGCAGCAGACTGCTTCATCGTGAATGCGTCCTTGGGGTGGGTGAGACGGGTATGTGAGCGGTCCAGAACCGTAAACACGTGATCCCGCCGTCCGCAAACATCGAAAAGCGGCCGAGTCATGGAGGAAAAGTGAAGACCCGGCCGCTTTCCATTCGCCTCGATCAGGCCTGACCTCCCGCAGAACCGCTGGTGGAAGCGGTCTGCTGGAACAGCCATTCGGACTTCAATTCTGCATATCCGGGCTTGATCACGTCATTGATCATGGCGAGTCGTTCATCGAAAGGAATGAATGCTGACTTCATAGCATTGACCGAGAACCACTGCATGTCGTCGAGCGAGTAACCGAACGCCTCGACCAGGTGCTCGAATTCCCGGCTCATGCTCGTGCCCGACATCAATCTGTTGTCGGTATTGACCGTGGCGCGGAAATGCAGCCGGCGCAGCAGTCCGATGGGGTGGGCGGCGTAGGAGTCCGCGGCGCCGGTCTGGAGGTTCGAGCTCGGGCACAGCTCCAGCGGGATGCGCTTGTCACGGACGTACGACGCGAGGCGCCCGAGCTCCACCGAGCCGTCCTCGCGGACCTGGATGTCGTCGATGATGCGGACGCCGTGCCCGAGGCGGTCGGCGCCGCACCACTGGAGGGCCTGCCAGATGGACGGCAGTCCGAACGCCTCACCGGCGTGGATGGTGAAGTGGTTGTTCTCGCGCTTGAGGTACTCGAAGGCGTCGAGGTGCCGGGTGGGCGGGAATCCCGCCTCGGCGCCCGCGATGTCGAAGCCGACGACGCCCGAGTCGCGGTAGCGGTTGGCCAGTTCGGCGATCTCCAGGGCGCGGGCCGCGTGCCGCATCGCGGTCAGCAGGGCGCCGACCCTGATGCGGTGGCCGTTCTCCCGGGCCAGCCGTTCGCCCTCCCTGAAGCCCTCGTTGACCGCCTCGACGACCTCTTCGAGGCTGAGCCCGCCCTCCAGGTGCTGTTCGGGCGCGTACCGCACCTCGGCGTAGACGACCCCGTCCTCGGCCAGGTCCTCGGCGCACTCGGCGGCGACCCGCACCAGGGCCTCACGGGTCTGCATGACGGCGCAGGTGTGGGCGAACGTCTCCAGATACCGCTCCAGCGAACCGGAGTCGGCCGCCTCCCGGAACCAGATCCCGAGCTTGCCGGGATCGGTCTCGGGCAGGCCCGAGTAGCCGGTGTCGCGGGCGAGTTCGACGATCGTGCCGGGGCGCAGGCCCCCGTCGAGGTGATCGTGCAGCAGGACCTTGGGCGCCCGGCGGATCTGCTCCGCGCTCGGGGTGTTCCGGATCTGGCTCGTCATTTCGGCACTGTAGCCCCTACGCGCGTAGATCTCCTGATGTACGCATCCGCCGATATGTAACGGTGACCGTGCGGACGGGTGGCGTACACCCTTGCTTCTGACACTGTTCTGTCATGGCACAGCAAGCGACGGCGGTTCGCAGGGCCCGGCTGGGGAGGGCGATCGGCCCGGAGCCGACGGCGGTCAGCGGAGTTGTTCTGCTGCTTCCGGGCGGCGAGGAGAGCTCGGCCCGAAGACCCTCACCCATGATGGCGACCGCCTCCGTACGCGCGCTGGGGCGCAGGCTGACCCGCGCCGGACGCGCGGAGGGCCTGGTCACCCACGTGGTGCACTACCGCGTCCGCGGCTGGAACGGCAGCGAGGCCCATCTCGCGGCCGACGCCTCCTGGGCCGCCGACGAGATCGTCCGCCGCTACGGCGACGTGCCCGTGTGCCTGGCCGGCATCGACATGGGCGGCCGGGCGGCGCTGCGCGCGGGCGGGCATCCGGCCGTCAACTCCGTGCTGGCGCTGGCACCCTGGCTGCCCGAGGAGGACGTCGCCGCGCCACCCGAACCGGTGAAACAGCTGGCCGGGCGGCGGGTGCTGATCGTGCACGGCACCAACGACGCCCGTACCGACCCGGAGTTGTCCTTCCGGCTCGCGGCCCGCGCGAAGAAGGCCAACCGCGGCATCTGCCGCTTCGAGGTCCACTCCGACGGGCACGCGCTGCACCAGCACCGGCACGAAGTCCTCGCCCTCGCGGAGGACTTCGTGCTGGGCTCGCTGTTCGGGCACGCCTACTCCCGCCCGGTCGAGGACGCCTTCGCCGCACCGCCGCCACTGGGCCTGCGGATGCCGCTCGCGGCGGGCTTCGGGCAGTCGCTGCGCCGCTAGAGCCTGTCCGGCCCTGCGCGTCCACCCGGCGACGGGCGCGTCCGCCCGGCGTCCGGGACCGGTCAGTCGGGCAGCAGGTGGCCCCGGCGGGAGAGCAGGAACTTCTTGAAGGCGGCCACCGGCGGGGTGTCCGGGTGGCCGTCCAGCCAGGCGACGCCGATCTCGCGCACGGCGCGCGGGGCGGTGACCGTCAGTTCGACGACTCCCGGACGGGCGACGGCCGGTGGCGGCAGCAGGGCGACCCCGAGGCCGGCCGCGACCAGGCCCCGGAGCGTCTCCGCCTCCTCGCCCTCGAAGGCGATCCGCGGTCTGAACCCCGCCTCCTGGCACAGGTCGTCAGTGATGCGGCGCATCCCGTAGCCGGGTTCCAGGGTCACGAAGATCTCGTCGGCCGCCTCGGCGAGACGCACCCGCCTGCGCCCGGCGAGCGGATGGTCGGCGGGCACGACCAGCCGCAGCTTCTGCTCGTCGAGTCGGCGGCCCACCAGATCGGGGGCGTCCGGCACGGGCGAGGTCAGACACAGGTCGAGCTCGCCCGACCGCAGCCGCTCCAGCATGGCCTCCCCGTAGTTCTGCACGAGGCTGAACCGGATGCCCGGGTGATCGGCGCGGAAGGCGCGGATCAGCCCCGGTACCGTCTCCGAGCCCATCGTGTGCAGGAAGCCGAACGCGACCTTGCCGGTGGCCGGGTCGGCGTCCGCGCGCACCTCCTCGGCGGCGCGCTCGACCTCGGCGAGGGCCCGCTCCACGGAGGAGAGGAAGGCACGGCCCGCGGGGGTCAGCGACACCGTCCGGCCGTGGCGCGCGAACAGGTCGACGCCCAGGTCCTGTTCGAGCCTGACCATGGCCCTGGACAGGGTCGACTGCGGGACCCGCATCTGCTCGGCGGCCCGGGTGACGTGCTCGGTGCGCGCGACGCCGGCGAAGTACGCCAGGCGCGGAGCGAGCAGCCTCGCGAAGTGCGCGCCGTCTTCTGTGTCACTGAACGGTGACAGGTGAGCCTCTGACCTCTGCTGATGCGCCATGGGAACGATTATGGCGATTCCATGCATTGGACGGATGAACGGTCGGTCCCTACGTTCGGGGTATGCCTTCCGCCAGTACCGGGGCGCCCGTCACCACGGGCGCCGCCGCCTCCGCTCCCGCCGCCGTCTCCGTCCCCGCCGCCACCGACTCCCGCATGGCCCCCGGCGGGCCCGGCTACCGCAGGATGAGCTTCGCGCTCTTCCTGGCCGGTGTCGCGACCTTCGCGCTCCTCTACTCCACCCAGGCCCTGCTCCCGCTGGTCTCCTCGGACTTCGGGGTGAGCGCGGGCGAGGCGAGCTGGACGGTGTCGGCGGCCACGGGCGGCCTCGCGCTGTTCGTCCTGCCGATGAGCGCGCTGTCGGAGCGTTTCGGACGGCGTACGTTGATGACGGCGTCCCTCGTGGTGGCGGTCACCGTCGGTCTCCTGGTCCCCTTCGCGCCCTCGATCGGGGCGCTGGTGGCACTGCGGGCGGTGCAGGGCGCGGCGCTCGCGGGACTCCCGGCGTCGGCGACGGCGTATCTGGCGGAGGAGGTCCGCCCCAAGGCGCTGATCACCGCGATCGGTCTGTTCGTCGCCGGCAACAGCGTCGGCGGGATGAGCGGCCGGATCATCACCGGCTGGGTGGCGCAGGAATGGGGCTGGCGGGTCGCCGTCGGCACGATCGGGCTGATCGCCGTGGTCTGCGCGGTGGCCTTCCGGCTGCTGCTTCCGGCGCCGCGGCACTTCACGCGGGGTTCGCTGCGGCCCCGGGTGCTGGCCCGCACAGTGCGCGGCCATCTGGCGAACCCGCTGCTGTGCCGTCTGTACGCGATCGGCGCGCTGTTCATGATGGTGTTCGGCGGGGTCTACACGGTGATCGGCTACCGCCTCGCCGAGGCGCCCTTCTCGCTCCCGCAGGGCATCGTCGGCTCCGTCTTCCTGGTCTATCTCGTCGGTACGGTGTCGGCGTCGACGGCGGGCCGTCTGGCCGGCCGTGTCGGCCGCCGCGGCTCCCTCTATCTCGCGGGCGCCACCACGACCGCCGGTCTGCTGCTGTCCCTCGCCGGTTCGCTCGCGCTGGTCCTGCTCGGTCTGGTCCTGATCACCGCGGGCTTCTTCGCGGGCCACGCGGTCGCGTCGTCGTCGGTGAGCCACACCGCGAAGGAGGGACGGGCCCAGGCGTCGGCGCTGTACCAGTCCGCGTACTACATCGGCTCCAGCGCGGGCAGCACCCTGGGCGCGGTCGCCTTCCACGTGGGGGGCTGGGCGGGCACGGTGGCCATGGGGCTGTTCGCGGTCCTCGGCGTCGTCTCGATCACCCTGTTCGGCTCCCGCGCGGCGCGTACCGCCGCACGCAGCGCTCCCGTTCCCGCGCCCGCCCGCTGAGGTCCCGCCCCGGAGGGCCCCGAGCGGGGTCCCCGGGGCCTCGGGGTTCCTCAAGCACTTCTCGGGGCCCTCACGAACACCCCCTGTGACCTGCCGTCATGTCCGCTCCGCACGCCATTGTCAGTGGGCTGCGGTAGCTTCCGAAGTGCCGGCGCGAGACCGCGCGAACCGGCGACGGCCACAGGGGTGGGTTGGCGATGAGCGAGGGTACGGCGACGACGACGGACCTGGACGTCCGGCTGGAGAGGCACCGGGTCGAGCTGACCGGGTACTGCTACCGCATGCTCGGCTCGTCCTTCGAGGCCGAGGACGCGGTGCAGGACACCATGGTCCGCGCCTGGCGCAGCTACGACAAGTTCGAGGGCCGCTCCTCGATGCGGTCCTGGCTCTACCGGATCGCCACGAACGTCTGTCTCGACATGCTCAACGCGGGCAACCGAAGGGCTCGTCCGATGGATCTCTCGGCCCCCTCCCCGCTCGCCCGGGCCGCGCTCACCCCGCGCCCGGACAACACCTGGCTGGAGCCGGTGCCCGACGCCCGCGTGCTGCCGTCGACCGGTGACCCGGCGGAGGCGGCGGTGGCCAAGGAGTCGGTGCGTCTGGCCTTCATGGCGGCCCTCCAGCAGCTGCCGCCCAAGCAGCGCGCGGTGCTGATCCTGCGCGAGGTCCTGGCGTGGCGGGCGAGCGAGGTCGCCGAGCTCCTCGGAACCACGGTCGCCTCGGTCAACAGCGCGCTCCAGAGAGCCCGGGCGACGCTCGCGGAGAAGGCCGGGGAAGGCGCGGACGCGGCCGTCTCCGACCCGCTCGACGAGGAGCAGCAAAAGCTCCTGGAGCGCTATGTGGCGGCCTTCGAGGGGTACGACATGACGGCCCTGACGGCACTCCTGCACGAGGACGCGGTCATGACGATGCCGCCGTTCGACCTGTGGCTGCGCGGCCCCGAGGACATCACGGGCTTCATGACGACCCTGGGCGCGGCCTGCGCCGGTTCGCGGCTGGTCCCGGTCGAGGTCAACGGCCTGCCGGGCTTCGCCCAGTACAAGCCGGACGAGGACGGGATCGGTCACACGGCCTGGGCGGTGCAGGCCCTGGAGATCTCAAAGGGCCGTATCGCCGGGTTCCACTGCTTCCTGGACACGGCCCGCTGGTTCCCGCTCTTCGGGCTCCCCCTGCGTCTCGACGGATCCGGGGAGTCCGGGTCCGTCGGCGAGGGGGCAGTCGGCGCGCCCGGAACCGGCGCAGGTCTCGAAGCGCAGGCCGACGAGGTCGAGTAGGGCGCTCAGCGCGGGGTCCGGGCCGTGCAGGCGTATCCGGCCGCCCGCACGGCGGGCCGCCAGTTCCATGCGCGCCAGCGCGTCGACGGCGGTGAGTCCGGGCGGCCCGAGGCCCTCGACGTCGCAGATCACCACCCCGGCGCCGGTCGTGCCGAGGAGCGCCCGGACGGCCTCGCAGAGCCGGGGCACCTCGCCCGGGGCGAGGAGTCCCGGCAGCACGAGCACGGCCGGTTTCGCGGAGTCCACGGTCAGTAGACCGGCCGGCGGCTCCGAACTCATCGCGGACGGTCCGGAAGATCACATTGACCCGTGCCCGCTCCTCCCCGTTGGGTTGGATGCATGCCCCATGAACCGGTTCCGCCCGCGATACCCGACGGCCCTCTCCGCGCCGAGGGGGCTCCGTGCAGGGGGTGCTGAGCGGCTTCGCGGTCATCGCCGTCGTCATCGGCGTCGGGTACGCGCTCGGCAGGGGCGGTCATCTCGGGGAGCACGGCCGCGAGGTGCTGACCAGACTCGCGTTCCACGTGGCCTCCCCGGCCCTGCTGTTCACCATGCTCGCGCGGGCCGACCTGTCGGTGATCTTCTCCGCCCGGCTCCTGGTCACGGCGATGAGCACGGCCGCGGTGGCGGGCGTCTTCGTCGCGGTGGGTGCCGTCCGGGGCTGGGGCGTGGGCCGGACGACGATCGGCGCGCTGTGCTCCAGCTATGTGAACTCCGGCAACCTGGGCATCCCGATCGCCGTGTACGTCCTGGGCGACGCCTCGCTGGTGGCGCCCGTGCTGCTGTTCCAGCTGATCGGCGTGACGCCCGTCGCGCTGACGGTCCTCGACCTGTCGGGCGAGGGTGCCGAGGGCTCGCTGTGGCGTCGGCTGCTCACTCCCCTGCGCAATCCGATCGCGGTCGGCTCGCTCGCCGGGGTCACCGTCTCGGCGAGCGGCCTGAGCATCCCCGGCCCGGTCCTCGACCCGCTCACGCTGATCGGCAACATGTCGGTGCCCGCGGTCCTGCTCGCCTTCGGCATCTCGCTGTGCGGCAGCACGATGCCGGGCCGGGGTCCCGACCGGTTCCCGGTGCTCCTGTCGGTGGCGCTGAAGTCGGTGGGCCAGCCGGCGGCGGCCTGGGCGATGGCCTCGGGCGTCTTCGGCCTGCACGGAGCCCAGCTGCTCGACGTCGTGGTGACCTCGGCCCTGCCGGCCGCCCAGAACCTCTTCACCTACGCCTCCAGCTACGGCGTGGGCGAGCGCCTGGCCCGGGACTCGATCCTGCTGTCGACGGTGGCCTCGGTGCCGGTGCTCGTCGTGGTGGCGGCGCTCCTCGGCTGACTTGCCGAACGGGACCGGCGGAGGTCGACCGGTCCCGTTCGTCGGAAGGATGAGACCGCAGGTCAGGCGATGCGGTCCAGCACGATCGGGCTCGGCTTGAAGTCCGTACCCGCCGCGGCGATGTCGTACGAGCCCTCGACGGCCTGGAGCGCGTAGTCGAAGCGGTCCGGGGTGTCCGTGTGGAGGGTCATCAGGGGCTGGCCCGCGGTGACCGTGTCACCAGGCTTGGCGTGCAGCTCGACACCCGCGCCGGCCTGCACCGGGTCCTCCTTGCGGGCGCGTCCGGCGCCCAGGCGCCAGGCGGCGATGCCGACGTCGTACGCGTCGAGGCGGGTCAGCACACCGGAGGCCGACGCCGTCACGACGTGCTGCTCGCGGGCGACGGGGAGCGTGGCGTCCGGGTCACCGCCCTGCGCGGCGATCATGCGGCGCCACACGTCCATCGCGGAGCCGTCGGCGAGCGCCTTCGCCGGGTCGGCGTCCTTGATTCCGGCCGCGTCGAGCATCTCGCGGGCCAGGGCGACGGTGAGCTCGACGACGTCGGCGGGGCCGCCGCCGGCGAGGACCTCGACGGACTCGCGGACCTCGAGGGCGTTGCCCGCGGTCAGGCCGAGCGGCGTCGACATGTCGGTGAGGAGCGCGACCGTCTTCACACCGTGGTCGGTGCCGAGGCCGACCATGGTGGAGGCCAGCTCGCGGGCGTCCTCGATGGTCTTCATGAAGGCGCCGGTGCCGACCTTCACGTCCAGGACCAGCGAGCCGGTGCCCTCGGCGATCTTCTTGGACATGATCGAGGAGGCGATGAGCGGGATGGCCTCGACGGTGCCGGTGACGTCACGGAGCGCGTAGAGCTTCTTGTCGGCCGGGGCGAGTCCGTCGCCGGCCGCGCAGATGACCGCGCCGGTGGTGTCGAGGACGTGCAGCATCTCCTCGTTGGACAGCAGCGCGCGCCAGCCCGGGATCGACTCCAGCTTGTCCAGGGTGCCGCCGGTGTGGCCGAGGCCGCGCCCGGACAGCTGGGGCACGGCCGCGCCGCAGGCGGCGACGAGCGGGGCCAGCGGGAGGGTGATCTTGTCGCCGACGCCGCCCGTGGAGTGCTTGTCGGCGGTCGGGCGGGACAGGGAGGAGAACTCCATGCGCTCGCCCGAGGCGATCATCGCGGCCGTCCAGCGGGCGATCTCACGGCGGTTCATGCCGTTGAGCAGGATCGCCATGTTGAGGGCGGCCATCTGGTAGTCGGCGACCTCGCCGCGGGTGTACGCGTCGATGACCCAGTCGATCTGCGCGTCGCTGAGCTCGGCGCGGTCCCGCTTGGTGCGGATGACGGAGACGGCGTCCATGGCCATGGCGTTCCTTCCGAAAGATGAGCGGCCCCTCCCCGGCTTCAGCCGGTCGGAGGGGCCGCGGGGCATTACTTGGTGAGATGGCCCGGCCCGAAGGCCTGCGGGAGCATCTCGGAGAGGGGCACGAGCCCGAGCGGTGTCTCCAGGATCAGTTCCTCCCCGCCGAACTCGAACAGCAGCTGCCGGCAGCGTCCGCACGGGACGAGGATCTCGCCCTGCCCGTCGACGCAGGTGAAGTGCGTCAGCCGGCCGCCTCCGGTGGCCCGCAGTTCGGAGACCAGACCGCACTCGGCGCACAGGCCGAGGCCGTAGGAGGCGTTCTCGACGTTGCAGCCGGAGACGATCCGGCCGTCGTCGACGCGGGCGGCGGCGCCGACCGGGAAGTCCGAGTAGGGGGCGTACGCACGGGTCATCGCCGTACGGGCCACCTCCCGCAGCTCCTCCCAGTCGACGTCCGCGGACTCCGCGCCGGCGGCTGTCACTTGCCCTGTCCCTTCCGGTACGGCAGGCCGTCCGCCTTCGGCATGCGCAGGCGCTGCGCCGACAGGGAGAGGACGAGGAGGGTGATGACGTACGGCGTGGCGGAGACGATCTGGCTGGGCACCTCGTTGGTCGTGGCGTACCAGAGGAAGGCGAGGACGCCGACGACCAGGGTGATGACGGCCGAGACGTACTTCTTCTTGACCGCGAGCCAGATCGCGCCGATGGCGAGCAGGATGGCGCCGAGCAGCAGCAGGGCGTGGACGTTCTCCGAGCCGCCGCGCAGGTTGAGGCTGTCGGTGTAGCCGAACAGTCCGGCGCCGAGCGCGAGGCCGCCGGGCATCCAGTTGCCGAAGATCATCGCCGCGAGACCGATGTAGCCGCGGCCGGCGGTCTGGCCCTCCAGGTAGAAGGGGTTGGCGACGAGGGAGAGGAAGACTCCGCCGAGGCCGGCCAGTCCGCCGGAGATGATCACGGCGATGTACTTGTACTTGTAGACGTTCACGCCGAGCGACTCGGACGCGATCGGGTTCTCGCCGCAGGAGCGCAGGCGCAGACCGAACGAGGTGCGCCACAGAACCCACCAGGTGCCGGGGATCAGCGCGATGGCGATCAGGGTGAGCCAGGAGACGTCGGTGACCAGACCGCCGAGCAGACCCGCGAGGTCCGAGATGAAGAACCAGCCCTTGGAGTTCAGGGTGGTGAGCCAGTCGGAGAGCCCTGGCACGGTGAACTGGCCGAGCGAGTCGACCGGCGGGGACTGCTTGGCCGAGCCGCCCTCGTGGCCCACGAAGGCCATCGGGGACAGATAGCGGGTGACGCCGAGCGCGAGGATGTTGATGGCCACACCGGAGACGATGTGGTTGACGTTGAAGGTGACCGTGATGATCGCGTGCAGCAGGCCGCCGAGGGCGCCGCCGATGATGCCGATCAGGACACCGGTCCACGGGCCCCACTGGTAACCGGCCCAGGCGCCGAACCAGGTGCCGAGGATCATCATGCCTTCGAGGCCGATGTTGACGACGCCGGAGCGCTCGGCCCACAGACCGCCGAGACCGGCCAGGCCGATCGGGACGGCCAGTTCGAGGGCGGTCGACATCTGGCTGACGTTGGTGATGCCGTCGGCGCCGGTGATGATCCGGACGATCGAGGTGAGCGCCAGGGCGCCCGCGATCACCAGCAGGAGGACGGGAAGCGACATCCGGCGGCTGCCGGGAGCCGCGGGCTGAAGCGTGGGCTGGTTGACGTCGGTTGCGGTGGTCACTGGCCAGCCACCTCCTTCTGGGTGTTGTCGGTGCCGCCGAGGACGTTGCCCGCGGCGAGTTCCGCGCCGACGCGGCGCTGCTGGCGGCGCAGACCCCACTCGCGCACGGACTCGTAGGACACGACGACGGCGATCACGATGAGGCCCTGCATGATGACCGCGATCTCCTTGTCGTACCCGTGGAAGTCGAGCTCGGGCGAGGCCTTGTCGAGCCAGGCCCACAGCAGGGACGCGAACGCGATGCCGACGGGGCTGTTGCGGCCGAGGAGTGCGATACCGATGCCGAGGAAGCCGATGCCGACCGGGAAGTTCAGGCTGTACGTGTGGGTGTCGCCGAGCAGGATCGGCAGACCCGCGAGACCGGCGATGCCGCCGGAGAGCAGCATCGCGGTGAGCACCATGCGCTTGGGGTCGACGCCGCTGGCCGCGGCGGCGGACTCGGAGGCGCCGGAGGCGCGCAGGTCGAAGCCGAAGCGGGTGCGGTTGAGGACGATCCAGTAGCCGATGCCGAGGAGCACGGCGAGGATGACCAGGCCGTAGATCTCGCCCGCGTCGCCCATGTTGAAGCCGGGGATCCAGCCGGACTTGTGCATCTCGCCGGTGGTGTTGTTGTTGCCGAGCTTGACGCCGAAGACGTCCGGCAGCCACAGGTAGGCGATGACGGAGGTCGCGATCGCGTTCAGCATGATCGTCGCGACGACCTCGCTGACCCCTCGGGTGACCTTGAGGACACCGGCGATGCCGGCCCAGAACGCGCCGGTGCAGATCGCGGTCAGCATCAGCAGCGGGACCTGGAGCGCGGCCGGCAGCGCGACGTGCGCGCCGACGATCGCGGCCATCATGGCGGCGAGCTGGTACTGGCCGTCCACACCGATGTTGAACAGGTTCATCCGGAAGCCGATGGCCACCGCGAGCGCCGCGATGTAGTACAGCGAGGCCTGGTTGATGATCAGGACCTGGATGTCGGAGTACGTCGCCTGCTGGAACATGATCGTGTACGGCTCGATCGGGCTCTTGCCCGAGGCGAGCAGCACGATCGACGTCAGCGCCACGGCGACGACGAGCGCGATGACCGGTCCGGCCACTCCGAGGAGGATGCGCTCCTTGTCGAACTTCTTCATCAGCGGGCCTCGTCTTCCGGGGCGTCCGCCGGGTTCTCGGCGGGCTCTTCGAGCTCGGCCGCTTCGGCGAGCTCCTCGTTCTCCAGGTGTCCGGAGGCGGCGCCGGTCATGGCCGAGCCGAGTTCCTCCGGGGTGATGGTGGCCGGGTCCGCGTCCGCGACCAGCTTGCCGTTGTAGATCACCCGGAGCGTGTCGGACAGGCCGATCAGCTCGTCCAGGTCCGCCGAGATCAACAGGACGGCGAGTCCCTCGCGGCGCGCCGCGCGGATCTGGTCCCAGATCTGCGCCTGGGCACCGACGTCCACACCGCGGGTGGGGTGGGCGGCGATCAGGAACTTCGGCTTGTGGCTCATCTCGCGGCCGACGATCAGCTTCTGCTGGTTGCCGCCGGACAGGGAGGCCGCGGTGACGTCGATGCCGGGGGTGCGCACGTCGTACTGCTCGACGATGCGGCGGGTGTCCTGCTGGGCACCCTTGATGTCGATCCAGACACCCTTGGCGTTGGGCTTCTCGGTGACGTGGCCGAGGATGCGGTTCTCCCAGAGGGGGGCCTCCAGGAGAAGGCCGTGGCGGTGACGGTCCTCGGGGATGTAGCCGATGCCGTTCTCGCGGCGCTTGCGCGTGGACAGCGCGGTGATGTCCTCGCCCGCGAACCGGATGACGCCGGAGTCGGCTGCCTTCAGGCCGATCAGCGCGTCGATGAGCTCGGTCTGGCCGTTGCCCTCGACGCCCGCGATGCCCATGACCTCACCGGCGTGGATGGTGAAGGAGACGTGGTCGAGCACGAGCCGTACGGCGCCGCGCTCCACCTCGTCCATGAGCAGGGCGGCGGAGCCCTTGCCCATCGACACCGAGCCCTTGGCGAAGACGACCAGGTCGTCGACCTCGATCACGGCCTGGTCGGTGACCGTCGACTCGGACGTCTCCGGCGTGGGCAGTTCGCTGCCGACCATCAGCTCGGCGAGCTGGCGCGGGGTCGTCTCGGACGGGACGGCGGTGCCGACCGTCGTGCCGCGCCGGATGACGGTGATGTCGTCGGCGACGGAGAGGACCTCGCCCAGCTTGTGGGAGATGAAGATGACCGACAGGCCCTCGGCCTTGAGCTCGCGCAGGTTGTCGAAGAGCGCGTCGACCTCCTGCGGCACCAGGACGGCGGTGGGCTCGTCGAGGATCAGGATGCGGGCACCGCGGTAGAGGACCTTGAGGATCTCCACGCGCTGCCGGTCGGCGACACCGAGTTCCTCGACGAGGACGTCGGGGCGGGCTCCGAGACCGTAGCGCTCGGAGAGCTCCACGATCTTGCGGCGGGCCTTGGCGCCGATCCCGTACAGCTTCTCGCTGCCGAGGACGACGTTCTCCAGGACGGTGAGGTTGTCGGCCAGCATGAAGTGCTGGTGGACCATGCCGATGCCGCGGGCGATGGCGTCGCCGGGCGACGAGAAGGTGACCTGTTCGCCGTCGACGGCGATGGTGCCCTCGTCCGGCTTCTGCATGCCGTAGAGAATCTTCATCAGCGTCGACTTGCCGGCGCCGTTCTCGCCGACGAGGGCGTGCACGGTGCCCTTGCGGACGCTGAGGTGGATGTCGTGGTTGGCCACGACGCCAGGGAATCGCTTGGTGATCCCGGCGAGTTCGACAGCGGTCGTCTGACCGTCGACCGCGCCGGCCGGAGGGCTGCTGGACGCGTTGATGGCGCACTCTCCTGAGGGAAAGGGGGTCGTCTACGCGCGTAGCGCCCCTACGGCAACGAAAGGGGCCACAGGCCGCGAGAACGGGATACGTGGAGCAAGACTCCTCGTATCCCGTTGAGCGGACGTAACCCCGCGGTTACCAAGCGACTCCGGGGCAGAACGGGCGCCTCCCCGTGCCGGACGGCACTGAGACTTGCCCGTACTTCCCCGGGACCGCATTGGCTGCTCCTGAGGTAACTCTCGTCAGCTGGTCTTGACCTTGATCGCACCGCTGATGATCTTCTCCTGGGCGGCCTTGACGGCGTCCTGGATCGCGGTGTTGCTCTTGAAGGACGGGTTGGAGTCGGCCAGGCCGACCTCACCGGACTTCAGATCGCCCCGAACGATACCGCTCTCGGGCTTACCGTCCTCGACCGACTTCGCCAGGTTGTAGACCGCCTTGGCGACATCCTTGGTCGCGGAGGTCAGGATCGCGTCCTTGTACTGCGCGAGCGCGGCCTGCTGGTACTGGTCGGAGTCGACACCGATCGCCAGGACCTTCTTGGCGGAGGCGGCCTCGATGACACCCTGACCGGACAGACCGGCCGCCGCGTAGACGACGTCGGCCTTCTTCTCGATCTGGCCCTCGGCGGCCGTCTTGCCCTTGTCGGGGCTGGAGAAGCCACCCTCCTGGGCGGTCTGCGTCAGGTACTGCGAGAGGACCTTGACGCCGGGCTTGGTGTCCTTGACACCCTGCTCGAAGCCCGCCTCGAACTTGTGGATCAGCGGAACGTCCACGCCGCCGATGAAGCCGACGGTGTTGCTCTTGGTGGCCTTGGCGGCGGTGACGCCGGCCAGGTAGGAGGCCTCCTGCTCGGAGAAGACCAGGTCCGCGACGTTCTTCGCCGTGACGGTGGAGTCGTCGACGATGCCGAACGTGGTGTTCGGGAGCTTGGCCGCGGCGGCCTTGACGGCAGGGCCGTAGGAGTAGCCGATGCCGATGACCGGGTTGTAACCCTGCTTGGCCAGCGAGATCAGGCGCTGCGTCTTGTCCGCGTCCGTCTCGCCGTCGGTGGGCTCGAGGTCGGCGGTGGCGTACTTGAACTCGGCCTTCGCCTTCTTCAGACCCTCGTACGCGGCGTCGTTGAAGGACTGGTCGCCCTTGCCGCCGACGTCGTACGCGAGAGCGAGGCCCTTGTGACCACTCTTGGAGTCCGAGGAGGACGAGGAGGTCGAGGTGCCGCCACAGGCGGACAGAGCGAGGGCGAGAGAGGCGGTCGCAGTGCCTGCGAGCGCGATGCGGGTAACCCGGCGCATTACGTGTGCTCCTGTCGTTCAGCGCCTGACGGTTCAGCTTCGGCGCTGGCTTCGCCGCAGATTAACGCGCGTAGACCAACTAGAAAACCCCTTCTGTCCACCTTGTTATGCGGCTGTGCCCGACGCCACTCGCCCGTGGGGCCGGGGCGTGCCGATCGCAAAGGGAAGGTCGCGGAGGGTGACTTCGCGTGCGGGCAGCGGAACGGGCGGGCACCTGGGGTGCCCGCCCGTTCCGCTGTGCTTCGGTTGTGTTCGCCCGTCGGGCGTGAGCGCGGCGGGCGGGGCCCGTCGCGCCCACCTCGCTAGGAGGTCTTGACCTTGATGTCACCGGCGATGATGGCAGCCTTGGCCTTCGCCACGGCGTCGGTCAGACCGGCGATCTGCGCCATCTTCGGGTTGCTGTCGGCGAGGCCGACACCGTTGACCTTGAGGTCGAAGGTCTGCGTGCCCGTCAGCGGCTTACCGTCGTGCACCGAGCCAGCCATGCTGTAGACCGCGCCGCCGACGTCCTTGAGCGCGGAGGTCAGGATCTTGTCCTTGTACGCGGACAGCGCCGCCTGCTTGTACTGGTCGGAGTCGACACCGATCGCCCACACGCCCGCCTTGGACGCGGCCTCAATGACACCCTGGCCGGAGAGGCCGGCCGCGGCGTAGAGGACGTCGGCCTTCTTCTCGATCTGGCCCTCGGCGGCGGCCTTGCCCTTGTCGGGGCTGGAGAAGCCACCCTCGGCGGCGGTCTGCGTCAGGTACTGCGAGAGGACCTTGACGCCGGGCTTGGTGTCCTTGACGCCCTGGGTGTAGCCGGCCTCGAACTTGTGGATCAGCGGAACGTCCACGCCGCCGATGAAGCCGACGACGTTGCTCTTGGTGGCCTTGGCGGCCGCGACACCGGCGAGGTAGGAGGACTCCTGCTCGGCGAAGACCAGGGAGGCCACGTTCTTGCCCGGGACGACCGAGTCCACGATGCCGAAGCTGGTCTTCGGGAACTTCGCGGCGGCCTTCTCCAGCGCGGGGCCGTAGGCGAAGCCGATGCCGATGACCGGGTTGTAGCCCTGCCTGGCCAGCGACTCCAGACGCTGCTGCTTGTCGGCGTCGGTCTCGTTGTCGGTGGGCTCGACGTCGGCCGTCTGGTAGCCGAACTCCTTCTTGGCCTTCTGGAGGCCCTCGAACGCGGCGTCGTTGAAGGACTGGTCGCCCTTGCCGCCGACGTCGTACGCGATCGCGAGGCCCTTGGCGCCACCGCTCGAACTGCTGTTGCTGCTGCTGTTGCTGTCGCTGCTGGTGCCGCCGCAGGCGGTGGCGGCGAGTGCGAGCGACGCGACCCCCACCGCGACGCGGGTCAGGCTGGCTATCCGACGCATCTGAAGTTCCCCATTCTCCAAAGCCCCGCAGTGGGTGCTGAGTTCGGCGCACATTAACGCGCGTAGACCGTCCAGGGAACGGGATTCCGCCTGGCCGTTATCCATTCGTGCCGATGGCCGGTTACGTCCTTGTGAACCACGCGGCCGAAAGGCGTGTAGCGGGACGCAGTGTCCTTCACCGCCGCCACGCGCCGGTCCCGGGAAACGGAACCGTCGTGACGGAGCGGATGGACCCTGCTCCACGGAGTGACAGTTGTCGAAGAACTGCCGACCACGCTACTGCGGGGGGTCGAGGGGCGCGACCGGAGTTCACCCGATCGCGCCCAGGGGTTCCGGTGGGCCCTGGGCGCCGGGTCGGACAGGAGCTAGGGAGTGTCCTGCGCCAGGAGGGCGGCGGCGGTGAACATCTCCACGCCGACCGTGATCGCGTGCTCGTCGGCGTCGAAGTCGCCGCGGTGCAGGTCGCGGGTGGTGCGGTCGCCGGGGCGGCGCACGCCGAGCCGGGCCATGGCACCGGGCACGTGCTCCAGGTACCAGGAGAAGTCCTCGCCGCCCAGGCTCTGCTCGGTGTCCTCGATGGAGTGCGCGCCGCGCCGGGCCGTCATCGCCTCGCGGAGCAGCTCGGTGACGGCCGGGTCGTTGACGACGGGCGGAACGCCCCGGATGTAGTTGATCTCGGACTTGGCGCGGTAGAGGTTCGCGATCTCGTCGATGGCCGCGTGGACGAGGTCGGGCGCGGCCCGCCAGGCGTCGAGGTCCAGGCAGCGGATCGTCCCCGACAGCTCGGCGTGCTGCGGGATCACGTTGCAGGCGTGCCCCGACTCGATGCGGCCCCAGGTCACCGCGAGTCCGCTGCGGGCGTCCACCCGCCGGGCGACGAGCGCCGGCACGTCGGTGACGACCCGCGCGGCGGCGGTGACGAGGTCGGTGGTGAGATGCGGGCGCGCGGTGTGGCCGCCCGCGCCGTCGAGTGCCACCTCAAGACGGTCGCAGGCCGAGGTGATGGCGCCGTGCCGCAGTCCGATGCGCCCCGCGTCGACCCGCGGGTCGCAGTGGACGCCGACGATCCGCCCGACCCCTTCGAGCACGCCGGACTCGATCGCGTCCGGCGCGCCGCCCGGCAGGACCTCCTCCGCGGGCTGGAAGATCAGCCGGACCCGCCGGGGCAGCAGGCCCTGCTCGTGCAGGGCGGCGAGGACGAGACCGGCGCCGAGCACGACCGTCGTGTGGATGTCGTGACCGCAGGCGTGGGCGCGGTCGGGCACGGTCGAGCGGTAGGCGCAGTCACTCTTCGTGTCCGGGATGGGCAGCGCGTCGATGTCGGCGCGCAGCGCCAGCATGGGGCGTACGTCGTCCGCGTCCCCGATGTCACAGATGAGACCCGTACCGATGGAGAGGACCCGCGGTTCGAGGCCCGCCTGCTCCAGGCGCGCCTTGATGGCCGCGGTGGTACGGAACTCCTGGTTGCCGAGCTCCGGGTGCATGTGCAAGTCGCGGCGGAACGCGACGAGTTCGGCGCGCAGTGCCTCGGGCAGCGCGCCCGGGAGCAGCGGCTCCCCGGGGAGATCGGCCTCGGACTCTCGGGACATCAGTTGGTTCACCCTTTGAAGGGTAGGACGATCGGGCGGCCAACTAACCCACGATCAACAAAAGTTCAGCCCGTTAGGGGAAGAAAATCTGGCCGTGCGGCGCATGGTCGGCTGTGCGGATGGGTAAACTCGCCCGACTCTCCGGGCGTTTGGATCTTGAACGGACGCGGGTGACCGGCCGTGATCCGGGGCGGCGGGTGGCGTCCGCCGCTGTGCACCGGGGAACGCCCGGCGGGCCCGGGCCCATTCCCCTTCGTGTCTCCACGGTCTCACACCGACGCGCCCCGCTCCCGGAACGGTCACCGGGTCCGGCCTCCGGTGTCACGCTCGGTGACGCGAAGGCCCGGGCCGCGGCATCGGCATCGGCATCGGTGGGTGCGGCTCAGCCGAAGCGGCCCGCCACGTAGTCCGCCGTGCGCGGGTCCCTGGGAGTGCCGAAGATGTCGGTGGTGGCGCCGTGCTCGACGATTCCGCCCGGGGTGCCCTGCTCGGCGAGGAAGAAGGCGCACTGGTGGGAGACGCGGGCCGCCTGCTGCATGTTGTGGGTGACGATGACGACGGTCACCTGGCCGGCGAGCTCGTGGATGGTCTCCTCGACGCGGCGGGTGGAGGTCGGGTCGAGCGCCGAGCACGGTTCGTCCATCAGGAGCACCCGGGGCCGTACGGCGAGGGCGCGGGCGATGCACAGCCGCTGCTGCTGGCCTCCGGAGAGCGCGCCGCCGGGCTGCCGCAGCCGGTCTCTGACCTCCTTCCACAGGCCGGCCCTGGTCAGACTCTCCTCGACCAGCTCGTCCTTCTCCCGGCGGCCGGCACGCGTGCCGGTCAGACGCAGGCCCGCGACCACGTTGTCGTAGATCGACATGGCCGGGAACGGGTTCGGCTTCTGGAAGACCATGCCGATCCGGCGCCGTGCCTCGGTCAGCCGCCGCTCGGGGGCGTAGATGTCCTCGCCGTCGAAGAGCACCTCGCCGGCCATCTGGGCGGAGGGGATCAGCTCGTGCATCCGGTTGAGGGTGCGCAGGAAGGTCGACTTGCCGCAGCCGGAGGGGCCGATCAGGGAGGTGACCTGTCCGGCGGGCATGGTGAGGGAGACGCGCTCCAGCACCAGGTGGCTGCCGAACCAGGCCGACACCTCGCGCGCGTCGAGCTCCGCGGGGCCCGCGCCCTGCCGGGCCCTGAACGTCCCGTCCGACGGGACGGGCGGCAGGACGGCGGTGTCGGCGGCGGCCTTCGGGTCGATGAGGGCGGTGGCGGTGGGCGCGCGGCCGGTCCCGGCCGGAACGCTTTCGGTCGGGGCGGTCTCGGTCGCGGCGCTGTCACGCGCGGCGGTCGCATCGGTCACGTCGGGCACCTCATGACGGGGTCGGGGTGGATCGGATCGGATCGGGTCGGGCCACGCGGCGACCGGGCGGTCGGCCGGGCCCGGCGGGGTGACGGGGACCGGGCGGGCTCACGGGGACCGGGCGGGCTCACGGGGCCCGCGGCACGGACCGGAGGTCAGGTCCGGGCCGGTCTGGCCGGCCCGGTCAGGCCCGGTCTGGTCCGGTCTGGTCTGGTCCGGTCTGGTCTGGTCTGGTCAGGTCAGGTTCGGGAGGAGTTCCGTGGCGCGGGTCGCGACCTGGAGGCCGAGGACCGCGACGACCGGGGCGAAGACGATCCAGGTCTGGTGGCGGCCCCAGCGGTGCCAGGCCCACACCGCGCCGACCGCCACGGCCACCAGCGCCTGGAGCCACATCACCAGCGGCCACGGCATGCCGCCGGGCCGCGCCAGCGGCTGCTCGGACCCGGGGAGCGTGCCGGAGCGGATGACCGCGGCCGGGGTCTGCGCCGGCGCCGAGACCAGCTCGGCGTCGACCCGGAGCACCCCGCCGGGCATGAAGTCCGCTCCGGTGGCCGTCAGGAGGACGATGCGGCCCTTGCCCGGGTCGAGCGGGGCGGGTGCGGGGTCACCGGCGCGCCGGATGCCGAAGACCCGGTACTTCGCCCTGCCCTGGCCGGTGGTCACACTGAACGTGTCGCCGGCGGCGAGGTCGCCGAGGCGCTCGAAGGGACCGCCGTACGCGGCGGCGCGGCCCATGAGCACGCTGGTGCCCGCCTGCCCCGGCATCGGGGTGTCCCGGCGGTGGCCGGGGCCGTCGGTCATCACCCCGGAGTCGGTGCCCTCCAGGACCACCTGGCGGACGTGGAGGGCGGGGATGTCGAGGACCGCCACCGGGGTACCGGGGGCGAGCAGGGCGCCCTCCTGGTCGGTCTGTGCCACCGGGGCGGTGCCGAGGGCGAGTTGGGCGCGCAGGGAGTCGTACGCGGCGTGCTGGGCCGCCCGTTCCTGGAAGCCGCTGAGGAACAGCAGCTGCGCGGTGAGGCCGAGCAGCAGGGCCGCGAGGGTGAGGAGTCCGCCGCGGGCGAGATGCCGGACGGCGGTGACGCTGCGAACACCCGGCCGCGGCAAGGGTGTTGCGAGCGTGGTCTGTACGGCGACCGTCACGGCGGCACGTCTCCTTCACTCAACTCATGGAACGGGTGGGGCGGATCGGGGGCCTCGCCGGGGGCGTCCGGGGACGCCCCCGGCGAGAGGGTGGTCGGAGTGACCGCGGATCAGGTGGACTTGATCTTGAAGTTGGCGCCGTTCTTCGAGCTCACCGTGGTGGAGCCGACGTACCAGGCGTGCAGGGTGTGCGTGCCGCGGGACAGCTTCGGCAGCTTGACGGTGACCTTGCCGCCGCTCAGGGTGCCGGTGGCGATGACGCGCGAGCCCTCGTAGATGCGGACCGTGCCGGTCGGCGTGGTGCCGGTCGCGGTGACCTTGACGGTGACCTTGGCCTGCGAGAGGTGGCTGATCGAGGCGGGCGCCGTGGTGGAGACGGTCGCGGACGCCTTCGAGACGGTCAGCGACGTGGTGCCGTTGGACGTCAGGAGCTTGCCGTTGCCCGCGTACGACACCGTGAGGGCGTGCGTGGCGACCTTGAGGTGGCTGGACAGGCTGACGGAGACCTTGCCGGTGCTGTCCAGGGTGCCGGTGCCGAGGGTGGTGGTGCCCTCCTTCACGGTGACCGTGCCGGTCGGGACGACACCGTGCGTGCCGGTGACCGCGACGGCGACCTTCGGCGTCTTGCCGTACGCGGTCGTCGCGGTGGTCGCCTTCAGGGTGGTCGTGTACTTGATGTCGCCGGTCCAGGAGGCGGCGGTACCGGTGCCGTTGAGGTTGGCGGCGGAGACCGTGGCCGTGTAGTGGCCGAGGGCCAGACCGCTGAAGGTGTACGAGGTGGTGGTGGCCGGGAGGTCCTTGACGGCCACGACGGCGCCGTCCGAACCGGTCAGGGTCACGCGGTAGTCGGTGACCGGGAGGGCGGTGGCGGCCGGGGCGGTCCAGCCGAGCTTGACGCTGCCGTCGCCGCGGGTGCCGCTCAGAGTGGGCGCGGCCGGCGTGGAGGCGTCGACGCCCGACTCCTCCAGGCCGCCGAGCTTGGCGTGCTTGGCAAGGTTGACCGAGCCGTTGTAGGACTCGTTCACGAAGCCGAACTTGGCGATGACGCCCTCGGCGGCGTCGGAGGCGAGAGCCGCCTCGTGGGTGCCGCTGGTGACGAAGACGTCGTAGAGGTCCTTGTCGAAGAAGACGCTGGTCGGGTCGATCGCCCGGCTCGGGACGACGTTGTAGACGTCGCGGCCGAAGGTGGCGTTCTCGTAGTAGGCGCCGACCGGGGCGAGCTTGCCGTTCACGGTGGCGACCGGCGTGGTGGCGCCGGTGTCCCCGGGCAGCTGCACGGCGGCCAGGTGGGCGCCGGCGGCGGCCGCGGTGGTGCTGAAGTCCGGGGCGATGCCGTTGTTCTGGGCGATCCAGCTGCCCACCGAGAACGGGACGAGCGCGCCGTCCGCGTCGACGGCGCCGTTGGCCTGGTTCTCCTGGACGGTCGCGACGGTCGGGGAGAGCGTGGCGTCGGTGAGACCGATGGCGCCGAGGAAGAACTTGCGGGTGCCGGAGCCGCTCTGCGGGATCTTCGGGTGCACGGTCTGGCCGTTCACCACGGTCAGCGTGCCCGAGTAGATGTCGTGCAGCTGGTCCACGGTCAGCGTGCCCAGGGCCGAGCCGCGGACCGCGACGCCGACCGCGTCCCGTGCGAACGGGATGTAGGTGAAGGCGGTTCCCGAGGAGCTCGGGCCGCTTGAGGAGCGGGCGAAGTCGACCTGGCCCTTGATGGAGACGCCCGAGCTGTCGGGGAACTTGTCGCCGGTGAGCGCCATGCTCAGGGCGAGGCGGCCCTTGCCGGAGCCGTTGGGGCGCAGGAAGGACGGGCCGCCCGTACGGGTCTGGATGTTCGACGTGGTGGAGCCGGTGACGGGCTCGATCGCGTCGTAGGAGGCGATGCCCGCGCCGTCGGCCGACTTCACGGCGGTGGCCGTGTAGGCGTTGCCGTTGACCGTGTCGCCGGCGAGGGCGTTGAGCACGTCCTGGGTGGTGTCCGAACCCACGCCGACCAGCTTGCGGAACGTGCCGGCGGGGGTGGGGTCGGCGGACGCCGGGCTCGCCAGAGCCAGCGTGCCGGACACCACGGCGGCGGCGACCATGGCCGCCGAAAGGCGCGTCGTGCGCATTGAGAGTCTCCAGAGGGTGTGCGAGATGACGTCGGGTGGATCTGGCAGGGTGGTACGGGCCGTCCGCCCCGACTGCCTTTCGGGGCGGGCGGCCGTCTGTGGGGAGCGGGGCCCGGCGGGCCCGCGCTCCGGTCGGTTCAGTTCCGGCCGGAGGGCAGCCGCCTGCGCAGCCACTCGGGCAGGGTGAGGGCGGGCACGGTCACCGCCCGGCCGCCGGGCAGCGGGACGCGCAGCGGAAACCGGAGCCTGCCGCCGCCGGCGAACGGCGCCCCGATGCCGGCGAACGCGCCGAGCGCGGCTCCGACCGGGACGGCGTACCGCAGGGAGTTGGACGGATCGTCGGGCGTGGTGCCCAGCGCGGTGGTCTGAAGGGCCTGGCCGCCGTCGTAGGAGGGTGCGGCGCTCGGCTTCGCGCTCGCGGTGGCACCGGGAGTGGCACCGCCACCGCCGCTGCCGGCGCCCGTGGAGCCGCCGTCGCCGCCGCCCGTCGAACCGCCAGTGCCGCCGCCGCCCGATCCTCCGCCGGAGCTGTCGGAGCCTCCGCCCGTGGAGCCGCCGCCCGACGATCCGCCGGCGGAACCCGAGCCGCCGGTGGGCGTGGGGCCGGGTCCCGTGTAGTGGACGAGGGCGTCGGCGGCGGTGGTCGCCTTGGTGCGCAGGGCCGCGGGGAGCGGGGCGTAACCGGCCGGGAGCAGGCCCGGGTCGGCGCCGCTGGTCTGGCCGTCACCGGCGGCGTACCGCAGCAGGGTCGCGTAGTCCTTGCGGGCCGTCTTGTCGATCTGGCCCGGACGGACGGCGGCGTACACCAGCTGGGCGAGCGGGTAGGCGCCTTCCGCGTCGGCCGTGGCCGGGGTGATCTCGGGGGCTCCGGTGCCGGTGGCGCCGGAGGCCGCCGCGGTCAGGGAGCCAGCGGCGGGGCCGACGAACGTGCCCGCGGTGTTGCGCAGGCGGGCGGTCTGAAGGCCGTAGCGCGCGGCGGAGGCCGCGTCGGTGACGGTGATCACGAACCGGGAGCCGACCGTCTGGGGGCCGGGGCTCTTGAAGGCCGGCGGGTTGGCGAGCGCGTCCCAGCTGGACTTCCAGAGCGTGTCGGCACGCCGGGTGTGCAGGGCGCCGGAGTGCATGTCCTCGACGTAGGGATGGAAGTCGGTCATGCACTGCTTGACGGTGGCGTCGGTGCCCGGCGGGATCGTGCACCAGGGGTCGCTCTTGGGATAGTCGTCGGAGTGCGCGGGGTCGAAGGCGACACCGGTCGGGTTACGGGACGCGGTGGTGCTGTAGTACGGGTTGACCTTGGCGCCCCAGTCGTCGACGTCACCGGCGAGGAAGCCGCGGGCGTCCTTGTCGGCGAGGATCCACTGCCACAGGGCGCGGGCGGAGTCGCTGTGCCCGAGCGAGGTGATCAGGTCGGTGTCGGTGGACGGGGTCTCGGAGACCGAGAGGTCCGCGAACTCGGGGTTCAGGGAGATGAATTCGGGGTCGCTCGCCAGGCCGGCCGGATTGTTCTTCGCCCAGTCGTAGCCGGTGGCGGCCGAGTCGCCGAGGACGGCTCCCCAGGGCGAGTTGCGATAGGACTCGGTGAGCAGTTTGGCGACCAGGCGCGGGGTGAGGTCGACGGACTCGACCTTGGTGCCCGCGAGTCGGCGGACGGAGTCCGGCGCTCCCGCCTTGGGTCTGCGTTCGACGGTGAAGCCGATGACGGTTCCGGAGAGTGCCACGGGCGCGTACACCGTCGGGTCGGAGGGTGCCGTGGTGCCCGCGTCGGCGCCGAGGGCGCGGGTGGTGAACGCGAGCCCGGAGGAACCGTCGTTGATGAGCCGGGCGCGGGTGTCGGGTTCGCCGAGCTCGGTGTAGCCGTAGACCGTGCCGGTCGGGCACAGGGCCGCCTGCCAGCTGGTCATGGCGTCGGCGGCGAGCTCGCTGCCGGTGGTGGCGCGCTCCTTGGCGCCGAGCGCGCAGTTGGTGCCGACCGAGTTGAAGCCGAGCGGGATCGCGACCCGGTTCTTCCAGTTCGTGGAGGAGACGGGGGATCCGGCGTTGACCTGGCTGTGGTCGGCGTACGGGTTCCCGTCCAGGTCGAGATGGCCCTGCGGGACGATGACCAGCCAGCACGAGCGGGGCCTGGTCCCCCCGTTGACGGTGACCGGCACTCCGCAGCCCAGGTGCGGGGCCTCGTTGGCGGTCTGGACCTCGAAGTACTCCTTGCCGGTGCCGTCGGCGCCGGTGCGGGCGAAGTCGACCTCGTTGGTGGTGTTGCGGTTGAAGAAGGCGTTGTTCTGGGTGCCCGAGGTGATGACGGTGCCGTCGACGGACTTGAAGGGCACCTCGCCGGGGGCGTTGGGGTTGGCCGCGCCGTACCGGTTGTCCTGGCCGTAGTTGGTGGGGTCGGCGTTGTAGAACACCTTGCGGGTGTCGTCGTAGTCGTTGCCGGGCCAGCTGCCCCGGTCGGTGGTCGGGGAGGCCCCGTACTGGCACTGGGTGCGCGCGGGGCCCGGGTTGGCGGGGACGGTGCCGTCGTCGTCGCCCCAGCACTGCATGATCTGCACGAAGTCCGTGTTGAACGCCGTGCCGGCGAAGGTGGTCGGGGTGCCGCCCGACCAGGAGACCGTGACGGCCTGGCTGGTCAGGTGGGCCGTCCGGTCGACGGTGAACCGCATGTCCTTGAACTCGCCGCGTCCGGAGACGGTGACGGCCGAGGAGCCGGCGGCCGCGGTGCCGGTCGCGGCGGCCGGGGCGGCCGCCTGGGCCACGCCGAGTCCGGCGAGGGCGCCGACGGCGGTTCCGGCGACCAGACGCAGGAGCAGCCGCCGTACGCCGGCGACGCGGGATCCCGCGGTGCGCGGTCTCGCGGTGCCCGTTCCCGTGCTGCGGGGGTTCATCGGCGCTGCCCCTCTCCGGTGTCCTTGCCCGCGCCGCGTCCTGTGATCACCCGGGAGACCACGGAGGGCAGCAGGACCAGGCCGAGCACCAGGAAGGCGGCGATCAGCATGAGCGTCTGGGTGGTGGTCCAGCCCTGGCTGCCGGACACGGCGACCGGCTGGGCGAGCGCGATGGTGTCGGCCGCCGCTCCGCTTCCCCCGTTGCCGCCGCCGCTGCCGCCGGAGGCACCCGTTCCCGAGCCGCCGCCCGAGCCGGGCGAGAGCGTCTGGCCGGTGTCCGGGTCGACGACGGGTGCGGAGCTGCCGCCGGTCCCGCCTCCCGCGGCGGTGCCGCCGCTGCCCGAACTCCCGCCGGAGGTACCGCCGTCGGAGCCGCCGCCGGTGCTGCCGCCCGAGGCGGAGCCGCCGCTGCCGCCCGTGGAGCCCGAACCGCCCGAGCTTCCGCCCGCCTTGGCGCCGCCGCTGCCTGTGGTGCAGGGCGGGGCGCCCTTCTTGTCGCAGGCGGCCGGGTAGGGGGCGGTCTCGGCGAGCTTGTTGTGCCCGTCGCTGGAGAAGGTCGGGTTGTTGCAGCCCCTGATGTTGATGCTCTGGGCCTGGACGCCCGGGATGCGGCGGATCTGGTCGAAGCCCGCCTTCACCAGGTTGATCGGCAGCGGCGAGTAGCCGAGCGAGGGCGCCTGTTGCTGGCCCTGGCACATGAAGTAGTACGAGAACGCGCCGAGCGTCTTGCCCTTGGCCTTGGTGAAGGTGCCCTGCACCTTCAGGGGCAGGATCATGTACGAGTAGCTGGACAGCGGGTAGTTGCGCTTGTCGGAGTCGTTGTAGACGCCGTCGAGCTTCTGCGTGAGGTAGTCGGCGGAGTTCCGGTCGTTGTTGATCTGCGCCTTGAGCAGCGAGACCGCGACGTTCTGCGGGGTCGGCTCGGTGTAGTAGCCCGCGTGGTTGAGGACCTTGGCGACCGGATAGTGCGCGTTCAGGGCGTACGAGTAGTTGACGTACCCGATCGCGCCCTCGCCGTAGTTCTGGGCGACGTACCCCGCGACGCCGAGGTCGCCGGACTGGGCGATCATGCCGGAGACGGTCGGGTAGTACGAGGTCTGCCCGCAGGCCCCGGAGCGGCCGACCCTGGCGCAGTAGGCCTGCCACAGCGACTTGTGCTGGTTGGCCATCCACATCGTGAACTGGGCCGTGGAGCCCGAGCCGTCGGAGCGTACGACGGGGACGATCGTGCGGTGCGGAAGCTGGACGCCCGGGTTGTCGGCCTTGATGACCGGGTCGTCCCAGGTCTTGACGGCACCGGTGAAGATCTTGGTGACCACGTCGCCCGACAGGCGCAGGTTGGTGAGCCGCTTGCCGTTGACGGTCAGGTGGTACATGAAGACGGTGCCGCCGGCCACGATCGGCATGTAGGCGTACGACCCGGACGCGGGCCGCTCGGCGGCCGAGCCGTCGGTCGGGTGCGTCTGGAACGGGATGTCCGAGACGGCGAAGTCGACGGTTCCGCTGAGGAACTGGCGGCGGCCGTCGGACGATCCGGTGCCGGCGTAGCTGATCCGCATGCCGTACTGGTTGACGGCGCGCCGCCATTCGTCGACGGCGTTCTCGGCCCAGGTGGAACCGGCGCCGGATATCGGCGTGTAGCTCTCTGCCGCGGCGGGGGCCGCCAGCGGACCGGCCAGCAGCCCGGCGATCACGCCGAGCAGCGCGCCGAGCGTCCCGAGCGCCCGCAGGCGCCCGAGGGCGGTGTGGAGGTGGCTGCGCATCAGTCGGTCTCTCCGGTGGCGGGGGCGGACGGGGCGGTGCCCGCGGGGTTTTCCCCGGGGGTGTCGAACAGGGACAGGCCCGGCGCGCGCAGGTCCTCGAAGCGCTGCACGTCGGCCCGGGAGGCGCGGGCGGTGCGGCGGGCCTGGCGCCTGGTCTGGTGACCGGGGCCGCGCCCGCCGATGACGCGGGCGATCACGAACAGCACCAGGACGAGGGCCATCAGGACGGCGGCGGCGCCGAAGCCGCGGGCGATCATCGTGGGCTCGGGCGACTTGACGAAGTTGAAGACCGCGAGCGGCAGCGAGACCATCGGCCCGCTGGTCGCGTCCGTGTTGAGCGCGGCCGTGAAGCCCGCGGTGAGCAGGACGGGCGAGGTCTCGCCGATCCCGCGGGCGGTGCCCAGGATGACGGCGGTGGCGAGGCCGGAGCGGGCGGTGGGCAGCACGACGTGCCACACCGTGCGCCAGCGCGGGGCGCCGAGCGCCTCCGCCGCCTCGGTGAGGTTGCCGGGCACCAGGCGCAGCACCACGTCGGAGGCGCGGATCACGATCGGCAGCATCATGACGCTGATCGCGAAGCCGGCCGCGAGGCCCGACTTCTGCATGCCGAGGCCGAGGATCCAGGTGGCGTACACCATCAGGCCGGCGACGATCGAGGGCAGCGCGGTCATCGCCTCGACGATGGTGCGGACGAACCGGGAGAACCGGCCCGGGATCTGGTTCAGGTAGACGGCGCAGGCGAGACCCAGGGGCACGGTGATCGCGAGCGCGATGGTGATCATCGTGAGGGTGCCGAGCATCGCGTGGGCGATGCCGCCGTGGGTGAGCGGGTCGAGGGGGCCCGCGGCCTGCATGTCCTGGGTGAAGAAGTTGGCGTGCGGCAGTGCCTCGCGGCCGCGCCAGCCGGTGAAGCCGACGACCATGACGAGCCCGGAGAACAGCAGCGTGGCCGCCGTCCACAGCACCACGGTCATGACCCGGTCCCGTACGGCCTGGCCGTCCTCGTCGAGCCCGGTCAGCACCGCGTAGACCGCGAGGAACACGAGATACGCGGTGACGGTGAAGCCCAGCGCGCCCGAGAACGGGGCGAGTTGGCCGAAGAGCAGGACGGTGACGCACAGCGCGGAGGCGGCGGCGCCGCACAGGGACAGCACCCCGTTGCGGGTGACCCCGCCGATGCGGCGCGGGCGCGGTGGCGGCGGGGCGTGCTCCACGGCGGTGTCCGCGGGCGCGGGTGCCGCGTCCCGTACGGCGGACAGGGACGTCTCTTGGACGACGGTCATCTCATGCCTCGCTCTGCGCGCCGGAACGGCTGCGGGCCACCACGGAGGAGGCGGTGAAGTTGACCGCCAGGGTGAGCAGGAACAGCGCCAGGCCCGCGGCCATCAGCGCCGACATGCCGAACTCGGAGGCGTCGCCGTAGTGCAGGGCGATCAGCGAGGACACCGAGTTGGAGCCGGTCTGGAGGATGTGCGGCTGGATCACGAAGACCGGCGAGATGATCAGGTAGACCGCGATGGTCTCGCCGAGCGCGCGGCCGAGCCCGAGCATGGTGCCGCCGATGATCCCGCCCTTGCCGTACGGCAGGACGACCGAGCGGATCATGCCCCAGCGGGTGGCGCCGAGCGCGTAGGCGCCCTCGCGTTCGCCGGCCGGGGCCTGGGAGAAGACCTCGCGCATCACCGAGCACTGGATCGGCGCGACCATCAGGGCGACGACGATTCCGGCGACGAAGGTGGAGGCGGTGAACACGCTCTCGGAGGCGAGCGGTTCGCCCGGCTGGGTGCCGTCCACCGTGAACAGGGGTATCCAGCCCAGCCATTCGGACAGCCAGCGCGACAGGCCGATCACGTGCTGCTGGAGGAAGAAAAGCCCCCACAGTCCGTAGACCACCGAGGGGACGGCCGCCATCAGGTCGACCATGGTCACCAGGGTGCGGCGCAGTCCGCGCGGGGCGACGTCGGAGATGAACAGGGCGGTCCCGACGGCCAGCGGTACGGAGATCACGACCGCGACGCAGGCGATCAGGACCGTGCCGGTGAGGACGGCCGCGATGCCGAAGTTGTGGACGTCCGGCTGCCATGCGGCGGTGGTCAGGAAGGAGAGGCCCCGGGTGCGCAGGGCCTGGCCGGCCCGCAGGAGGAGGAAGAGTCCGACTCCCGCCATGCCGGCGAGGACGGCGACGCCGGTGGCGGTGAGCTGGAGCCGGAAGACACGGTCGCCGAGACCGCGGGCGGGGTTGATCCGCCGGGCGACGAGCGCCCGGGCCTCCGGCCGGCCGGGAACGACGGTGCCGCTCCCCCGCCCCGCCGCGTCCGCCCCGCCGGGCTCGGAGCCGCCGGGCTCCTGTCCGCCGGACTCGGGCCGGTCGGAGCCGAGGCGGCCGGACTCCCGGTCGCCGGGCGCGGAACCGCCGGGCGCGGAACCGCCGGGCGCGGGACTGCCGGGGGCCGGTCTCGCGGTCCCGGACGTCTCCGCCCCGGGTCTCTCCGCCTCCGGTCTGTCGGACTCCTCTGACACGGACGCCACGCGCTGCCCCCAATTCCGGAAACGGAATCCCCGCGCGACCGACGGCCGGTACCGCGCGCTGCGATTCAATGGCCGGATCGTGTCGCCCCAACGCGCGTGTTGTGGAGGACTGGTGAACACCACACGACTGTTCGGTGCGTTCGTCGTGGAGGACGGGCGGAGCGCGGTCCTGATGATCCGCGTAGATCGCGGTATGGACCAACGGAAGAGCCCGGCGCGGTACGCCGGGCTCTGAACGCCTGAAGTTGCCTGTGGCTCGAACTAGATGGTGGACACCGCCGAGAGACGGTGCACGTCCCGGGCGGTCCCGGTGACGCCGGACAGGAAGCCCTGGGCCCTCGGTGAGGCGTTCTCCGTCAGCCAGGCGGGGTCGATGTCGCAGACGGCGACGCGCACCTCGGTGCCGGCCAGGGCCAGCGGCAGCGTGTGGACGACCGTCGAGGGGAAGCTCAGGATCGTCCGGCCGATCGGGCCGCGCCGGGCGATCAGTTCGAGCGGCAGGTCGGGACGGACGATCTCCAGGCCCGTCTCGGCGGCCAGCCGGTGCAGTTTGTCGACGCTCTCGCGGCGGTGCGCGAAGTAGCGAGTCGCTCCGTGCGCCTTGGCGAGCGCGCGGACCGCGTCCAGGTAGCGGTCGGGGTCGACCACGCCCGTCTCGACGAGCGAGGTGCCGACCATGTCCGCGCTCTTGGTGATGCGCGGCGGGCCGAACCGGTCCCGGGTCCAGGAGAAGTCGTTGGCGGTGACGGTGACACCGTCCGGTGCCGATTCGATCGGCATGGAGGAGAAGACCTCGACGCTGCGGCGGTCACTGGGCGTCAGCCGGCGGCGGGCCGAGGCGGACACGGGAGCGAAGAGCACGTCCCGGGGGCCGGGGCGGCCACCGCGCCGGTGCCAGCGCACCAGGCGTTCACCGCGGGCGAGCTGGGCGACGAACTCCATCGTCGCCGTTCCGTCGTCGACCACGACCAGGTCGCGTGCCCTGGTGATGGTCAGCAGCAGCTGCACATAGCGGGAGAACGGGTCCCCCATGACGATCCGCCGGGCCCGGCGCAGCAGCGGAGCCAGTCCCCCGATGGTGTGGAAGGGGGCCGTGGTGCCACCGCGCGCCTCCTCCCAGCGGACCGCGTGGCCCTCGTCGCGGGCCAGTTCCGCCATCCGGCGGAGCTGGCCGCGGGTCATCGGGTCGTTGGGGGACAGGACGACGAGGGTGAGCCCCGCGTCGGGCGCCGTGCCGTCGTGGGCGTGTATGTGCGCCCACTCCAGCACGTTCAGGAGCTGTACCGGGCTCTCGACGAAGGCGAGAGTGGTGGAGCCGGCTGAACCGGCGCGGGGTCTCATCGACGTACGACCGTCCCGTCGTAAGGAATTCAGGGTGTTCAGACCGAGACGGGCTCGCCCGCGGCCGCGGCGATCTCGGCCTCGGCGATGACGCCCGTGACGCGGCGCAGCTTCTTCATCGGGCCGAGCTCGGACTCGTAGACCTTCTTGACGCCGTCACCGAGGGAGGCCTCGATGGTGCGGATGTCGCGGACGAGGCGGGTCAGGCCCTGCGGCTCGACGGAGGCGGCCTGGTCGGAGCCCCACATCGCGCGGTCGAGGGTGATGTGGCGCTCGACGAAGGTGGCGCCGAGGGCGACCGCGGCGAGCGTGGTCTGAAGGCCGGTCTCGTGGCCGGAGTAGCCGATCGGGACGTTCGGGTACTCGGCCTGGAGGGTGTTGATGACGCGGAGGTTGAGCTCCTCGGCCTGCGCCGGGTAGGTCGACGTGGCGTGGCACATCAGGATGTTGTCGCTGCCGAGGACCTCGACCGCGTGACGGATCTGCTTCGGCGTCGACATGCCGGTGGAGAGGATGACCGTGCGGCCGGTGGCGCGCAGGGCGCGCAGCAGCTCGTCGTCGGTGAGCGAGGCGGAGGCCACCTTGTGGGCGGGGACGTCGAACTTCTCCAGGAAGGCGACGGCCTCGGTGTCCCACGGGGAGGCGAACCAGTCGATGTTCTTGCTCTTGGCGTACTCGTCGATCTGGCGGTACTCGTCCTCACCGAACTCCACGCGGTGGCGGTAGTCGATGTAGGTCATGCGGCCCCAGGGGGTGTCGCGCTCGATGTCCCACTGGTCGCGCGGGGTGCAGATCTCCGGGGTGCGCTTCTGGAACTTGACGGCGTCGCAGCCGGCCTCGGCGGCGGCGTCGATGAGCTTGAAGGCGTTCTCCAGCTCACCGTTGTGGTTGATGCCGATCTCGCCGACGACGTAGACGGGGTGGCCGGGGCCGGCGGTCTTCGAACCGAACTGGCGCAGACGGGAGTTGGTGCTCATGGTGGAGAAGTTCCTTACTTGTCGAGGGAGTCGAGAGAAGGGCCGAGGATCCAGCTGGCGATCTCTCGGATCGCGCCGTCGCCACCGGGGACGGTGGTGACCGCGCGTGCGGCGCCGCGCACGACGTCGTGGGCGCTCGCGACCGCCACCGGCCAGCCCACGAGGGCGAAGCAGGGGAGGTCGTTGACGTCGTTGCCGACGTAGAGCACGCGCTCGGGCGCGATGCCCTGTTCCTCGCACCACTGCTTCAGTGCGAGGTCTTTCCGGTCGATGCCGTGCAGGACCGGGATCTTGAGCTTCCGGGCCCGGGCGGCGACGACCGGGTTCTGTTCCGTGGACAGGATCAGCATCGTCAGTCCGCTCCTGCGGAGGGCGGCGATACCGAGGCCGTCCCCGCGGTGCACGGAGACGAACTCCCGTCCGTCGGAGTCGATCAGCACCCTGTCGTCGGTCTGGGTGCCGTCGAAGTCGAGGACGACCGCGTCGATGTCTTCGGCGGTCGGGAGGGAGCCGGGCCTGTTCGCGTCGAAGAGCGGCGCGAGGGCCCGGGCGCGGGCGAGGTCGTGCGGGTCGTCGATCTCCAGCACGCGGGCCGGGTCGGTGCGCACGAGTTCGGTGCGGCCGAAGAAGCGGTGCTTGGCCTCGCGGAAGCCGGCGGCCTCCATGGCGTAGACGGCTCCGGTCTCCAGCAGGTCCTGGGGGCGGTCCTGGCGGCGCGGGCGGAAGGACTTGTCGTGGTTGACGCCGTAGCCGCCGGTGGTGGCGGTGTCGGCGACCAGGACGCCGGTGCGGCCGTCGACGGTCGCGCCGGCGGTCCCGGCGGCGGCGGTGTCGGCGACCAGGACGCCGGTGCGGCCGTCGACGGTCGCGCCGGCGGTCCCGGCGGCCACCGCCGCGGTGGGCTCGTCGTCGCCGTCGCGCCACACGAAGCCGTGGAAGGGGGCCACGGTCAGCGCCGTGTCCGCGCCGTTGGCGACGATCGCGTCGACGACGCCGTCCACGTCCTCGCGGATGATGAACGGGCTCGTGCACTGGACGAGCAGCACCACGTCGACCGGGGAGCCGTGCAGCGCCTCGTGGGTGTCCATGGCGTGCAGGACGGCGGCCTCGGAGGTGGCGGTGTCGCCGGCGATGGCGGCGGGGCGCAGCACGACCTCGGCGCCGGCCTGGCGGGCCGCCGCGGCGATGGCCTGGTCGTCGGTGGAGACGACGACGTCCGTCACCAGACGGGCGGCGCGGCACTCGCGCACCGCGCGGGCCACCAGCGGCACACCGCCGACGGGCAGGAGGTTCTTGGCGGGCACGCCCTTGGAGCCGCCGCGCGCGGGGATCACCGCGAGTACGCGGCGCACCGGCGCGGCCTGGCCCGCTTCCGAGTTGGTCATGCGCTGTTCTCCTTGACGAGGGAGGCGAGGAAGGCGTGGGGGGCGGTGGGCCGCGGTCGGCCCGTTGCCGGGGCGCTCACAGTTCGCCCATCCGCCGGATCACCGGTGCCACGCGCTGGACGCCGTGGCGGTAGGCGCCGCGGGCGGCCTTGCGCACGAACTGCCGTACGGGGCTGGGTTCCCGGTCCGCCGCCGGGGCACCGGGCAGCGGGCTGCCGTCGGGTCCGAGGTGGTGGCGGGCGAGGATGCCGGGCAGATAGCCGGGCGCGGTGACGGGGGTGTAGTAGGGGGCGAGGGGCGGCAGTTCAGCGGCGGCGAGCAGTCCGGTGATGCGCTCCCTCGCGGCGTCGAAGGCGGTCTCGTACGCGCCTCCCTCGGCCGCGACGCCCTGCCGGGCCACCCACCGGGGGTCGGGCTCCGGCCGGTGTCCCGCGTCGAGCTGGTCCCAGGAGGCGAGGCAGCCGGATCCCACGAAGTGGTGGTTGCCGAGCGCCTCGCGCACCCCGAGGTCGGTCAGGACGACGGTGGGGATACGGCGGTGCAGGGACTCCAGGGCGGCGGTGGAGCTGATGGTGACGAGCAGGTCGGTGCGGTCCAGGACCTCACCCATGTGCCCGTACACCAGGCGGAAGTTGGCCGGCGGGTCCGCCTTCTGCACCAGCTTCTGGTACGGCAGCTCCTCGATGTGGGTGGTGTGTTCACCCGGCTTGGAGCGCAGCTTGAGCAGGACCTCGCGGTCCGGGTGCAGCCGCGCGTGGCCGATGAGCCGGTCCAGCAGGTACGTACGGTCCCTGCGGTTCTCGGGTACGGAGGGCTGGGCGGCGAAGACGACCGTGTACGGCCTGCTCCCCTGCTCCGCGGACGGGTCGTGCTCCGCGTAGGCGTTCCCGCCGAGGAAGGGCAGGGCGACCTCGGTCACCGGTCCGGCGTCCGCGCCGACCCCTTCGTACACGTCCCGGAAACGGTCCGCGTCCTGGCGGGAGTTGGCGAGGACGAGGTCCGCGCCGTGCCGCAGGAGCAGTCCGTCGGCGAGCTTCTCGTAGACGACGCCGACGTAGCCGGTGACGACCAGGGGACGCTTCGCCCGTCCGGCCCAGGCACGGGAGAGACCGTGCAGGACCGCCTGGACGGCACCGCCGACCAGGGCGAGGACGACCACGTCGTAGACGCGGTCCTCCCGGCCCATCTCGCGCAGGAACTCGACGGCGGTGACCTCGCGGAGGGAGTCCGCGCGGACGCCGACCTCTTCGAGCTGGCGGGGGGTCGGGGTGGCTCGGCCGCGCAGGAGGAATCCGTCGAGGCGGATGTCCGATTCAACCGGGGAAATGCGGTTCGCGGTGAGCGAGCCCCATTTCCACCTGGTGTCGGAATCCGCGAGGACGGCAACCCGCAGCGACTTCTTGGTACTTGCTGGCACGCCCTAGACGCTAGGAAGCCATTTCGAGGAGCGGCCCAACCCGAATACAACAAACGGTTAACAGCGCGTCGACGAATGGGGAATCAGCCCGGGATCGGCTGAGAAAGCGGCGCGGTTCACGGTACCGCCACGCGTCGTTCACCTTGCATCTCACCAACGGTAAAGACGAATGCCGGGCCGGCCCCTAACGTCACAGGCGTGGTCAAGCTCTCCGTCATCGTGCCGTTCTACAACGTGCAGCAATATGCGCCCGACACCCTGAAGAGCCTGCGTGCGAACGCACGGCAGGATTTCGAATTCATTCTCGTCGACGACTGCTCTCGCGACGAGACACCGGACATCCTCGCGCGCGCGGAGCGCGAGCTCCCGGGTGCGGTGTATGTCAGACACGAGAAGAACGGAGGACTGGCCACCGCCCGCAACACCGGAATCGACGCGGCGCGTGGCGAGTACCTCACGTTCCTCGACGGGGACGACTGGCTCGCCCCCGGTTACTACGAACAACTCGTCTCCTCCATCGAGGACCTGGGCTGCGACTTCGTGCGCACGGACCATGTCCAGTGCACCGCGCGGGCCCGGACCATCCACCGGGTTCCGCACGGCCGGCGCGGAGTCGTGCTGAGTCCCCGCGACGCCATCCTTCCCTCCGACCGCTCCACCTCCGTCGACTACGCGTACGCCTGGGCGGGCATCTACCACCGCCGGCTGGTCGACCGGGGGCTGCTCCACTTCACCGACGGGCTGCGCACGGCCGAGGACCGGCCGTGGATCTGGAAGCTGCACCGGGAGGCGGAATCGTTCGCCACGGTGGGCCTGCTCGGCGTGTACTACCGGCGTGGTGTCGCCTCCTCCCTCACCCAGATCGGGGACGTGCGCCAACTCGATTTCATTCGCGCGTTCGACCAGGTCGTGGCGGAAACCGCCGAGGACCGGGACGCGGAGAAACTCCTTCCCAAAGCCGTGCGCACGTATTGCGCGATTATTTCCCATCACCTGGGATCCATCGAAAGGTTCGAGCCGGCAGTGGCACGGAAACTGAAGTCCATGAGTGCCGTCGCACTGCGCCGCATGCCCCAGGGCGTGCTCGACGAGGCCCTCGACTCGATGGACGTCCAGCGCGCCACCCGGCTGCGCCGGCTGCGCCGACGGCCCGCGCCCGCCGCGGGGGTGGCCGCGTGACCACCCAGATCTTCATGGCGTCGACGCTGTACGGGACGGCCACGCTCGCCGCGGCCCTCGACACCGACAGCTTCGGGCCCGCGGACCGGCGCATCCTGCTCGTCTCCAACAACGCGGCGACGCCCGAGACGACGCCCGGCGTGGACGAGATGCCCGGCTTCGAGCGGCTGCGCGGCCGCTTCGACGACGTCATCTCGTGGAACGAGACCATCTCCCCGTTCCACCCGGGCGGCTGGGCCCCGCGGCCCGACGACGTCCCGCTGTGGGAGCGGCATCTGCGGCTCGCCTGGAACCTCGGCGACGACGACGTCGAACTGGCCGTGGAGTCGATCCAGGTCAACCCGGCGCTCGGCGTCTCCCAGATCTTCATGGGCGCGCCCGTCACGGTGTACGCCGACGGCCTGATGAGCTACGGCCCCACCCGCAACAAGATCGACCCGCTGGTCGGCACGCGGGTGACCCGGCTGCTCCATCTGGACCTGGTCCCCGGTCTGAAGCCGCTGCTGCTCACCGAGTTCGGCGTCGAGCCGGAGATCGTGCCCACGGACGCGTTCGTGAAGGTGCTCGCGGAACTCGTCGACACCGGTGACGAGCTGCCGTCGGTGGAGGAGCCCGCGCTGCTGCTCGGCCAGTACCTCTCGGCGCTGGAGATCCTCACCGCCGAGGAGGAGGAGCAGCTCCACGTACGGATGCTGAAGGGCGCCCTGGCGCTCGGGCACACCCGGGTGGTGTTCAAGCCGCACCCCTCGGCCCCGGCGCGCTGGTCGCGGATGCTGGAGAAGGAGGCCGAGAAGCTCGGCGCGGACCTCACCGTCCTCGACACCCCGGTCCTGGCCGAGGTGCTCTACCAGCGGATGCGTCCCGCTCTGGTCGTCGGCTGCTTCTCCACGGCGCTGTTCACGGCGTCGGCGCTGTACGGCCTGCCGGTCGCCCGCGTCGGCACCGGCTCGCTGCTCGACCGTCTCACCCCGTACGAGAACAGCAACCGCGTCCCGGTGACCATCGTCGACGCGCTGGTGCCCGACCTGGCGGACGGCGCCGCGGTCACCGCGCAGCGGCCCGGCATGGACGTGGCGGACCTGACGAGACTCCTGAGAGCCGTCGGCTACGCGATGCAGCCGAAGATCTGCCCGGACCTGCGTCCGGCGGCCGAGAGCTATCTGACGAACCAGCTGACCCAGGACACCTGGCGCTACTTCAAGCGCAAGCGTCTGACCTCGCTGGCCCTGCCCGGGGCGGTCCCGGCCCAGCTCGCCTTCATCCCGCGCAACGCGACCGTGCGACGGGTCGCCCGCAGGGCGCGCTCGCTGAAGCGGGCGGTGGGCCGCTGAGGCGGCGGGCGCTTCCCGCGCGGGACACCAGGGGCGGGGCCGGGTCGGACACGACCCGGCCCCGCCCCTTTCACGCCACCGGCTCCCGCGTCCGATTTGTCACTCTTCGGAAGAGTCGTCAACGCGGGAGCGTCACACAGATGAACTCCCGTGGGCGGGACGCGGAACCGGCCCCGCCAGGCCGTAAGCATCCCCGACTATCGGACTAACGTGCTGTGGGCCAGCTGAGTCCCATCGAGGGGAACCTTGTGATCGACACGCCCGAGGAGGCCCGCGGGACGTCGACCGGCACCGTGGTCCGTACCGTCCTGCCACCCGCCGAGACGTCCGCCGCCCCCAAGCCCGTGGTGCGCCGGGAGAACCGGCTGCGCGCCCTCGACGGACTGCGGCTCGTCGCGGCCCTGATGGTGGCCGGATACCACTACGGCGGCCGGGACGGCGAGGTCGTCCAGGCCTGGGGCAGCTCCCCGAGACATCAGTTCCCCACCCTGCACCACCTGTTCGCCTACGGCTGCCTGGGCGTGCAGATCTTCTTCGTGATCAGCGGCTTCGTCATCAGCATGAGCGGCTGGGGCCGGCCGCTGCGCTCCTTCTTCGCCTCCCGCGCCTCACGGCTGCTGCCCGCGTACTGGGCCGCCATCGTCATCGTGACCGCCGTGTTCGCCCTGCCCGTCGTCGCGTACAAGGCGGTCTCGCCGAGCGACGCCCTGGTCAACCTCACGATGCTCCAGCAGCCGCTGGGCGTCGACCGGGTACTGGGCGTGTGCTGGACCCTGTGGGCCGAGATCCGCTTCTACGCCCTGTTCGCGCTGTGCATCGTGCTGCCGGGGGCGAACCGGCAGCGCGTGATCCTGTTCTGCGCCGGCTGGACGCTGGCCGCGGCCGTCGCGCAGGGCGTCCACGAGCCCCTGCTCACCCTGGTCCTGATGCCCGAGTACGCGCCGTTCTTCATCGGCGGCGTCGGTCTCTACCTCGTCCACCGCGACCGCCGTGACGCGTACGCCTGGGGCATCGTCGGCGTGAGCTGGCTGATCGGCCAGCACTACGCCGTCCAGCGCCTGTGGCACGCCCCGAACCCGGAGTTCTTCTCCAACCGTTCGGCCACCGCCATCATCCTCGTCGTCACCTTCGGCTACGTGGCCGTCGCCGCGATCGCGCTCGGCTGGCTGCGCTGGGCGAACTGGCGCTGGCTGACGGTCGCGGGCGCGCTGACGTACCCGTTCTACCTGGTCCACGAACACCTGGGCTGGGTCGTCATCAAGGCCTACCACCGGACCCTGCACATCCCGTCCTACGGCACCTTCCCGGCCACCGTCGCCACGATGCTGCTGCTCGCCTGGCTGCTCAACCGCCTCGTCGAGAACCGGCTCACCCCGAAGCTGCGTACAGCGCTGTCGAAGCCGCGCCGGTAGCCGCCCGGGGAACGGGCTTCCGGCCCGCTCAGCCGACGCCGTGGCGCGCCTCGACGCCGGCGACGATCAGGGCGAGCCCCTCCTCGAAGTGCCGCTCGTAGTCGTCGAAGATCTCCGCGCCCGCCGCGGCCGTCAGCGGGAAGTCGGCCATGCGGCGGGCGCGTTCGTCCACGTCGTACCCCTCGCGGCGCTCGCCCGGCAGCGGCTGGACGCCCTGCTCCTCGGTGACGAAGCCGAGCGTGTAGAAGTACGCCGTCGAGGTCGCGCGGACCGCCTGGGCCAGCGTGAACCCCGCCCGGGTGAAGACCGTCAGCGTCCGCTCCATCTCGACGGCGTGCAGGGTGCCGGTGAAGCGTGAACCGCTGAAGACCTTGGCGCCGTCGCGGTAGCTCAGCAGGGCGGCGCGCAGTCCGCGGTTGGCGGCGAGCAGCCGCTCGCGCCAGCCGTCGCCCTCAGCGGCCACGGGGGTGTCGGCCATGCGCCGGTACATCTCCGTGGCCATCTCGTCGAGCAGTTCCTGCTTGTTCTTGAAGTGCCAGTAGAGCGCCGGCGCCTGGACGTTCAGCTCCTTGGCGATGGCGCGCAGGGTGAGGCCGTCGAGGCCCGTCTCGTTGAGGAGCCGCAGCGCGGTCGCGACGACCTGCTTCTTGTCCAGCCCGGGGGACCGCTGAGTTCTCTGGGTAGCCACCCTTGACAGTTTAACGCCGTTAAGGACATGCTCGGGGCATGGAACTTAACAGCGTTAAGGAGAGGGGCGTGGACGGGATGCCGGAGCACGGGAGGAACGTGGACGTGGACGTACTCGTCGTCGGCGCGGGCCCGGCCGGCCTCGCCCTCGGAGTCGATCTGGCACGGCGGGGCGTGGACGCGCTCGTCGTGGAGCGGGGCCGGTCACTGGCCCCTGGATCGCGCGGCAAGGGGATCCAGCCGCGCACGATGGAGGTCCTCGACGACCTCGGCGTCCTGGACGCGATCCGCGCCGCGGGCGGCGACTATCCGGTCGGGCTGATCTGGCGGGACGGGAAGCGGGCGGGCGAGCAGTCGATGTTCGACCCGGCCGAGGACGGCGAGGAGGGCTCCGCGTTCGCCGAGCCGTGGATGGTGCCCCAGTGGCGCACCCAGGAGATCCTGTTCGAGCGGCTGGCCGCGCTCGGCGGCCGGGTCGCCTTCGGCCGCGAGGTGACCGCGCTCGACCAGGACGAGGACGGTGTGAGCGTGCGCTTCACCTCGGGCGAGGGCACGGGGACGATCCGCGCGCGGTACGTGGTCGCCGCCGACGGTGGCCGCTCGGCCGTGCGCCGGGCCGTGGGCATCGGCATGACCGGTGCCGGGTCCGACGGATCGGGCGTCGTGGACCCGGACCCGATCCTGGTCGGGGACGCCCTGATCAGCGGCCTGGACCGCGACCACTGGCATCTCTTCCCGCCGCGCGGGGACGGCGAGGGCTTCATGGCCGTCTGCCCGCTCGCGGGCACGGAGTACTTCCAGGTCGTCGCCGGGTTCCCGGCCGGAACCACCCTCGACAGCTCCGCCGACGGCGTGCGCGGGACCGTCGCCGCCCGCTCGCACCTGGCGGCCGACGCGGTCACCGAGGTGCGCTGGGTCTCGGACTTCCGGCCGCGCGCGGCGCTGGCGGACCGCTTCCGCGTCGGGCGCGTGTTCCTCACGGGGGACGCGGCACACATCCACTCCCCGGCCGGCGGCCAGGGGCTCAACACCAGCGTCCAGGACGCCTACAACCTGGGCTGGAAGCTCGGCGCGGTCCTGGGCGGCGGGGCTCCGGCGTCCCTGCTCGACACCTACGAGGAGGAGCGGCGGCCCGTCGCCGCCGGGATGCTGGGCCTGTCCACCCGGATCCACCGCGGCGAGGCCCGCCGCGGCAGGGAGACCCGTCAGCTCGGCCTCGGCTACCGCGGTTCCTCCCTGGCCGTGGAGACCCGTCAGGACCTGGGGGACGAGGCGGTGCGCGCGGGCGACCGCGCCCCCGACGCGGCCGTGGACGGCGGACGCCTCTTCGACGTGCTCCGGGGAGCGCACTGGACGCTGATCACCGCCGGCGCGGTCCCGCAGCCGCCGGCGCTCCCCGGCGTCCGCGGCGCGCGGATCGGATCGTGCGAGCGGTACGGGAGCGGGGTCTTCCTGGTCCGCCCCGACGGGTACGTGGGCTGGGCGGGCGCCGGCGCACAGGGCCTGCGGGAGTACGCGGCCCTGGTGGGCCTCGACGCCGGCTGAGGGCTACGCGCTGGCGAGCGTGAGCTTGACGGCGAAGCCGAGGAAGAGGGCGCCCGCGGCCGTGGTGGCACCCGCGGAGAGGCGCTTGCGGCGGCGGAATGCCTCCGCGAGGCGCGTACCGCTGAAGATCAGCGCGGTCAGGTAGAGGACGCTCGCGAGCTGGGCGAAGGCGCCGAGGACGACGAACGAGAGCGCCGGGTAGGCGTATCCGGGGTCGACGAACTGTACGAAGAAGGCGACGAAGAACAGGATCGCCTTCGGGTTGAACAGGCTGATCACCAGCGCCCGCCGGAACGGCCGCTCCCCGGCCACCGCCTCGGTCTCCGTGCTCGCGGCGACCGGCTCCCGCCGGGCCCGCCACATCGCCCGCGCGGCGCGCAGCATCCCGACCGCCAGCCAGGTCAGATATCCCGCGCCTGCGTACTTCACGATGCCGAACAGCACGGCGTTCGCCTGGAGCAGCGACGCCACACCGGCCGCCGACAGGGTCATCAGCACGGTGTCCCCGCACCACACGCCGGCGGCGGCGGTGTATCCCGTACGGACGCCTCGGCGGGCGGCGACGGAGAGCACGTACAGCGAGTTCGGCCCCGGCAGCAGGACGATCAGGACGAGGCCCGCGAGATAGGTGGGGAGATCGATGACACCAAGCATGAGAGCGAGTGTCGCACGGGGTCACGGCATCGCGTCCGGGGTGTCCCATCACGGCTCGGTCACCGTCGGGGAGGCCGTTCACCTGCGGGTTCCGATCACTCGTACGAGGGAATCGTCCGGCTCAGAAGGTGTCCGACGGCACGTACGTCCCCCAGACCTCGCGCAGCGCGTCGCAGACCTCGCCGACGGTCGCGCGGGCGCGCAGGGCCTCCTTCATCGGGTAGAGGACGTTCTCCGTGCCCTCGGCGGCCCGCTTCATCGCGGCGAGGGCGCTGTCGACGGCTTCGCCGTCCCGCTCGGCGCGGAGCCGGGCGAGGCGTTCGGCCTGCTGGGCCTCGATGGCCGGGTCGACCCGCAGCGGCTCGTACGGCTCCTCCGCGTCGAGCCGGAAGCGGTTGACACCGACCACGACCCGCTCGCCGGAGTCGGTCTCCTGGGCGACCCGGTAGGCGGAGCGCTCGATCTCGCCCTTCTGGAAGCCCTGCTCGATGGCCTCGACGGCCCCGCCGAGATCCTCGACCCGCGTCATGAGGGCGACGGCCGCCGCCTCGACGTCGTCGGTCATCCTCTCGACGACGTACGAGCCGGCGAAGGGGTCGACCGTCGCCGTCACGTCCGTCTCGTAGGCGAGGACCTGCTGGGTGCGCAGGGCCAGCCGGGCGGACTTGTCGGTGGGCAGCGCGATGGCCTCGTCGAAGGAGTTGGTGTGCAGCGACTGGGTGCCGCCGAGGACCGCGGCGAGCCCCTGGACCGCGACCCGCACGAGGTTCACCTCCGGCTGCTGGGCGGTGAGCTGGACGCCCGCCGTCTGGGTGTGGAAGCGCAGCATCAGCGACTTGGGGTTCCTCGCGCCGAACTCGTCCCGCATGACCCGGGCCCAGATGCGCCTGGCGGCACGGAACTTGGCGACCTCCTCCAGGAGCGTCGTCCGGGCGACGAAGAAGAAGGAGAGGCGGGGGGCGAAGTCGTCCACGTCCATGCCGGCGGCGACGGCCGTGCGGACGTACTCGATGCCGTCGGCGAGCGTGAACGCGATCTCCTGCGCGGGAGAGGCGCCCGCCTCGGCCATGTGATAGCCCGAGATCGAGATGGTGTTCCACTTCGGGATCTCGGCCCCGCAGTACTTGAAGATGTCCGCGATCAGCCGCAGGGACGGCTTGGGCGGGAAGATGTACGTGCCCCGGGCGATGTACTCCTTGAGGACGTCGTTCTGGACGGTGCCGGTCAACTGGTCCGCGGACACGCCCTGTTCCTCACCGACGAGCTGGTACATCAGCAGCAGCAGCGCGGCGGGCGCGTTGATGGTCATGGAGGTGGAGACCTTGTCCAGCGGGATCCCGCCGAACAGGACCCGCATGTCGTCGACCGAGTCGATCGCCACGCCCACCTTGCCGACCTCGCCGTGCGCGAGCGGGGCGTCCGAGTCGTGGCCCATCTGGGTGGGCAGGTCGAAGGCGACCGAAAGGCCCGTCGTGCCGTTGGCGATGAGCTGCTGGTAGCGGGCGTTGGACTCCACCGCCGTACCGAACCCCGCGTACTGCCGCATGGTCCAGGGACGGCCCGTGTACATCGACGGGTACACCCCGCGGGTGAAGGGGTAGGCACCCGGGGCGCCGAGCTTCTCGGCCGGGTCCCAGCCCTCCAGGGCCTCGGGGCCGTAGACCGGCTCGATGGGCAGTCCGGACTCGGATTCGCGCGCCATGGCTGTGCCTCCCGTGAAACGGTCCGATGATTCCGTGGTTCTCTTCCACCATGACGCCCCGTTCGCAACCGGTCACCCGCGGGGAGCATCTCAGGTGACACGACGGCGGGAGGGCGGCCCGATGGGCACGACAGGACGGGTGGAACAGGGGTCCGGATGCGTACGACTGGCTTGAGGAGAGCGCTGGCCGGGCTCGCGGTGCTCGCCGTGGTGAGCGGCTGCACGGTGAACGCCGGGGACGCGCGGGGCAAGGGGCCCAGCGCGCGGGCCGCCGCACCGGACGGGAAGGGCGGCGGCCGGCCCGGCGCCCCCTCGAAGGGCGGGGGCGGCGCGTCCGGCTCCGCGGGGGCGGGGAAGGGTGGCGCCGAGGCCGCCGAGGTTCTCTGGTCCCGGGGCGACCGGGGCGACGACATCCGCCGGGCGCAGGCCCGGCTGCACCAGGTCGCCTGGCTGATCACCCCGCCGACGGGGACGTACGACGCCCGGACCGTCGCGGCCGTGAAGGGGTTCCAGGGCAAGCGGGGTCTGCCGCGCACCGGTGATCTGGACACCGTCACCTGGCGGCGGCTGCGGGGGATGACGCACGAGCCGGCGGCCTGGGAGCTGTACCCCTACGGCGGGCAGCCGGCCGCGAGGCCCGACCCGCGCTGCATGACGGGCCGCGTGCTGTGCGTCAGCAAGACGAGCCGCACACTGCGCTGGATGATCGACGGCAGGACGGTCTCGGAGATGGACGTGCGGTTCGGCTCCCAGTACACGCCGACCCGCGAGGGCGTGTTCAGCATCTACTTCAAGTCGCGCTACCACGTGTCGACGATCTACCACACGTCGATGCCGTACGCGATGTTCTTCAGCGGCGGCCAAGCGGTGCACTATTCCTCGGACTTCGCGGCCCGCGGCTACTACGGCGCCTCGCACGGCTGCGTCAACGTGCGGGACAGGAGCAAGGTCTCCGCGCTGTTCGCCCAGGTCCGCACCGGCGACAAGGTCGTCGTCTACTGGTGAGGGACGCCCGCGCGACGGCGGGGAGGACGTATGGGGCGCGGGCGGGACCGGGGGAACGTGTCCCGCCCGCGCCAGTTGCACGAAGCCGTGGGTACGGGGGGAACCCCGGCTCCGTGCTACGGCCGATGACCAGTCGGCTCATCACGTACTGCGTCGCGGCGGCCGAAAACGTCACACCCAGCCGATAAAAATTTCAACGAAATACAAAAGTGCAGGTCAGAGCGGTATCAGAGCACGCGGGTCAGGCGGCTGACGGTGCGTCCGCGCGGCCTTCGACGAACTGACGGCACGTCGCGCGAGGAGCGGGGGCAGCCGGGCCGGGAGCCGGGCGGTTCAGGAGAGCGCGGCGGCCGACGGGGTCGGCGCCGGGTTCGACACCCGGGCCAGGGTCGGTACGAGCGGCAGGAACGGGGTCAGCACCGGGCGCAGGACGGACGGGGTGGTGACACCGTCGCTCCGGGGGTGGTTGCCGCCGGGCGCCGTGTGGTGGCCGTCGCCGTCACCACCGCCCTGGCCGGACCCCTCCCCCGAGCCCTGTCCGGTCCCCTGGTCGCCGCCGTCGCCCGTGCCGTCGCCACCGCCCAGTCCGCGGCCGAGGACACCCGAGCAGTAGAGCCGCACCCGGGCACCGCCGCCCGCCACGTGCTCCAGGGCGCGCCTGCTGTCCGCTTCGAGGTCCTTGCCGTCGAGGACGGCGCGGCAGTACGAACGCGTCCGGGCCCACCAGTCGCGGGAACGGTCGGCGTTCCCGGTGGAGTCGGGGCTCGGCGGTCCGCTCGCGCGGCCCGGCGTGGCGGAGGCGGGGGCGTCCGCCGACGGTTCGCCCGACGGGCCGTCGGGCGCGGGCACCACGGTGCCGTTGCCGCCGGTGATCCCGGGCGAGGGCAGGGGCGAGGCGGAGACGAGCGAGCGCTCCGACGTCCGCACGGCCGTGGCCGAGGCGGCGGGGCCGGGGTGTTCACGGGTGAACGGGGTCGGCAGCACTCCGGTTCCGGCCGCGACGGCGACACCGCCGACCATCCCGACGGCCAGCACGGCGGCGAGCCCGAACCGGGTGGGCCGTCCCCAGCGCGTCCGTCGTCCGTGCGCGGCGGGGCGGCCGATCCGTACCAGAGGGGCGTCCGCGGCATGCGCGCCGGAGCGGGCGCGACCGCGGTGGACGGGCTGCGCGACGACGCCGTCGCCGTCCGCGCGCGCCTTGCGGAACGCGGCCAACGCGGCCGCCTCGCCAGGGAGTTCGTCGCAGGTCGGCTCGGGTTCGGCGGACAGAGCGCCGAGGGCTTCGATGAGGCGGTTGGCCCGGTCACGCGTGCCGGGGTCGACGGCTTCCAGCGGCTCCCCGTTCAGCAGACGCTCCGCGGCGTCCCGGTCCAGCCACCTGTACTGCTCGTCGGCCATCACATGTCCTTCTGCGCCCGCGAACGCGTATGCGTCACACCGGCGGACGTCACCGCGCTGGTGCGCGAACCTCGTTGCGGGGGGACGGCGTCGAGCGCGCCGACGGATTCCGGATCGGTGCCGAGCAGCTCCGCGAGCCTTTTCAGACCCCGGTGCGCGGCCGTCCTGACCGCTCCCGGGCGCTTGCCGAGGGTCTCGGCGGCCGACTTGGCGTCGAGGCCGACCACGACCCGCAGGACGACGGCCTCCGCCTGGTCCTGCGGAAGCTGGGCGATGAGCGAGAGCGTGCTGCCGGTGGACAGCGCCTCCATCGCCTCGGTCGCGGTGTCGGACTCGGCGGCCTTGCCGGTCAGCTCGGTCTCGTCGCCGCCTATCGCGGGACGGCGGCCGCGCATCCGTATGTGGTCCAGCGCGCGGTTGCGTGCGATCCGGGCGGCCCAGCCGCGGAAACGGTCGGCGTCCCCGCTGAAGCGGTCCAGGTCACGGGCGATCTGGAGCCATGCCTCGGACGTGACGTCCTCGGCGTCCGGCTCACCGACCAGCGTCCGTACGTATCCGAGCAGGCGTGGGTGCACCGCCCGGTACACAGTCCGGAACGCGGTCTCGTCCCCGTCCTGTGCGGCAAGCACCGCGGCGGTCAGCTCCGCGTCGTCCCCCAGCACCCCCGCGCCCCTCTGTGCCTCAACCGGCCCCGCTCGCGCGGACCGGGTTCTCGCCGTCGTCTCGTGAACGGACGGTCGTGGTCTCGGGTCCGTGTGCTTCTGGTCTACGGCCCCGCACGGCTCCGGTCCTGGACCCACGTGGTCGCGGTACCCGGTCCACACAGGTGTGGTCCAGGTCCCTCGTGGTTGCGGTCGTCCGTTCTCCGCACCGGCGCGAAAGGCACGTTACGGCCTGAAACAGCTCCCCGTCCATGTTCGTACAACCTGCAACGACATGGTGACCGTGCGAGGTGTGACACAAAACGCAGTCGCGGCGCTGTAGAGAATACGGGTCGCCGCGCGGCCCGTGCCGCGCGACGGTCGGGGCCTCTCCTGTGGGGGGTGGCGGCCCCGGCCGTTGCCATCGGCAGACACGCCGCCCCTGCCCCGGCGCTGCACCCGCCGCGCCCCTGGCAGGGCCCGCCGCCGCGACTCCGGTGGAGACGCGTCCTCGCCGGCTCCGGCCGGGCAGACCCTCCGACTCCTGTGCCACGCACACCGTCGCCCCTCGGGGCAGGCCCGGTGCCGCGTCGGCCCGGGCCGGTCCCCGTCCGCGACGGTCCGGCTAGCGGCCGTTCCTGGACTTGTCCGGCTTGTTCGCGTCCGTCGTCCTTCCGGGCGCCTTCGTGTTCTTCGGACCCGTGTCCGACGCCAGTTGCGCGGCGCAGAACGCCTCGACCTTGTCCTCTCCGCCCGCGGCCGTGACGAGCCGCTGCCAGGCGCGCGAGTCCAGGGCCCTGCCCCGGCCCCGCACCGACGCGTACGCACGGCAGTGGGCCTCGGTGTCACGGGCCCGCGGGGGACGGCCCTCGGAGCCTCCGGGGGCCGGGGTGCCCGGGGCGGAGGCGCCGGGAACGGCCGAGGGGACGGGTCCGGGGAGCCGGTCCGCGGTGCTTCCGGACGGCCGGGGCACGGCCGCGCCCCGGTGCCCGGTGGTGTCGTGCGTGATGGGTCCGATGGCCGCGAAGGCGACGCCGCCCAGCGTCAGACCGGCCAGCAGTACGGCGAACGCGGCCCTGAGCGAACGGCTCGGCCGTCTCTCCTCCCCCGGGCGCCAGTCGTCCCGGCGCCGGGTACGCGCGGTGCGCGTGCCGCCGTCCCGCGCGACGCGGAAGGCGGCCACGGCCTGAGTCTCGGCCTCCCGGTCCTCCGCCCGGCCGCGCAGCGCCGCCGCGAGGAGGCTCTCCAGCGGGGGCCCGCCGTCCCCGGGGCCGGCCGCGGCCGCGGGCACGACGCGCGGACCGGGGGCCGCGCCGTCGCCGGTGTGCCGTTCACCCATGCCCGGCCGCACGGCCGGTTCCCTGTGCGGTTCCACGTCCGGTTCCATCTCCGCCTGCCGCTCCGCCCTGCAACCCCTCGCCGTGCCAGGACTCCGCTCCGCGCTCCACGCCGTACCACGGCAACGGCCCGCGTACCGGCCGCCGTCCGCGCGACGGCATTCCCGCGCCCGGCGCCCGGGCCGTGGCGGTCGGCCCACCGCCGTGCCGCAACCGTCGCGCGCGCCCCGGCCGTCCGCCGTGCACCATCCGTACACCGGTCGACTTCCTTCCGCCGTACGACCACGCGGTTCCGGACGGCGGCCCGGTACCGGCCGTTCCGGACGCACTTCTCATCCCGACTCCCCCAGCGTCCGGGGCTCCTCATCCGTCACACCCGCGACGCCGAGCTGGAGCGCGAGGCGCTTCAGGCCCCGGTGGGCGGAGGTGCGCACCGCGCCGGGGCGTTTGCCGAGCACCCGGGCCGCGGCCGGTCCGTCCAGGCCGACGACCACCCTCAGGAGCACGGCCTCGGCCTGGTCGCGCGGCAGCCCCGCGACCAGTTCCAGGGCGTACTCCGTGGACAGGCTCTCCAGCGCCTCGTCCTGGGTGCTGTGCCTGCCGGGCAGGTCCAGCGCGTCCTGTTCGAGGGCGGTTCCCCTCGGCCGCACCCGCAGCCGCCTCAGATGGTCGAGCGCCCGGTGCCGGGCGATGGTCGCGGTCCAGCCGCGGAACCCCGCGCCGTCCCCCCGGAACCGGCCCAGGTCCCGGGCGATCTCCAGCCAGGCGTCGGACGCCACGTCCTCGGCGTCGTCACCGACCATCCCGCGCAGATAGCCCAGCAGACCTGGCTGCACGATCCGGTACGCGGCCGCGAAGGCGGCCTCGTCCCCGTCCTGCGCCCGCGCCACCGCCGCGCCCAGTTCCGCGTCGTACGGCTGCACGCGGCGGGGTTCCCCTCGCTGGCCCAACACTGTCCTCGTTCGCACCGAGTTCGCCCGAATGTGCCCTGCCGGCGCGGCCGTCCGCGTCGACACCCCCATGGTCATCAGCGTCGGGCCACACGGAAGTGTCACAGTGCGTCAGCCACCACGTCCGGACCGGCCGGCGGGGCCCCGCGGCGCTCTCAGCGGGTGGTCTCGCGGCACAGCAGGCGCAGGGAGCCGTCGCCCGCGTAGCAGCGGCGGGCCTCCTCGATCGGATCCCACATGCGTCCGTCGGGGGTACGCAGCCAGTGCTCGCCGCCGCTCTCCCACCACTCGGCGCCGGTGTGACGGGCGATCACCTCACCGGCGTACGCGCCGAACCCGCGCAGCACGCTCTCGACGGCGGCGTACGGGGCACCGTCCCGGCGGATCTCGTCGATCACCCGGTCCACCCGCCACAGGCTCTGGGACGAGTAGTCGAGGCGCAGCCGGGCGCCCTCGCGCATGGTCGCGACCGTGTCGGCCGCCCAGCGAACGGGCTTCGTGGCAGCTGAGGGCCGGGTCGCTCGAGTTGCGTTCACATCCGGAAGAGCGTGACGGCGGCCGGATTCGTCACGCGCCGGGGCGGGGGTTCGCGACACCGGCCCAGGACCGCCATCTCCGCCTCAGGACCATCACAGAAACCCCTCGGACGCGGGGTTTGGGGGTGCGCAGGAGCCGTACCGCCTCCGGCGCACCCCTTCGCCCGTGCCGGGACTAGACCCGTCCGCGTGCCCTGCGGGAGACCACCGCTCGCAGGACGCGTCGCCCCTCCGTCGACGCGTCCAGCGCGAGCCGCAGCCCGCCCTTGCCGTGCTCGTTGAGCAGTTCGAGGACCGAGACCTGGCGGCGCAGTTCGGCGGCGACGAGCGGGGACATCCCCTCGGTGCGCCCCTCACGGCGTGCCGTCACGCACGCCTCCGCGTCGTCGGCGTGGTCGAGGAACCGGTGCACCTGGAGCGCCGCCACCGAGCACGCGTCCGACCAGGCACGCAGCTCCTCCTCGGAGGGCTTCTCGGGAACGGCGTCGAGCATGCCGCGGGCCAGCAGGGCGGCGTGGTCCTCGTCGGTCACGGCGGGCTCGGGGTCCTCCGCGTCCATCTTGGCCCGCGCCTCTTCCAGACGCGTTCCCCACTGGGCCCAGGCGTCGGCCTCCGACAGGCTCGCCCACAGCGGACGCAGGACGTCGTCGTCCCCGCCCAGCAGGGGCACGCACCGATCCAAACAAGCCAGACCGCTCGCCGCCAGACCTCGCTCGTCGGCCTGAGCGATCAGTTCCACCAGACTCATCACGACTCCCTCGAAATGCCTCGACAGGGCGCCCTTGCCTTACGGAGCCCGCACTTCCCCTTACTGCGTGCAACGGACCAGGAGTGTCACAGTGCGAGCCCACCCTGCCGCTCCGCGAGGCGAATGACTAGGTTTTCGGCCAAACACGCGCTCGCGGACCAGCGGGAATCCGGTGCGCGCCGACCGACGTCGGGCGACCGGCGGTCAGCCGAGGACGGTGCCCGGCCCCTCGTGCGCCTTGCGGTCCTGCATCCCGGTCAGCTTGAGGACGACGGCGATGGCCAGCACCGCGCTCAGGACGTCGAAGGCGTCGGTGAGCAGCCCCTGGAAGGCGGCGTCCCGGATCGCCCCGGCGGTCTCGGCCTTGCGGGAGGCGGAGAAGGCGACGCGGTCGGCCAGCAGGCCGACGAGCCAGAACGTCCACCAGGTGTTGACGAGCCCGTGCCGGGCGCGGGTGCCCTCGGGGCGGCTCGCGTCCCAGATCTCGGCCACGATCTGGCGCGGGCGGGCCAGGTTCACGAACGGCACGAACCAGCCCCAGCCCACCCACGCCCGGGAGTAGGTGTGCCCGAACGGGTTGAAGAACTCGGCGTTGACGCGGACCCGGAACAGCCAGACCAGGTAGCCGACGGCAGCCGCGACCAGGGTGGCCGCCTGTATGTACCCGGCGGTGGCGTTGAGCGAGTCGGCCCGATCGGCCCGTCGCGTGAGGGAGGCGAGGGACTCACCGCCCGCGAGAGCGCTCCCGATGCCGCTCGTCACGTCGTACAGCGTGTAGTCCGCCCAGACGGCGAGGAGGTCCGCGGCGATCACGAGGCCGAGCAGCGCGGCCGCGAGCCTGCCGAGGAGGACGGGCGAGCGCAGCGACACGGCGCCGTGCGGCGACGGGTGCGGCGGCAGCGGCGCCGCGGACTGCTGCGGCGATGACGGCATGGTCATGGGACCCCCAGAACGGCCGTCACGGTGTGGTGACGGCACAAGAAACCGGGCGGCACCCCTCCCCAGGGGTGACGCCCGGTACGCGAACAAGTAAGAGGAAGTTAAGGTTCCCGGCGCCCCCGCGTCCAGTCCGGCCGCCGGGGCCCCGGCGCCTGGGGCCGGCTCAGCCCAGTCGGTCCGCCAGGGCCCTGAACTGGGTCCAGGACATGGACGGTGTGCCCGGGTCCCACAGTTTCTGGGTCAGGGCGCGCAGCGGCATGCGGATGCCGGCCGCGACCTGGTCCTGCGTCTGGGAGTTGGCGAGGTCGCACCAGACGGCGAAGGACCCGCCGAGGATCTGGGAGTCGTACCGCGCGGGCACCGGGGTCGTGCCGCGCAGGACGAGGGGCGTCCACTGTTCGTAGATGCGCTGCCCGGTCGGATAGACGAAGGTCTGGGGCTCGCCGAGGACGTAGTAGAGGTACTCGTCGTTGTAGTTGACGACCTTGCGGCCCGCGCTCAGATACTCGACGGGCTGGCGGGCGCCGATCTCCTTGCCGGTCCAGTACGCCACCTGGAGGCCGCCGTCGGCCTTGACCGTGCTGCTGCGGAAGAAGCCGTCGTTCCAGGCCCGCGCCGTGCGGCCGTGACCGTGGATCAGCTTGGCGCGGTCGTTCAGCCAGCCGGTCGTCAGGTCGGCGACGCTCGCGCCGGCTCCGTATCTGCTCCGCGCCGCCGCGACCAGCTGCGGGAAGGACGCCGCGGGGTTCGCCACCGTCAGGGCCTGGTACTCGTCGCCGCCGAGATGCCAGTCGGTGCCGGGGAACAGGCCGGCGTACTCGTCGAGCAGATCGTCGACGATCTTCGCGGCGGCGGGCTTGGAGATGTCCACGGCGCCGCGGATGGGGACGCCCGAGACATTGCGCAGCTGGAGGTCGGGGTGGGCCGCGATGACCGCGCCGAGGTGTCCCGGCGAGTCGATCTCGGGCACGACGGTGATGTGCCGGCTCGCCGCCAGGGCGACGATGCGGCGCACCTCGTCCTTCGTCAGATGCTGCTGCGACACGATCTCGGGGTGCGTGTCGGACGCGATGCGGAAGCCCTGGTCGTCGGAGAAGTGCAGGCCGAGCTGGTTGTACTTCAGGTCGCCCAGCTCACGCACCCGGTCCTCGATCCAGGCCGCCGTGAAGTGCTTGCGCGCGATGTCGAGCATGAACCCGCGGACCGGCTTCGCTGGCCGGTCGTGGACGACGCCCTCCGGCGCCGTGCCGCCGCCGTGCACCTCCTGCTTGAGGGTGCGCGTGCCGTAGAAGACCCCGGCCTCGGCGGGCCCGGTGATGGCGACCCGGCCGTTCCCTACGGTGAGGGTGTACGACTCCGGGCCCGCCTTCCCCTTGTCGAGGCCGAGTTCGACATCGCCCGCCTTCGCGCCCGTCCGCCCCGCGTACGTCAGCTTCAGTTCACCGGCGAGCAGCCTGCCCTCGTCGGCGAGTCCGTCGCTGTCCACGACCACCCGGCCTCCGGGTGCCGGGCGCCAGCCGGGACCGTGGGCCGCGATGTGCTCGCGTACGGCGGGAATGGTGCGCGGCGCCTTGGAGAGCGGGTAGTTCCGGGTCGGGGAGGGACTGGCCGCGGACACGGCCTGCGACCTGTCCGCGGACGGCACCTTGGCCCCCGACGGTCCCCCTCCCCCGTCGGGCCAGACCGCCACGGCCACCGCCACGACACCGACGACCGCCAGACCGGCCGCGACGAGTTTGCCCCGCCCGTGCTGTTCCGTCCGCCGCCGCGGCGCGCGCCGCCTGCCACCGCTCACTCCGCCACCCTCGTCTCACCGCGCCCGCCCGCAGCGCTCACTCGCCCGGCCCGCCCAGGAGCGACCGGTCCACCGCGCCCGCCTCCGGGCGCCCGCCTCCATCGTGCCCTCGCCGGGCAGGTACTCCGTTCAGGTGTACTCGCCCCGCGAGGCGTCCGCCTCCCCGGAGCCGCACGCCGGACTCGCCGGAGCCGCACGCCGGACAGCCTCGGAGCGGCACGCCGGACTCGTCGAAGGCTCACGCCCGACCGGCTCCCCGCCACCCACCGCAAACTCTGCCCCGACCGTCACCCCAACCGTCCACCACACGCTCCGAAACTCTCCCGTGCGGGTGAAATCCGGGCATCCGTCGGACAGGTCACGACACGTCTCGATAGCGTGAGCACCACAGCTTTCACTTCTCCCCCTGCCGAAACACACGTATCGCACGCACGTCACGCTCACCGGACGTCGCGCGTCCCACCCCCACGCCGAGGACCCACGCTGACGTCTCACCGTCTCCCACGCCTCCCCGGCCAGGTCGCCCTGCCCGAACAGAAGAGCGCGGTACCGTCCCCGGTCCGCCTCGACGGGTTCAACTCCGCGCCCGCCGGAGAGGTCACCCGCGCCCTGCTGGGCTGCTGCCGCAGCCTGCGCTGGGTCCACCGCCTGGCCGACCACCGCCCCTACCCCGATCTCGGCGCCCTCCTGGCCGCGGCCGACGAGGCGGCGTACGACCTGACCCCCGCCGACCTGGCCGAAGCCCTGGCCGGCGAATCGCTGACACCGCTCCCGGACGGCGCGCACTCCGCGGCCCACACGGCGCTCAGCGCCGCGCACGCGGCGTACGAGAGCAGATTCGGACATGTGTTCGTCATCTGTCTGGACGCATTCTCTCCGGGCGAAGCCCTCGACCAGGTGCTCGTCGGCATCCGGTCGCGCCTGACGAACGACCCCGAGGAGGAGCGGGTCGTCACCGCGGACGAGCTGCGCCGGCTGGCCCGCGGCCGGCTGACCCGTCTCGTCCGTCAGTTCGCCCACGAGCCGCGACACGCCGACATCCGACGTCCGGAATAGCCCGAACGTGCCTGATTGATTGCCAGTTTGATCACATTGATAGGGCCGCTGTAAGCGTTCCGACAACACGTCGCTACGATGGCCGGGGCCGGTGGACCGTACCCGGCCGGGCCCGACCGACAGAGAAGCCGGCGCGGCCCCAATCCCCGCTCCCGGAGGGTTCTTCCGTGCCGGCTGGAACGCTGTACCGCGGCCGGGAAGGAATGTGGTCCTGGGTGGCTCATCGAGTCACCGGCGTCCTCATCTTCTTCTTCCTGTTCGTACACGTGCTGGACACCGCTCTCGTCCGTGTCTCCCCCGAGGACTACGACAAGGTCGTAGCCACGTACAAGACGCCGATCGTCGCGCTGCTGGAATACGGCCTCGTGGCCGCCATTCTCTTCCACGCGCTCAACGGCCTGCGTGTCATCGCCGTCGACTTCTGGTCCAAGGGCCCGCGCTACCAGAAGCAGATGCTCTGGTCCGTCGTCGGTATCTGGGTCGTGCTGATGTTCGGGGCTCTTTACCCCGTCCTCGGTCACGCATTCCGCGAAGTATTCGGGAGCTGACGCAGATGTCCACTACTGACACCGCCGCTTCCGGTATCGGCCCCGTCGAAGGTTCCGGAGATTTCTCGGCCTACAGCGTCGACAACCCGGCCCCGTTCATCGAGGCCCCGCGCAAGCGCACCAAGAAGACCCCGAAGTCGACCCGCGGCAACTTCGAGATGTACGGCTGGCTCTTCATGCGCCTGTCCGGCATCGTCCTGGTCGTCCTGGTCCTCGGCCACCTGCTGATCCAGCTCGTCCTCGACGGCGGCGTCTCCAAGATCGGCTTCGCCTTCGTGGCCGGCCGCTGGGCCAGCCCGTGGTGGCAGGCCTGGGACCTCGCGATGCTGTGGCTGGCCATGCTGCACGGCTCCAACGGCCTGCGTACCGTCATCAACGACTACGCGGAGCGCGCTGGTACCCGCCTGTGGCTGAAGGGCCTGCTCTACACCGCCACGGTGTTCACGATCCTGCTGGGCACGCTGGTGATCTTCACCTTCGACCCGAACATCCGCTAGGCACGGGGCTGAGGCAACCACTCATGAAGATCCACAAGTACGACACCGTCATCGTCGGCGCCGGCGGCGCCGGCATGCGCGCCGCCATCGAGGCGACGAAGCGCAGCCGCACCGCCGTGCTGACGAAGCTCTACCCGACCCGCTCCCACACGGGCGCCGCGCAGGGCGGTATGGCCGCCGCGCTCGCCAACGTGGAAGAGGACAACTGGGAGTGGCACACCTTCGACACGATCAAGGGCGGTGACTACCTGGTCGACCAGGACGCCGCCGAGATCCTGGCGAAGGAGGCCATCGACTCGGTCCTCGACCTGGAGAAGATGGGCCTGCCGTTCAACCGGACGCCCGACGGGACGATCGACCAGCGCCGCTTCGGCGGTCACTCCCGCAACCACGGCGAGGCCCCGGTGCGCCGGTCCTGCTACGCCGCGGACCGCACCGGTCACATGATCCTCCAGACGCTGTACCAGAACTGCGTCAAGGAGGGCGTGGAGTTCTTCAACGAGTTCTACGTCCTCGACCAGCTCATCGTCGAGATCGACGGGGTCAAGCACTCCGCGGGCGTCGTCGCCTACGAGCTCGCGACCGGCGAGATCCACGTCTTCCAGGCGAAGTCCGTGATCTACGCGTCCGGCGGCACCGGCAAGTTCTTCAAGGTGACCTCCAACGCGCACACCCTCACGGGTGACGGCCAGGCGGCCGTCTACCGTCGCGGGCTGCCGCTGGAGGACATGGAGTTCTTCCAGTTCCACCCGACCGGCATCTGGCGCATGGGCATCCTGCTGACGGAGGGCGCCCGCGGTGAGGGCGGCATCCTCCGCAACAAGGACGGCGAGCGCTTCATGGAGAAGTACGCGCCGGTCATGAAGGACCTCGCGTCCCGTGACGTCGTGTCCCGCTCCATCTACACGGAGATCCGCGAGGGCCGCGGCTGCGGTCCCGAGGGCGACCACGTCTACCTCGACCTCACGCACCTCCCGCCGGAGCAGCTCGACGCCAAGCTCCCGGACATCACGGAGTTCGCGCGGACCTACCTCGGCATCGAGCCCTACACGGACCCGATCCCGATCCAGCCCACCGCGCACTACGCCATGGGCGGCATCCCGACCAACGTCGAGGGTGAGGTCCTCTCGGACAACACCACCGTCGTCCCGGGCCTGTACGCGGCCGGCGAGGTCGCCTGTGTCTCCGTGCACGGCGCCAACCGTCTGGGCACGAACTCGCTGCTGGACATCAACGTCTTCGGACGCCGGGCCGGCATCGCGGCCGCGGAGTACTCGGCGAAGGCCGGCTTCGTGGAGCTGCCGGAGAACCCGGCCGAGCAGGTCGTCTCCCAGGTCGAGCGCCTGCGCGACTCCACGGGCACCGAGCGGGTCGCCGCGATCCGCCTGGAGCTCCAGGAGTGCATGGACGCCAACGTGATGGTGTTCCGCACCGAGCAGACGATCAAGACGGCCGTGGAGAAGATCGCGGAGCTCCGCGAGCGCTACAAGAACGTCTCGGTCCAGGACAAGGGCAAGCGGTTCAACACCGACCTGCTGGAGGCCATCGAGCTGGGCAACCTGCTCGACCTGGCCGAGGTCATGGCCGTCTCCGCGCTCGCCCGCAAGGAGTCCCGCGGCGGTCACTACCGCGAGGACTACCCGAACCGCGACGACGTCAACTTCATGCGCCACACCATGGCGTACCGCGAGGTCGGCGACGACGGCACCGAGTCCATCCGTCTCGACTACAAGCCGGTCGTCCAGACCCGCTACCAGCCGATGGAGCGTAAGTACTGATGGCTACTCCCACTCTGGACAAGGCGGACGCGGCCGGCGCACCCGAGCCCGGTTTCGCCGACTCCCCCTACATCACCGCCACGTTCCGCATCCGCCGGTTCAACCCGGAGGTCTCTGCGGAGTCGGTCTGGGAAGACTTCCAGCTCCAGATCGACCCCAAGGAGCGTGTCCTCGACGCGCTGCACAAGATCAAGTGGGACCAGGACGGCACGCTCACCTTCCGCCGCTCCTGCGCGCACGGGATCTGCGGGTCGGACGCCATGCGGATCAACGGCAAGAACCGTCTGGCCTGCAAGACGCTGATCAAGGACCTCAACCCCGAGAAGCCGATCACCGTCGAGGCCATCAAGGGCCTGACGGTGCTGAAGGACCTCGTGGTCGACATGGACCCGTTCTTCCAGGCGTACCGCGACGTGATGCCCTTCCTCATCACGAAGGACACCAACGAGCCCACGCGCGAGCGGCTTCAGTCGGCCGAGGACCGCGAGCGGTTCGACGACACGACCAAGTGCATCCTGTGCGCGGCGTGCACGTCGTCCTGCCCGGTGTTCTGGAACGACGGCCAGTACTTCGGTCCGGCCGCCATCGTGAACGCCCACCGCTTCATCTTCGACTCGCGCGACGAGGCCGGGGAGCAGCGGCTGGAGATCCTCAACGACAAGGACGGTGTGTGGCGCTGCCGCACCACGTTCAACTGCACGGACGCCTGCCCGCGCGGTATCGAGGTCACCAAGGCGATCCAGGAAGTCAAGCGCGCCCTGATCACGCGCCGCTTCTGACCCTCACCCCGTGACCCGCCGCCGGGCCCGCTCCTTCCGGGGCCCCGCCGGTCGATCCGGGACCTTGTGACGTCGGCCTCCGAGACCTGAGAACGGTCTCGGAGGCCGACGTCGTCGTTGGGGGCGGGTGCGGACGCCGTCGTGGCCGGGAGAGCCGGTGGGACCGGGCCGCAGACGGTCCCGCGCCGTCATCCGAGGACGTCCGTGGCGGCCTTGTCCTGGCGTTGCATGAGGGAGCTCCAGGACGCCACGGCCGCGGGGTGCGCGTCGAGCCAGGCCCGCTGGACGACGGCCAGTCGGGTGTAGGCCGTCCGCAGGTAGTCGGTGTCCGCCTTGCAGCGGATGTCGGCCCGGGCGACGGGGTTGGTGGCGAAGTCGGTGTCGCGGGGGAGGCTGTCGAGCAGGTTGACCGGGTCGTCCGTGGCGACTCCGGCGACTCGCATGCAGCGCGCCCAGCGGGCGTCGGCCGCGCGGAAGGCCGGGTCCTTGTCCAGGTTCTTGCGGGCCTGCTCCTCGCCCTCGCCGAGCTGGATGCTGACCTGGAGCCACCGCAGGCGCTCGGAGCCCAGCAGCCGCTTCTCGGCCTCCGCCTGGCAGCCCTGGGCCGGCCAGGACACCTTGATGGACGTGCCCCGGGCGGTGATGCGCCGGTCGGCGGGGCCGTAGAGCGCGGCGAGGAACGCCTTGCTCTCGCGGTGTTCCGTCGCGGCCGGCGCGGGGCTCGCGGTCGCGGTGGTGAGCGACTCCAGGCCGAACGGCAGCGGGTGGTCGACGGTAGACGTGCTCGGCCGGGGTATCGCGGCCGGCGCGTACCGGTGGCCGTGGGCGGTCATGCAGGTGACGGCCAGCCGCCGTTCCGCCTCCGCGATCCGCCACTGCCGCTCGCTGGGGGCGTGCAGCAGCGGGTGGAACGGCAGCCGGGCGCTCAGGCGTCCGGCGTCCGCCGTCGGCCTCGGGGTGGCGGTGGACGGACCGGACCGGCCCGCGTACACCCAGGCGGCACAGGCGGCGACCACCACGGCGGTCGCGGCCGTGACGAGTGCGGTGATCCTACGGGTCTCCAAGGTCTTCCTCCTCCCGGCGCGGTGGATCCGGCGGCGGACCGCCGCCGGATCCGTGACGCGGCGCGGGTCAGTAGCAGCCGCCCGGGTTGGAGGTGGTCAGCGAGAGGGAGCTGGCCGACAGCGCGGCGGACAGTTCCTCGACCTCGCTGCCCGGCTTGACGCAGAAGAGCATCCCGCCGCCGGAGTTGATGTTCAGGTAGTACCGGGAGTAGTAGCCGCCGCTGCTGGAGTTGCTGGCGGACCACGCGTTGTCGTTGACGGTGGTGCCGGAGCCGGCGGTGCCGTAGGTCGTGTCGTTGAACGTGTCGTTCGTGAAGTTGGGGTCGCTGTTGTAGTACGAGTGCCTGGCGCTGCTGAAGCTGGACCAGAACACACAGTGGTAGCCGCCGGCACAGTTCGTGCCGGCCGATGCGGGGGACGCCGTGACGACTCCGCCGACGGCGAGAGCCGCGGCCAGGGCCGCCGTCGCCGCGAGCGCCTTGCGTGACCGGGCCCATCCAGCCTTTATCGGTACTAACATGACAATCCTTTCATGTCGACCTCGAGGTGGCTCCACCACCCTGGCAGCACCCGGACCGATTTCCCACGCGTTGCGGCCAGGGCCGAAAAGCGCAGGTCAGCGCCCCATGGGGAACATCCGAAGACGCACAGGTGATGCACAGGTATATCCGTACATGGCCGAATAACGCCTGTTGCAGGTGTTGTCAGCCGTGTCCGGCGGCGGACATGATGACTCGCCGGGCCGGAACAGGCCGGACGGACGGCCGTTGTCACAGCGCGGCCGCACGGGGGGCGGTCGCCGTCACAGCGCGGCCGTACAGGGGCCGCCGTTGTCGCAGTGCGGCCGTACGGGGGGCGGCCGTTGTCACAGCGCGGCCGCACGGGGGGGCGGCCGCGGTCACACCGCGGCCGGACGGGAGGCCGTCATGCTGCACATCCATTTCACCGAGGCCGACCTGGCACGTACCCGGCTGGCGTCCGAGCCGGATCCGCTCTGGGAGATCGCCCTGAGCCTGCACCGGTTACAGACGCGCCAGGGGCGCAGCGCGCACGCGGAGTGGTACCGCACGACCCGCCTGCGGCTGGCCGACCAGGGACTCGAGGGAGTCCTGCGGCACCTTCTGCTGCCGGTCTTCCCGAGAGCCGCGTACTTCCCCGACTTCCTCACCCCGACACGGGGCGGCCAGGGACTCGCGGCCGGACTCGCGGCACTGGTGGACACCCCCACCGACCGGGTGCGCCGGGAGGTGAGGCGCTTCGTGGCGGTCAGGGCTCCGTCGTGGGCACCGCGGCTCGTGGAGCGCGAGACGCGTCAGGACCTGGCGAACGCCCTGCGGAGGTACCACGAGGTCGCCCTGGCGCCCTACCGGGAGCGGACGCTGGCCCGGGTGGAGGCGGACCGGTCGGTCCGGGGGCGGGCCCTGCTGGCCGGCGGAGCGGACGGGCTGCTCGACGGGCTGGGCCCGCAGATGCGCTGGGATCCACCGGTGCTCCACGTGCACTACCCGGCGGAGGAACGCGACCTCGTGCTCGACGGGCGGGGGCTGACCCTCGTGCCGTCGTACTTCTGCTGGGGCCCTCCGATCTCGCTGGCCGACTCGGCGCTGCCGCCCGTGCTGGTCTATCCCGTGCTCCGTGAGGCCCGGCCGGCCGCCGTCGACCGCCCGCTCGGCGTGCTGCTGGGCCGGACCCGGGCACAGGTGCTGCGGGGAACCGCGCTGGGCGCGAACACGGGCGAACTGGCCCGGCTTGCCGGGGTGTCGGCCCCCACGGTGAGCCAGCACATCTCGGCCCTGCGGGACGCGGGCCTCATCAGCAGCCTCCGGTACGGCACGAGTGTCCTGCACACGCTCACGCCGCTCGGGGCGGCCCTGCTGCGGGGTCCCGACAGACCGGTCTCCGCGCTGTCCTGACCGGCGGCGGGCGGCGAACGGCCCGCGCCCGTGCGGCGGACCGGGGCCGGTCAGAGCTGACTCAGGATCGTCGGGTCGGTGATCCTCAGGTCGTCGGCCAGCAGCATCGCCTTGCTGAGGATCACCGCGAGCATGCGGTCCCCCTCGAACGGCAGATAGCCGGTCTCGGGCCCTGCCGCCGCGGACTTCGGGACGATGCACAGGTACTGGTCGTTCGGGGTCATCAGGATGTTGCCCGAGCCCAGATGGATCTTGTACGTGTGCCGCTCGCCCTTCACGTGCAGGAAGCGGCCCTGAAGGGTGCAGCGGTCGGCCATCGCCAGCCGGGGTATGAGCCGTTCGAGCAGGGCGCGGCGGGTCTGCGCGGTCTCGGTCAGGTCGCCGAAGCCGTACGACGTCCAGTACTCCTGGAACCGGCCGCCGGGGCCGCCGTCCTGCCAGGCCGGGTCGTTGCCGACGCTCGCGACCCCGACGAACAGGTCGACGTCGCGCAGGACTTCGGACAGGACGAGCGGCGGGATCTCCGTGAGCGGCAGGGGTTCGACGGGGGTCTCGTCCGGGCCGAGCCACATGCGGTACTCGCCACCGTGGCAGTGCGCCGAGTTCCGCGGGGCGTCGATCGGATAGAAGCGGACCTGGTCGGTGCGCAGCCGCAGATAGCTGCCGGACTCGGTGGTGTCCTCGCCGTACTCGCCGTCGCCGGTGATCCAGTACTCGGCGCGCAGCCCCCATCGCGGCAGTTCCCGGGTGGCCGGGGGCGCCTCGTCGTCGACGCAGAGGCGGAGTTTGTTGTGCCAGCCCCTGACGGCGGCCAGGGAGTTGAACTGGTGCTGGCGCACGAAGTGGGCGGCGAAGCGGTTGGAGTAGGTGCCGGTCGCGCGCTCGGCGTCGGTGAGGAGGTACACCTCGCGGTGGGCCTGCTTGAAGGGCTGGGTGATCTCGTGCCGCTCCAGCCAGTCCCGCCAGGCGACGACCTCGGCGGGTTCGCGGCCGGCCGGGTGCCAGAGGGTGACCTCCTCGCCCGTGGCCACCGGGTCGCCGGCGAGGGTGGACAGTCCGCCGTTCGCGTAGCCGACGGGAGTGCCGTCGACGGTCCACAGGAGCCGGCGGGCGAGGGTGCCGACGAGCGGGTGGTCGAGGTACCGCTCGCGCCAGGTGCCGTACCTCCAGGTGCGCCGGCCGAGGAACTGCCGGTCCAGGCGCTCGGTCTGCGCCGAGAGCATCCTGTCGATGTCCTTGACGGCCGCCTTGAGCTCCTTGAGCTCCTCGGCGTGGTCGCGCCGCACGGCGGCGGGCACGCTCCTGACGGCCTTGCCGCTCGCGTTGCGCCAGCTCAGCACGACGCGTGAGCCGTGGACCTCGAGGAGGGCGGTGTCGCCGCCGAACGCGTGACGCGCCTGCCCGACGCCGGTGAGCCCGTACGCCGGGACGGCCAGTTCCTCGATCTCCTCGCGGCTCAGACCGAGGGCGGTGGCCTTGGCCTCCAGGAAGCCGTCGACGAGCTTGGCCGTGGCCTTGTACGTCACCCGGGCGGCCAGTCGGGCCAGTTCGGCGAGGGCGGCCTCGCCGTCGATCCGGGACAGCGCGACGACACCGGCGTTGGCGACCTTCGGGTTGCGCGGGCCGAGTCCGGCGACCTTCTTCAGGGAGGTCTCGACGAGCGCGCCGAGGGCCCGGACGGTGTCGGGGTGGGGCGGCAGCACGGAGACCAGCCAGGCGAGGCCGCGCAGGGCGTTGGCGTTGTAGGGGTCGTACGCGTCGTTCAGGTCGGCGCCGTAGGACTGGCTCCGCAGCCGGAACGTCCGGGGGCGGCCGGCGAGGGCGAGCCAGGGCAGCACGGTGACGCGGACGTGGTCGGCGCCGAGGGCTTCGACCAGCGCCCGTGACCGCTGGTCCCACTTGGCGGAGGGCTTGGAGGCGGTGGCGGTCGTCAGATGGGCCAGCAGGGCCCGCCAGTCGGGCCCGGAGCCGTCCCGCATGGCCGCCTCGGCCCATTCCTCACCGACGTTGAGGACCGGATCCGTGATCGTCTTCGCCAGGTCCCCCAGGTTCGTGGAGCGGTAGGCGTCCATGGCCGAGCGGCGGAGCACCGCGACGACGGCCGGGGAGAGCGCGCGGCCGGTCCCCAGCTCGGCCTCGATGAGCCCGTCGGGCCGCGACGCGTACCAGATGGAGTACATCGTGCCGAGTTCGTCGAGCCGCTTCAGCCGCTCCACCGGGAGCCGGTCGCCGGGGAGGCCCCGGGAGACGACGCCGACCAGGGTCAGCGCGTGGTCCCGGGCGTCCGTCCCCTCGCCGAGCGCGTGGTAGCGCTGCACCAGCACGTCGGCCAGCCGGGTCCGCCGCTCGGCGGGCAGCGCCCTGAGCAGGTCGAGGATCTCGGTCCATCCGCCGTGCCAGCCGCCCCTGTTGACCGTCGCGGCGCGAAGGACGTCGGTGGCGAGCGCCTCCATGTCGTCCTTGGCCACCCACGCGCGGATCCACCGCACCCACTTCGCGACGTCGGTCATCGTCATCCCCCCACCAGTGCGACGAGCTTGAGGAAGGTGACCTCGGTCCCGAGGGCCAGCTCGATCTCCTCGTCGAGGGCGGTCACCTGACGGTCCCCCACGAGCACCAGGAAGCCGTTGCCCTCGAACGCGCGGAGTGCCAGCGCGGTCTGGGCCTCCGGGTCGATCCGGCGGGGCGTGCGCAGCGCGTAGCCGTTCAGCACGCGCTCGGTGTCCTCGGGCTGCACGAGCCCCTGGAACACCGCGGGCATGGCCGCGTTGTACTCGGCGACCTCCTGGAAGACCCGGCGCCTGATCAGCTCGCGCACCGCGAGCCGCTCCTCGGCGAACTCGATGCCCCAGCCCGCGCCCCGGGTCCCGCTGGTCGTCTCGTCGACGAACGTCACCATTCCCATGCCGACGAACAGTACGAGCCCCCACTGACAACCGGCCCTCGGGTCCTGCCGAGTTCGGCGTCCGGCCTGTTCGCGACGGTCGCCGGGCCCGTCCGCGACAGTCACCCCGGATCCGACTTGAACATGTTCAAAAGCAGGTCTACATTCATCTCAGACAGCGTTTTGAACGCGTTCAAGAAGGGGTGGGGACATGGATCTCACAGTCGTCGCGTACGTCATCTATCTGCTGGTCAGCATCGCGCTGACGGTCTGGGTGGCGCGCACGCTCAGCCACAACGGACGGATCTTCCTGTCGGACGTCATGCACGGCGACGAGAAGCTCGCGGATGCCGTCAACCATCTGCTGGTCGTGGGCTTCTACCTCGTCAACCTGGGCTTCGTCGCCCTCTATCTGCACCAGAGCGAGGAGATCTCCAACGCCCGCGAGATCTTCGAGGCCCTCTCGACCAAGCTGGGTGTCGTCCTGCTGGTGCTCGGCGTGATGCACCTGGGCAACGTCTACGCGCTCAACAGGATCCGGCGGCGGGGCGTCATGGAGCGGGAGCAGACCCCGCCGGTGCGGCCGACGGACTGGGCCGCTCCCGCGGCCGGGGCGTGATCGCGGTGACCGGCGCACCGGCCGCCGGGGACCGGGACGCCGAGCGCGTCCCGGTCCTCGGGCTCACCGTCCTCTACGACGCGCGGTGCTCGCTGTGCGCGGCGCTGAAGAAGTGGCTCGCCGCACAGCGCCAGCTCGTGCCGCTGCGGTTCGTGCCCGCGGGCTCCGCGGAGGCCGCCCGGCTCTGCCCGGGACTCGACCACGGCGCCACCCTGGACGAGATCACCGTCCTGGGCGACGCCGGGCAGGTCTACCAGGGAGCCGCCGCCTGGATCGTCACCCTGTGGGCGCTGCGCGAGTACCGTCCGCTGGCCCACCGGCTGAGCACTCCCGCGGGTGCCCGGCTGGCCAGGGGCGCCACCCTCGCCGCCGCCAGGTGGCGGGAGGCGCAGGCGTCCCGGCGGTGGGGCGGCGGCGTGTACGACCGGGGCGACGGCTGGCGCTACGACCCGGCCGTCGGCTGGACCTTCGAGCCGCCCGCCTGCGACAGCGGGGGCTGTCCCGCCGTCCCCAGTCGTTAGGCTCGTCCCGTGCCAGCACCGACAGACAGCCCCGGCCCCGGCGGGTCCTCCGAGCCCACCGCGGCCCCCCGGCCCGCCAAGTCCCCCGACAGGGAAGCGAAGAGCCCGGCGAAGAGCGAACAGACCCGGGCCCTGATCCTGGAGACCGCGATGCGGCTCTTCCAGGAACGCGGGTACGACAAGACGACGATGCGGGCCATCGCCCAGGAGGCCGGGGTCTCGGTCGGCAACGCGTACTACTACTTCGCCGGCAAGGAGCACCTGATCCAGGGCTTCTACGACCGGATCGCCGCCGAGCACCGCGAGGCGGTCCGGGACGTCCTGGACCGCGAGACGGACCTGGAGGCCCGGCTGGGCGGCGTGCTGAAGGTGTGGCTCGACATCGCCACGCCGTACCACGAGTTCGCCGTGCAGTTCTTCAAGAACGCCGCCGACCCGGACAGTCCGCTCAGTCCGTTCTCGCCCGAGTCGGAGCACGCGCGCCTGGAAGCGATCAGCGTGCACAAGGAGGTGCTGGCCGGGGCGAAGACCAAGGTCCCGGAGGAACTGCGCGAGGTGCTGCCGGAGCTGATGTGGCTCTCGCAGATGGGACTCGTCCTGTACTGGGTCTTCGACCGCACCGAGGGCCGCGAGCGCAGCTACCGGCTCGCCGAGCGCGGCGCCCGGCTGACCGCGCGGGGCGTCTACCTCTCCCGCTTCCGTCTGCTGCGCCCGCTGGTCCACGAGGTGCACGAACTGTTCACGGACTTCCTGCCGGGCATGACGAAGGCTCTGCCGGACCCGGCGAAGAAGCAGGGATCCGGCCCTTCGCAGCCGGCCGGGGAGACGGAGTGAGGGGCGCCCGCCGAGGCGGGCACCCCCCGTCGCGCCGGAGCGATCCGGCGGTGCACGGCCTCAGTTGACCGCGTCGGCGTCCACCTCTCCCTGCGCCAGCTCCACGTCGTGCACCAGCGGCTCGTCCGTGACGACGACGTGCCGTGCCCGCGCCCCGTACGAACGGGCCGTCGCGGAGAGCAGATACGTCCCCGGGGCGGGGACCGAGACGATGTAGGAACCGTCGGCCAGCGAGGTCACCCGGTCCAGCTGGCGTCCTCCCTTGGACAGCAGCGTGAGAACCGCTCCGTCGACGGCCTCGCCGTCCGCGTCCCGGACGAAGCCGTGCACGGCCGAGGCCCCGCCCGGGACCGGGGCCGCATCCTCCGAGGGCTCCTCGGCGGGCTCCACCGCCAGATGCGGCAGCCGCTTGTCCAGCCAGGCGGGCAGCCACCAGTTGGAGTCGCCGAGCAGGTGCATCGCCGCGGGCACCAGGGCCGTACGGAGGATGAAGGCGTCCAGGGCGACCGCGGCCGCGAGGCCGACCCCCGCCATCGCCGCCCCCGCGTCACCGCTCAGGACGAAGGCGAGGAAGACGCACACCATGATCAGGGCGGCCGAGTTGATGACCCGCCCGGTCTCCGCGAGACCGACGCGCACCGCGCGCGCGTTGTCCCTGGTGTGCACCCACTCCTCGTGCATCCGGCTCACCAGGAACACCTGGTAGTCCATGGACAGGCCGAAGAGCAGCGAGAGCATGATGACGGGCAGGAAGGCGTTGATGGGGCCCTCCTTGCCGAGGCCCAGCGGTCCGAGGCCCCAGCCCCACTGGAAGACCGCGACCAGGACGCCGAAGGACGCGGCGGCCGCGATCAGGTTCATCAGCGCGGCCGTCAGCGGGACCATCAGGGAACGGAAGGCGATCAGCAGGAGCAGGAATCCGAGGCCGATGATCGTGGCGACGAACCAGGGCAGCCGGTCGCCGGTGATCGTGGCGAAGTCCTTGGACACGGCGGTCACACCGCCCACATGGGCCGTGGCCCCTGCGTCGGGGATCACCCGGTCCCGCAGGGTGTCGATGAGGTGGTCGGTCCGTACCGACTGCGGTGAGGAGGCCGGCACCACCTGGATCACCGTCACGCCGTTGGCGGGCGGCAGCGCGGCGACCGCGGCGACCCCGGGCGTGCCGCCGATGCTCTTCGCCAGGACGTCGGTGTCACCCTTGGTCGCGACGACCAGCAGGGGGCCGTTGAAGCCGGGGCCGAAGCCCTCGGCGAGCAGGTCGTAGGCCTGCCTGGTGGTCGTCTTCGCGTCGTCGTTGCCCTGGTCGGTGGCACCGAGGTGCAGCGAGAGGACGGGGACCGCGAGGACCGCCATCACGGCCAGCGCGAGCGCCGCGATCGTACGGGGGCGGCGCTGCACGGTCATCGACCAGCGCGCCGCGGCCCCGCTCGCCCGCTCCGGCTCGGGGCCGCCTTCCGCCAGCTTGCGCCGCTGGCGCCGGCTGAGCACCCGGACGCCGAGCACTCCGAGGAGCGCGGGCAGCAGCGTGACGGCGGCGAGCACGCTGAACACGACGGTCAGGGAGGTGCCGATGACCACGCCGTCCAGGAACCTGAGGTTCGTCACGAGCATGCCCGCGAGCGCGATGCACACCGTTCCGCCCGCGAACAGCACCGCGCGCCCCGAGGTGTTGAGGGCGACCACCGCCGACTCCTCGGGCGCAAGCCCCCGCAGGAGGCCGCGCCGGTGCCGGGTGACGATGAACAGCGCGTAGTCGATGCCGACGCCGAGGCCGATCAGGGTGGCCAGCAGCGGGGCCAGGTCCGGGATGGCCGTGGTGTGGCTGAGCAACTGGGTGGAGAACAGGCCCGTACCCACACCGAAGATCGCGATGCCGATGGGCAGCAGCATGGCGAAGAGCGAGCCGAAGGCGAGGAAGAGGACGACGGCCGCCGCCAGGATGCCGACCATCTCGGCGAGCCCGGTGGGCGGCTCCTGCACCCGCTGGATCGCCTGTCCGCCCAGCTCGACCTGAAGTCCAGCCCGTTCGGCGCCCTGCGCGGTGTCGACGACCTTCTGCACCAGGTCCTTGGGTACGGCGTTCGCCTGCTCGGCGAAGGTGATCTGGGCGTACGCGATCCGGCCGTCCCTGCTGATCTGCGCGGCGCCCCGCTCCCCCCGGTACGGCCCCGCGACCTGGCCGACCCCCTTCATCCCGGCGATCTCGTCCAGCACCGGCTGGATCCGGGACCGCACGGAAGCGTCCTTCACCGTGCCGTGCGCGACCTTCCACACCACCGTGTCGGTGTCCCCCGCGCTGTTCGGGAAGGCCTTCTCCATCTGGTCGTACGCGCGCTTGGAGTCCGTGTTCGGAAGGGAGAACACGTTCGCGTAGTCCGTGCCCGCGGTGGTCGCCGCGAAGCCGAGACCGAACAGCGCACCCACCCACAGCAACAGGACCACCAGCCGGTGCCGATAGCACCACCGTGCCAATACCGCCACGTTCAACGCTCCTTAATCGGTCGGTCCCCCAGGTCCTGGACACCAGCATTCGCGACCCCGCGCGCGAGTGGACCCGACCCGCCCATGACTCTCAAGGAACTCCAAGGCGCGAACGGCACGCGCCGCCAACGACCCGGCCGATACTGGGGACATGACCGCTCACGAGGGAGCCACCGTCCTCGTCGTCGAGGACGAGCCGAGCATCGCGGACGTCCTCACCATCGCGCTGCGCTACCACCGCTTCGAGGTGATGGCCGCGGGCTGCGTGCGCGAGGCGCTCGCCCTGGCCGAACGCACCCGCCCGGACGCGGCCCTGCTCGACGTGATGCTCCCGGACGGCGACGGCCGGGCCCTCGGCCGTGAACTGCGCCTGCGGCAGCCCGACCTGGCCGTCGTCTTCCTCACCGCGCGCGACGCGCCCGCCGAAATCGTCGGCGCGCTCGGCTTCGGCGACGACTACATCACCAAGCCCTTCAACATCGACGAGGTCGTCGCCCGGATCACCGCCGTCCTGCGCCGGACCCGGCAGGGCGACGTCCTGCCGCAGCGCCCGCCCCTGCGCTACGGCGATCTGGAACTGGACGAGACGACGTACCGCGTCCACCGCGCGGGCACCACCGTCGAACTCACCCCCACCGAGTACGCGCTGCTGCGCTTCCTCGTCCGCAACGGCGGACGGATCGTCCCCAAGGAGCAACTCCTGCGCCACGTATGGCAGTACGAGCACCCCGCCGAGTCGACGGTCGTCGAGACGTACATCAGCTATCTGCGGCGCAAGCTCGAACCGCTGGGTCCGCCGGTGATCGAGACCCGCCGGGGCGTGGGATACGGGCTCGCGTGAAACCGCCCGTCCTGACCGGCTGCCGACCCGTGCGCCGCAAGCACGGCATCCACTCCCTGCGCGGCCAGCTCACCATCGCGAACGTGGGACTGCTGGCCCTCGGCATCGTGGTGGCCACCGCCGTGAGCCTGATGGGCATGCGGCACTATCTGCTCGACCAGGTGGACGCCCAGCTCCTCAAAACCCGTGCATCACTGGGCGGTTCACAGCTCACCATGCGCCAGATCGACTCGCTGAGCGCCCTCGCGTTCGTCCACGACCGGATCGGTCCGGCGGCGGACGAGTCGCCGAAGCCGGATTCCCTCTTCGCGGCCGTCGACCGACGCGGCGAGGCGATCGAGGTCGCCGGCTTCCGGCCCGGGGACACCCAGCGCGCCTTCGCCGCCGTCGTCGACGACCCGGCCGCCCTCGCCCGCGCCGGCGAACCACGGGACGTCACCGTGCACGGCGCCGCCTACCGGGCGACCGCCATCCGGCTCGCCGACGGCACCTACGTCCTGTTCGCCGCCTCGACCGACGGGCTGCACAAGGGCATCGCCAAGGCGCTCAAGCTCGATCTCGCCGTGGGCACCCTGCTGTTGGCGCTCCTCGCCTGCCTCACGATGTTCAGCGTGCGCCGGCGGATGCTGCCACTGGAGGCCATGGTGGAGACCTCGTCCGCCATCGCCGAGGGCGATCTGACCCGGCGCGTCCCCTCCAGCCACCATCCGACCCAGGAGGTCGAACAGCTGCGGCTCGCCCTCAACTCCATGCTGCACCAGGTCGAGTCGGCCTACCGGACGCGCGAGGACAGCGCCGCCCAGCTGCGGCGTTTCGTCGGCGACGCCTCGCACGAACTGCGCACCCCGCTCGCGGCGATACGCGGCTACCTCCAGCTGTACGACAAGGGGATGCTGACCGATCCCGCCGAGCGCAGACGGGCCTGGGACCGGATGAACGCCGAGGCCGACCGGATGGGCCGGCTGGTCGACGAGCTGCTCACCCTGGCCCGCCTCGACCAGCGTCCCGAACTCCGGTTCAGGAACGTCGATCTGAGCCGGCTCGTGCGGGACGCGGCCGCCGATCTGCGCGCCCAGCAGCCCGGCCGGCCGGTGACCGTGGACGCCGACGGCACGCTGCTCGTACGGGCCGACGAGTCGGGGCTGCGCCAGGTGCTGGGCAATCTCGTGGCCAACGTACGCACGCACACGCCCGACGACGTGCCGGTACGGCTCGGCCTGGAGCGCGCGGACGGTGTCCTGCGGCTGTGCGTCGCGGACAAGGGTCCCGGGCTCGCGCAGGAGGACGCGGCGCGCGTCTTCGACCGCTTCTTCCGGGCCGGCGGCGGCGCGGGCAGCGGGCTCGGCCTGGCGATCGTGGAGGGCGTGGTGCGGGCGCACGGCGGAGACGTCGCGGTCCGGACGGCACCCGGCGAGGGCCTAGCAGTGACGGTGACGCTGCCGGTGCGGTGAGGCCCGCGGGACCGGCGTGGCTCCCGAGGCTCCGGCGCGGGTCGGGGACCCCTCATCCGCACCGCCGTGACCTGCGGAAACGTACTTGAACAGAAGCTGACCCGGGCGGTTGAACACCGGCTGCCCAGGCCCCGTACACCACGATGAGGGCGAATCGGTCGCTTCGGATCGGCCCGCCACGCCACCACCGCGCACCGCACGGAAGGACCGCCGGGTTGTCGTTCAAAACGAGCTCTCGACAGCAGCCGAACACGGACGAGACGCCTCCGCGCGACGAGCCGGCACCGGAACCGCCCACGGACACCGACGCCGACGCGCCCGCGGACGGAGAGGACGCCGCCGCCTCGGGTGAGGGAGAGGCAGCGGCCGGGGCGGCCCCCGAGATCACCGCGAACGACGGGGCCGCCTCTTCCGCTTCCGGGGACCCGGAGGGCACACCGCCCACCGCCGCGACGGAGGACACCACCGCTCCCGGGAGCGGGGCGGCGGTCACGCGGGACGGGACCGGCACCGGGACGCCCTCCGGCACGGAACCCGGCACCGGCGCGCCCGCCGGATCCGGCCGGACGGACCCGGACGCCCCCGACGCACCGGACACGACCGCTGCCGCTGCTGACACCGAGACCCTGCCCGACACCGGACCCGGCACCGACGCGTCCGCCGGATCCGGCCCGACGGACCCGGACTCCCCGGACGCCCCCGACGCACCGGACACGACCGCTGCCGACACCGACACCCTGCCCGAGACCGGACCCGGCACCGAACCCGGCACCGACGCGCCCGCCGACGCCGGTGCGGTCGGCCCGGACTCCTCGGACGGCGCCTCGGAGGCGGCTGCTGCGCCGGACGGCGAGGACCCCGCCGGAGAAGTCCCGGGCCCGGCCGCCGGGGACGGGGCCGGCGGCGGGGAGGAGTCGCCGGCGGACGAGCCGCCCGGGCGGGGCAACGGATGGCGGGGCCGGTATCCCGTCGCCGCGCGCACCCTCGCCTGGACCACGACCCTCCTCGCCGCCGCGCTCGTCCTGTTCGCCCTGCTCATGCCGAGCCACGCGGACAAGTTCCGGCCCGCCGAGTTCCTGCGGCTGCCGGTGGAGGCGATCTTCGGCGCCGCGCTGCTGATCGTCCTGCCCCGCCGGCCGCGGATCGCGGTGTCGGTGGCCGCCGGACTGCTCCTGGGCGTGCTGACCGTCCTGAACATCCTCGACATCGAGTTCAACGAATACCTCGGGCGGGGCTTCAACGTCGTCCTCGACTGGTCGCTCTTCGGCGACGCGCAGGCCTACCTCCAGGACACCTTCGGCAACGGCGGCGCGCTCGGCATAGCCGCCCTGGCCGTGGCGCTCGTGCTCGCGATACTGGCCCTCACCACCCTGTCGGTCGTCCGGCTGGGCGGCCTGGTCGCCAGGAACACCGTGACGGCCACCCGCACGACGCTGGTCCTGGCCATCGCCTGGGTCACCTGCGCCACGCTCGGCGTGCAGTACACGGGGGTGCCCATCGCCTCCGAGCACGTGGCCCTGGTCGTCCAGGACCGGACGGAGGCCGTGCGGCAGACCCTGCGGGACGAGGCCGAGTTCGCCAGGATCTCCAAGAAGGACAACTTCGCCAACACTCCGCCCAGCCAGCTGCTCACCGATCTGCGCGGCAAGGACATGATCGTCACGTTCATCGAGAGCTACGGCCGCAGCGCCGTCGAGGACCCGCTCATGGCGCCGCGCGTCGACGCGACGCTGACCGCCGAGAACAAGAAGCTGACCCAGGCCGGTTTCGCGGCGAAGAGCGGCTGGCTCACCTCGGCGACGTACGGCGGCAGCAGCTGGCTCGGCCACTCGACGTTCCTGTCCGGCCTGTGGATCAACAACCAGCAGCGCTACCGCACGGTGACCGCGGGCGATCACCTGACCCTGGTCGGCGCCTTCAAGAAGACCGGCGACTACGACACCGTGGGCGTCATGCCGGGTGTCCAGAAGGCCTGGCCCGAGCAGAAGTTCTACGGCATCGACAAGCTCTACGACGCCCACCACCTCGGCTACAAGGGACCGAAGTTCAGCTGGTCGACCATGCCCGACCAGTACGCCCTGGCCGCGTACCAGCGTCTGGTGCACAGCAAGAAGCACGACAAGCCGCTGATGTCGACGATCATCCTGACCTCCAGTCACCAGCCCTGGGCCCCCATCCCCAGGACGGTCCCCCAGGACCAGGTCGGCGACGGCTCGGTCTACGGCGCCATCGAGAAGGCGGGCAAGCGGCCCGCCGACATCATCACCAGCTCGCCCAAGTCCAAGGTGGAGTACGGCAAGGCGATCTCGTACTCGGTGACGAGCCTGATCGACTGGCTGGTGAAGTACGGCAACAAGAACACGGTGCTGATCTACCTCGGCGACCACCAGCCGATCGCCCGGGTCAGCGGCGACCACGCCAGCCGTGACGTGCCCGTCTCCATCGTCGCCAAGGACCCGAAGGTGCTCGACAGGATCGCCGACTGGGGCTGGACGGACGGTCTCCGGCCCGAGCACAACGCCCCGGTGTGGAAGATGAGCGACTTCCGCGACCGCTTCCTGACCTCGTACGGATCCACACCGCACCCCTAGGGTCCGGGGTCCACTCCTCCGCCGCGGGCGGCGGTCACGGCGACGGCCGTCGACCGCCGCCCGCGGCCGTGCGGCCGACGGCCGCGGGAGTCACACCGGCGGTCACAGCCAGCTCAGCCGCCAGAGGCGGAAGACACCGGTCCCGTCGGAGAGGTACTCGCCGCCGCCGATGTCCTCGGTGCTGATGACGTAGTCCTTGCGCTGCCACAGCGGGATCAGCGGCACGTCCTGGGCCACGTCCGCCTGGAGCCTGCGGAACGCGTCCGCCGTACGGCTGCGGTCGGCGTCCTCCTGGGTCTGCCGGATCAACCCGTCGACGTCCTTGTTGCTGTAGCCGTTCTTCATGCTGTTGCCGGTGCCCACGAGCGGCGCGCCGAAGGTGTCGGCGTCGGGGTAGTCGGCGACCCAGCCGACCGCCCAGGCGTCCAGGCCGCCCTCCGCGTACTTCTTCTGGAACTCGGTCCACTCGTAGCCCACGGTCGTCACCTTGAACAGGCCGTCCGCCTCCAGCTGCCGCTTGAGTTCGGCCGCCTCCTCGGCCGCGGCGCCGCGCCCCTCGGCGAAGCCGTAGGTGAAGCGCACGGGCAGCTTGACCCCGGCCTCGGTCAGCAGGGCCCGCGCCTTCTTGGCGTCCGGCTGCGGATAGTCGTCGAAGAACGCGGTGGTGTGCCCCGTGATCCCGGCCGGGATCAGCCCGTAGAGCGCGTCGGTGGTCCCGCGGTACGTGCGGTCGACGAGCTTCTCGCGGTCGATCAGCGAGGCGAGCGCCTGCCGGACCCGCCGGTCGTGCAGCGGGGACGCGGGGCGCACGTTGAGGACGAGGTTGCGGGTCTCGGCGCTGTCGGCCGCCGTGACGCGCTGGGCGGGGTCGCTCGGCGAGAGCGCGGCGAGGACGGCGGGCGGCAGCTGCCGGGCCACGACGTCCAGCTCCTTCGCCTTCCAGGCCACCTGGAGCGCCTGCGAGTTGGGGTAGTAGCGCAGGACGACGGGCCGCCCGGAGTCGTCGACGGCACCCTTGTAGCGGGGGTTGGGCGCGAGGACGGCCTTCGCGTCCCGCGTGTACGTCTTCAGGACGTACGGCCCGGTGCCGTCGGCGCCGCTGTCGGTGCGCAGGCTGCGCCGGGGGTAGGCGGTGCTGTCGACGATCGATCCCGCACCGGTCGCCAGCTTGAACGGGAACGTGGCGTCCGGCGAGGCCAGATGGAACGTGACGGTCAGGCCGCTCGCGTCCACGCTGCCCAGGGTGGAGAGCAGGGAGGCGGGCCCCACCTCGTCGTTGATGCGCTTGATCCGGTCGAAGGAGAACTGCACGTCCTCCGCGGTCACCTTGCGTCCGCTGGCGAAGGTCAGGTCGTCACGCAACGTGCAGCGATAGGTGCGCAGCCCCGCGTCGGTGAAGGCGCAGCTCCTGGCAGCGTCCGGAACGGGCTTGGTGCCGCCGGGCTCGAAGGTGAGCAGCGACTGGAAGACATTGCTGAACAGGGCCCAGGATCCGGCGTCGTAGGCGCCGGCCGGGTCGAGCGAGGTGACGGCGTCCGTCGTGCCCACCGTGATGGTGCGGTCGCTGTTCTGTTTGGCGGGCAGCAGCTGCCAGCCGGCCACACCCGCGCCCGCCAGGACGAGCAGCGTCGCGAGAATCCATAAGCGAACCGATCGCATCGGTGCCCTCCCCAGGCGCCCCGCACGTCACTCCCCTAGTGACGCGGATCACCTAACCACAGGAGTTTCAGCCGGGGAAGGGAATCGGGAAGAGTGCCCAGGTCCGATGAAAATGATCTTTTCCGGCCGCCGCACAGCGGATTCTCAGGCTTCCGGCGACGCCAGCTCGACGACCGTGATGTCCGAGGGCGCGCCGACGCGGGTCGGCGGTCCCCAGGCTCCGGCGCCCCGGGACACATAGAGCTGGGTGTCTCCGTAGCGCTCAAGACCGGCGACCGTCGGATTGGCGGCGGCCGCGACGAAGTTGCCCGGCCACAGCTGTCCGCCATGGGTGTGTCCGGACAGCTGGAGGTCGACGCCGTGGCGCACCGCCTCGTGGATCTGCACCGGCTGGTGGGCGAGCAGCACGCAGGCCCGTGTCCTGTCGCGGTCCCCGAGCGCCTTGCCGAAGTCGGGACCCTGGCCCTCGCTCTCGCCCTGGAGGTCGTTCACACCGGCGAGGTCGAATCCGGCCAGTTCGGTCCGCACGTTCTCCAGCGGGTGGATTCCCAGCTCCCGCACCTGACGGACCCACTGCGCGGCTCCGGAGAAGTACTCGTGGTTCCCGGTGACGAAGTAGGAGCCGTGCCGGGCGCGCAGCCCGGCGAGCGGCGCGGCCGCGGGGCCGAGGTTCTTGACGCTGCCGTCGACCAGGTCGCCGACGACGGCGATCAGATCGGGCTGCGTGGAGTTGATGGTGTCGACCACCTTCTGCGCGAACCCGCGCCCCAGCACCGGCCCGAGGTGGATGTCGCTCACGACGGCGATCCGGAAACCGTGGGCGGACCGGGGCAGTTTGGCGAGCGGCACGGTGACGCGCTTCACCCGGGGCCCGCGCAGCACGCCGTAGGTTCCGTATCCGACGGTGCCCACGGCGACGGCCGCGGCCGTGCCGCCCACGACCCGGGAGACGAACAGCCGCCGCGACGGCTCAGGGCGCGCCGCCGTCTCGTCGGCCACCCCCTCGGCCGCCACCGCCTCGGCAGCCACCGCCTCACCCGCCGGTTCGGCGGCCGGTTCGGCGGTCACCGTGTCCTCCGAGGGCGCGTGCCCTTCGTTCTCCCCTTGCCGGGCGGCCCTTCGCTCCAGAGCGCGCCTCAGCAGTGGCCTGACGAGTTCCCCTGCCAGCAGCGCCAGTACGAGGTAGAGGCCGAGCGGCATCCACAGGAAGCCGGGCCAGGACAGCGTCCGCTGGAGCCAGAACGGGGCTCCCGCGCGCTCGCTCGCGACGGCTCCCACCATCAGCAGCGGCCCGGCGACGAAGACGGCCGCGCCCAGCCGGCGGACCGGTCCCGGGCCGCTCGTGGTGTCGCGCACCAGCCGGACATAGGCGTACCGGTGCAGCCCGACGATCAGGGCCAGCGCGGCCAGGGCCGCCGCCACGAACAGGATGACCATGACGCCGTACCCCCCGTTATGACGTCTGGCGCAAAGCGCGTACGCCGCGCAACCCGATGACCCCGACGACCGTCCCAAGGACAAACGACACGACGGCGAGGGTGAGATGCACCCAGAAGTACGCCGTCGGATCGCCCGCGTCGTCGAACGCGAGCCCACTGGCGTCTTCCCAGAGATTCTTAGCGAAAGTGACCCAAATGACCCAACTCCACACCCCGAAGGCGAGCAGGAACCAGGACACGGGGCGGCTGAGCTTCATGCGTTCAGTATCGCCGTCGCCCACCGTGGTCCGGCGCCGGGGTGGAGAGGGCGGGGCGGCTTACCCGGACGGTGACGCGAATTCCGGTCACAACCCCTGTACTTTCTCGATCGTGCCCGCCTCGAAAAAGACCATTCGGCGATCCCTGCTGACCGCTTCCGCCACCTTGCTGGCCCTTTCGCTCACCGCGCCCGCGTTCGCCGACACCAAAGACACCACCGACACCACCGACGCGAGCCCGTCGGAGAGCCCCACGGCCTCTCCGTCGGCCACACCCCCCGCGCACATGTCGAGCCTCGGCGGCGAGCGGCTCGGCCGGCCCGGCAACCAGGTGAGCCTCGGCGGCGGCGCCCCCGTCCTGCCCGCGGACGTCACCGCCCGTTCCTGGATCGTCGCCGACGCGGAGTCCGGGGACGTCCTGGCCGCGCACAACGCCCACTGGCGACTGCCCCCGGCGAGCACCCTGAAGATGCTGTTCGCCGACACGGTGCTGCCCAGGTTCCCGAGGAGCACCTCGCACAAGGTGACCTCCTCCGACCTGGCGGGCATCGGCGCGGGCTCCAGCGTGGTGGGGATAAAGGAGAACCAGACGTACTCCGTCCACGACCTGTGGCTCGGGGTGTTCCTGCGCTCCGGCAACGACGCCGTGCACGTGCTGTCCGCGATGAACGGCGGTGTCGACGAGACGGTCAAGGACATGCAGGCGCACGCCGAGGACCTCCAGGCCCTCGACACGCACGTGGTCAGCCCGGACGGATACGACGCCGGGGGCCAGGTGTCGTCGGCGTACGACCTGACCCTGTTCGCCCGTTCGGGGCTCCAGAAGAAGGACTTCCGGGAGTACTGCTCGACGGTGCGGGCCGAGTTCCCCGGCGTGAGGGCCAAGAACGGGAAGGGCACGGGCCGCTCGACCTTCGAGATCCAGAACACCAACCGGCTGCTCGCCGGTGACAGCGACGTGACCCCGTATCAGGGCATCGCGGGCGTGAAGAACGGCAACACCACCAACGCGGGCGCCACCTTCACGGGCGTCGCCGAACGCGGCGGCAAGGTGCTGCTCGTGACGGTCATGAACCCGGAGAAGAAGGAGCACAACGAGGTCTACAAGGAGGCCGCGCAACTGCTCGACTGGGGATTCCAGGCCGCGGGCAAGGTGCAGCCGGTGGGCGAGCTGGTCCCGCCCAAGGGCGTCGACACCACCGCCCAGCCGGGCGCCAACGCGTCGGGCGGAGCGAGCCACGGCACGGGCTCCGGCACGGGCGGCGCGAACGCCTCCACGAAGCCGGTGGCGGCCTCCACCGCCGGGGCGAGGGGCGGTTCGAGCGGCATCGGCGTCGCGCTCGGTCTGGCCGGCGGCTTCCTCGTCCTGCTCGCGGCGGGCGTCTTCCTGGTCAACCGGCGCTGGCCGCTGCCTGACCTGATGCGCCGCCGCCGCTGACAGCCCGGGGCTCAGGGGCCCGCGCGGACCTCGCGGCCCCCCGGGTCCTTCCGGCCCTCGGGCCCCGCCGGTTCCCGCGGACCGGCGGGCTCGTCCGGGACCTCCGGCTCCCGCGGACCGGCGGCCTCCCGCTCCTGCCCCTCGCTCCGGGTCGCCGTCCAGGCGGCGGCGTACAGGAGCAGTTTCGAGGTGAAGTTGATCCACAGGAGCAGCGCGATGGGCACGCCGAAGGCGCCGTACATGCTCTTCGACGCCACCCCCCGCATATAGCCGCTGAGCAGCAGCTTGAGCAGCTCGAACCCGACGGCGCCGATCAGCGCCCCGACGATCAGCCGGCGGCGCGGCGGCTCGACACCGGGCAGCAGGGTCAGGACGTACAGCAGGACCAGGAAGTCGGCGAGGACGGCCACCGCGAAGGCGACGCCCTGGAGCAGGGTGGTCCCCCAGCCGTGCTCGTCGAGTCCCACGTGCCGCGCCGACCAGCCCATCGCCGTGGACGCGAGGGTGGAGACGGCGATCGTCAGGAGCACGGCGCCGCCGAGACCGATGAGGATCCCGCCGTCCTTGAGCTTGCGCAGGAGGGGGTTCTCCTCGCTGTCGGGCAGTTCCCAGACCGCGCGCAGACAGTCCCGCATCTGGCCGACCCAGCCGATGCCGGTGATCAGCAGCAGGGCGCCCGCGACGAGCCCGATCGTGCCCGCGTTCTGGACCAGGGCGTGGATGTCGAGCTGGTCGGAGATGCCCGGCACCTGCTCGGCGAGCTTGTCCTGGAGGTCCTTCTGCTGCTGGGGACTCAGCGTGGCGGCGCCGATCGCCGCGGCCACGGTCAGCAGCGGGAACAGCGCGATGAAGCTGATGAAGGTCATCGCCGCGGCGAGCCGCGTCCATTTCACCCGGTCGAGCCGCTCGTACGACCGCCACGCGTGCGTCGCCATGAGGCGTACGACCAGAGGTCCCACGCCGGGAATCTTTTTCAGCCAGTCCATGATCCGACTCTGCCCTCGCCTCGGAAAACCAGTGAGCGGGTACCCCAGAATCGCAAGGCAGTGGCCAGCGCCATGCCGATTCCCGCTCCGGAGACCGTGTCCGCGCGCGGGGAGGTGAAACCGAGCGCGTAGTGACTGACGGCGATACAGAGCAATTGCACGAGCGCGCCCGCGATGTTCACCCCGAAGAAGATCACGTACTGCCGCGGGCCGCGTGCCGCCGCGTGCCGGTAGGTGCCGAGCGCGTTCCCGGCGTACGCCACCGAGCAGCCGGCGAGGAACGACAGCGACTTGGCGGTCAGCGGGTCGAGACCGGCCGGGCCGCGGAGCCAGACGAAGAGGCCGAGGTCGGCCGCGTAGGCGAGGAGGCCGACCGAGGCGAACCCGGCGAGTTCACGCAGCAGCCCCCGCCGTCCCGCCCCGGGCCCGGTCACCGCTTCCGCGACGGCCGGCCCCGGGGCGGCCGGCTCCCTGACGGCGGACCCCGGCACGTCCGGTGCACCCGCACCGGTCCCGCCCCTGGTGGGCGGCCCCGGGGCGGGCCGGTTCCCGGTGACGCTCACCAATGGGCCACGGCCAGTCCGTACATCGCCAGCCACACCAGCCCGATGAGGGCGAGCGGGCGGTCGCGCAGGACCACGTCCTCCGGCTCGCCCGCCGAACCCCGGTCGGCGAAGACCGCGTAGCGCAGGACCGCCAGGATGAAGGCGACCATGGACAGCTGGCGCCACGGCAGCAGGCCGGTGCTCGGCGCCCCGCCCTCCTCCAGCGCCCACAGGCAGTAGCCGAGGACGGAGACCCCGGCGGCCAGCTGCCAGACGAAGCGCAGATAGCCGGTCGTGTACTCGGTCAGCAGAGCCCGCGTGGCCCCCGCCTTCCCCGCCATCTGGACGGCCTCGGAGTAACGCTTCGCCGAGACCATGAACAGCGCCCCGAAGCCGGTGGTGATCAGGAACCAGCGCGAGAGCGGGATGCCCAGGGCCAGACCGCCGATCACGGCCCGCATCAGGAACCCGGTCGTGACGACGACGAGGTCCACGACGAGCACGTGCTTGAGGCTGACGCAGTACGCGAGCTGCATGCCGATGTACGCGGTCAGCAGCGCGCAGACGGACGCCGAGCAGAGCCAGGCGGCGGCCGCGGGCGCGAGGACCCCGAGGGTGCCGCCGACGGCGTACGCGGCCGGTACGGGGACCTGGCCGGCGGCGACGGGGCGGTGGCGCTTGACGGGGTGGGCGCGGTCGGCGGCGGCGTCCCGGGCGTCGTTGATCAGGTACACGGCGGCGGCGCAGGCCGTGAACAGCACGAAGACGAGGGCGAGCCGGCCGAACGCGTGCGGCGAGAAGAGCCGTCCCGCGGCGGCCGGGGCCGCCACGACGAGCACGTTCTTGACCCACTGGCGGGGCCGCGCCGTTCTGACCAGGCCCCGCACCAGCCCGGTCAGGGTCCGCGGCGGCGGGGCGAGGACCGGGGCGCGCTCCAGGAGCGCGGTGCGCTCAGCCATGGCCGGCTCCGATCCAGCGGGCGCCCAGTCCGGCCGTCGCGGCGCCCAGGGCCGCGCCGGCGGCGATGTCCGTGGGGTAGTGGACACCGACGACGAGGCGGGAGAGGCACATCGCGGCGGCGAGCGGCGGCACGGCGTAGGCGCCGAGCATGCCGTAGGCGACCGCGGCCGCGGTGGCGGAGGCCGCGTGGGAGCTGGGGAAGGAGTGCCGTCCTGCGGTGCGGGCCCGGGGCGCCACGTGTGTGGGGCGCGGACGGCGCACGATCCGCTTCACGCCCATGCTGGCGAGGTGCGCGCCCGCGGTGAGCGCCGTGGCGCGCAGCCACGCCGCGCGCCTCCCGTGGTCGGCGGCCGCCCCGGTGAGTCCCGCGGCGAGCCACAGGGCACCGTGCTCCCCGCTCCAGGACAGGGCGCGGGCGGCGGCCGCGACGCGCGGGTCCCCGCCGTACGCGTGGAACACGGACAGCAGCCGTCGGTCCATGCCGCTGCCCCGGTGGCCGTGGCCGTCCGGGCGTTGATCCCTGTCGTCCCGGTGGCCATGGTCGTCAAGCCGCCGATCCATCTCGTCACGGTCGTCAAGGTCGTCCATGTGAGGCCACTCTTCTAGGGAGCGGTCAAAGAATTACGGCAATCTTGGACGACATCCCATTAATCACCCATTTCGGTGAGGAGCCCGGAGTGCTGGGTGGATTGCCCCGTTGCGTCCCCTCGGCGGCGCTACGGTCACGGTCATGCCTGCCGACTCCGTCTCCGTCACGGGTTGGGGCCGCACCGCCCCGACCACCGCCCGAATGGTCCGCCCGCGCACCTACGGGGAGGCGGCGGCCGCCGTCCGGGAGTGCGGGGCACGGGGAGGGATCGCCCGGGGGCTCGGACGGGCGTACGGCGACGCCGCGCAGAACGCCGGCGGGGCGGTGCTCGACATGACGGGCCTGGACCGGATCCACGCCATCGACGCCGACGGCGGCACGGTCCTGTGCGACGCGGGGGTGTCCCTGCACCGGCTGATGGAGGTCCTGCTTCCCCTGGGCTGGTTCGTGCCGGTGACCCCGGGGACCCGCTACGTCACCGTGGGCGGCGCGATCGGCGCGGACATCCACGGCAAGAACCACCATGTGTCGGGCTCCTTCTCCCGTCATGTCCTGTCCTTCGAGCTGCTGACGGCGGACGGCGAGATCAGGACGGTCGGGCGCGGCACCCCCCTGTTCGACGCCACGGCGGGCGGCATGGGCCTGACCGGGGTGATCCTGACGGCCACCGTCCGCCTCCGGCCGGTGGAGAGCGGCCTGATGTCCGTCGACACCGAACGCGCGGCGGACCTGGACGACCTGATGGCGCGCCTCACCGCCACCGACCACCGCTACCGCTACTCGGTGGCCTGGATCGACCTCCTCGCGCGCGGGGCGGCGACGGGCCGCGCGGTCCTGACGCGCGGCGATCACGCGCCGCTGGACGCGCTGCCGGCGCGGGCGCGCAGACACCCGCTGGAATTCCGGCCCTCGCGACTCCCCGCCGCCCCCTCCTTCCTGCCCGAAGGGCTCCTCGGACGGACGACGGTGGGCCTGTTCAACGAGCTCTGGTACCGCAAGGCACCGCGCGCGCGGCGCGGTGAACTCCAGCCGATCCCGGCCTTCTTCCATCCCCTCGACGGGGTGCCCCACTGGAACCGCGTCTACGGGCGCGGCGGCTTCGTCCAGTACCAGTTCGTCGTCGGACACGGCCGGGAGGAGACCCTGCGCCGGATCGTGCGGCGCATCTCCGGACGCCGCTGCCCCTCCTTCCTCGCCGTCCTGAAGCGCTTCGGCGACGGCGACCCCGGCTGGCTGTCCTTCCCCGTGCCCGGCTGGACCCTCGCCCTGGACATCCCCGCCGGCCTGCCGGGCCTCGGCACCTTCCTTGACGGTCTCGACGAGGAGGTGGCGGACGCAGGAGGACGGGTGTACCTCGCCAAGGACGCACGGCTGCGTCCGGAGCTGCTGGCCGCGATGTATCCGCGGCTCGGCGTGTTCCGGGCGCTGCGGCGGGAGCTGGACCCGCGCGGAGTGTTCACCTCGGACCTGTCCCGCCGGCTCGGTCTCTAGGTCCGGGGCTCGTCGGCGACGTCCCGCCCGCAGGGCCACCCCCCGGCGCCCCCGCGCCGGTCCCCCCACCCGCACGGCGGCCCGTTCCCCGGCCGCCCGCCCTGTTCCCCCCGTCTCTAGGAGCGAGCTGTCATGAAGGACGCCTTCGGTATCCCCCAGTCCCTGCTGGTCCTCGGCGGCACGTCCGAGATCGCGCTGGCCACCGCCCGCCGGATGATCACCCGGCGCACCCGGACGGTGTGGCTCGCCGGACGGCCGGCGCCCGGCCTGGAGGAGGCGGCCGGGCGGCTGCGCGGGCTCGGCGCGGACGTCCGCACCCTCGCCTTCGACGCCCTCGATCCCGAGTCCCACGAGGCCGTGCTCGGCAAGGTGTTCGCCGAGGGGGACATCGACATGGTGCTGATGGCCTTCGGGGTGCTCGGCGACCAGGCCGTGGACGAGAAGGAGCCGGTCGCCGCGGTCAGGGTCGCGCAGACCAACTACACGGGGGCCGTGTCCTCGGGCCTGGTGTGCGCGCGGGCGCTCCAGACGCAGGGGCACGGCTCCCTGGTGGTGCTGTCCTCGGTCGCGGGCGAGCGGGCCCGCCGCTCGAACTTCATCTACGGCTCCAGCAAGGCGGGCCTCGACGCCTTCGCGCAGGGCCTGGGCGACGCCCTGCACGGCACGGGCGCCCACGTCATGGTCGTACGCCCCGGGTTCGTCCGTACGCGGATGACGGCCCATCTGCCGGAGGTGCCGCTGTCGACGACTCCGGAGGCGGTGGCCGCGGCGATCGAGCTGGGGCTCAGGCGCCGCTCCGAGACGGTGTGGGTGCCGGGGGCGCTCAGGATGGTCATGTCGGCGCTGCGGCACACGCCGCGGGCCGTGTTCAGGCGGCTGCCGGTCTGAGGCCGCGCGGACCGGGCCGAGCGCCGGAAGGGCCGGTCACCGGAGGGAGCGCCGGAAGGACGGTCAGAGTGCCGGAAGGGTGGTGTCCCGCTCGGGCGAGGACGCCTGAGGGGGCACCACCGCGCTGCCGAAGGGGAACTCCCGCAACTTGCGCCACACGCCGTCCGCGCCCTGTTCGTAGAGGGCGAACCCGGTGCAGGGCCACCCGGCCTCGAACCCGGACAGCGCCTCGAAGGCGTGGTCCATGGCCTCTTCGCCGATGCCGTGCGCCACGGTGACATGCGGGTGGTACGGGAACTGGAGCTCGCGGGCGACGGGGCCGGAGGCGTCCCGTACCTGGCTCTGAAGCCGGGTGCAGGCCTCGGCGCCCTCGGCGACGCGTACGTACACGACCGGGGAGAGCGGGCGGAAGGTGCCCGTGCCGGACAGCCGCATCGGGAACGGGCGCCCGGCGGCGGCGACCCGGACGAGGTGCGCCTCGATCGCGGGCAGCGCCGACCGCTCGACCTCGGTCGGCGGCAGCAGGGTGACATGCGTGGGAATGCAGCAGGCCGCGGGGTCGCCGAAGCCCGCGCGCCGCTCCTGGAGCAGGCTGCCGTGAGGCTCCGGGACCGCGATCGACACGCCGATCGTTACGGTCCCCACGTCGTCTCCTGTCGTCGTCGATGATCGGGCTGTCCGGTGGTGCTGCGCGGAGGAGGCGATCGCTTCGCTCCCCGGCTTCCGACTGTACGGCGGTATGACCCGCAATCGGCCGTCACGGCAGTGTCGCGCTCGTCTCGTACTGACTGCCGAAGGTGGTGTGGTAGGGAGCCGCGCCGCCGCCGCGGGGCCGGGCACGGCCACCCCTGCGGCGGCGGCCTCGGCCGTCAGTGCTTGGCGGGCAGGAAACCGACCCGGTCGTACGCCTGCGACAGCGTCTCCGCGGCGACGGCCCGCGCCTTCTCCGCGCCCTTGGCCAGGACCGAGTCGAGCGTCTCGGGGTCGTCCAGATACTGCTGGGTGCGCTCCCGGAACGGCGTCACGAAGTCGACCATGACCTCGGCGAGGTCCGTCTTCAGCGCGCCGTACATCTTGCCCTCGTACTCCTGCTCCAGCGCGGCGATCGACGTGCCGGTGAGGGTGGAGTAGATGGTCAGGAGGTTGCTGACGCCCGGCTTGTGCTCCGCGTCGTAGCGGATGACGGTGTCGGTGTCGGTGACCGCGCTCTTGACCTTCTTGGCCGTCACCTTCGGGTCGTCGAGCAGATTGATGAGGCCCTTCGGCGTCGACGCCGACTTGCTCATCTTGATCGACGGGTCCTGGAGATCGAAGATCTTCGCCGTCTCCTTGAGGATGTACGGCTTGGGGATCCGGAACGTCTCGCCGAAGCGGCCGTTGAAGCGCTCCGCGAGGTCGCGGGTCAGCTCGATGTGCTGGCGCTGGTCCTCGCCGACCGGGACCTCGTGGGCCTGGTACAGCAGGATGTCCGCCACCTGGAGGACCGGGTACGTGAACAGGCCGACGCTCGCGCGGTCGGCGCCCTGCTTGGCGGACTTGTCCTTGAACTGGGTCATGCGGGAGGCCTCGCCGAACCCGGTGAGGCAGTTCATGACCCAGGCCAGCTGTGCGTGCTCGGGGACATGGCTCTGGACGAAGAGCGTGCAGCGCTCGGGGTCGAGGCCCGCGGCCAGCAGCTGCGCCGCGGCCAGCCGGGTGTTGGCCCGCAGATCCGCGGGGTCCTGCGGAATCGTGATCGCGTGCAGGTCGACGACCATGTAGAACGCGTCGTGGGACTCCTGGAGCGCCACCCACTGACGGACGGCGCCGAGGTAGTTGCCGAGGTGGAACGAGCCTGCGGTGGGCTGGATTCCGGAGAGCACGCGAGGACTGTCAGAGGCCATGTTCACCATTCTCTCAGGTGCCGGGGCCCGCTCCGGAACTGGCCGGAAAGAGACGGCACGCGGGCGGGCCGACATCACGGGTCCGGGAACCGCGCCCACCCGGCCTCCACACCACCGGCACAGAAGGTGACCGATTCGCTCACCTGAGCTGCTTTCGGCCACGCACCGTCATGGAAGTGCAACGGTGAGATGACGTTCCTGCTGGAGGGGGTGTTGTTCGAGGTCACCGGCGTTTAAGAATGCCGGACCGCCTGGTAACCGGATTCGGCACGGCGGAGCGCTGCTCGGACGTCGCCGTCGAGGGGAACCCCCGGCGGGTCCTTCGGCGCACCCAGGAAGTGGCACAACGGTGTGCGGGCCGGCTCAGCGCCGGTCGTTTGGGGGTTCCATGCGCGGGCTTCGTGAAGTGGTCACGGTGGTGGGGGCGTTGGGGGCGACCGCCGCCGCGGTGGTGTCCGTGGCGCCGTCCGCCCTGGCCGGCCCGGCGGCGAGTGCGCCGGTGCTCTCGCACACGGTCCTGGACAGCGCGGAGCGCTCCTCGGGGGCGAGTCCGGACGTCGCCCTGACCATCGCGGGCGACACGGGACGGACGACCACCCTCCACAACGCGGACCCGGACTTCGGACGGCTGTGGCGGCTGCTGTCGCCCCGGTACGAGGGCACGCAGAAGGCGCCGGACGGGTGGAGGGACGGTCACCTCCCGGAGCTTCAGGCCACGGTGATCTGGGGGGTCACGGGTCCCGGGGACGGGACGCGGACCGCCCATGTGACACCCGGCGGCGACGTCATCCTCAGCCGCCAGGACCAGGTGTACCTCGACTCGGACGGTACGCCCTGGGTGCGGTCGAATCTGTCGCCGGACTCGATGAACCACGACATCCGCTGGCATGTGGCGCCGCGCTCGGTGTTCGACGAGCTGATGAAGGACGGACGGCTCTTCGGCTCCGGGTCGGTCGCGTCCGCCCCCACGGTGCAGCTGGACCCGGCGTTCTGGGCGGTGCCCGGACTCGCGGCGGGCGTGGCGCTCGGCGCCGGCGCCGCGTGGTTCATCAGCCAGGCGGCGGTCAGGGCCCGGCGGGAGAACGCCGGGCCGCTGCTGGGCTCGCGCCAGGAGCTGGCCGAAGCCCAGTGACCGCGGGGGACGCGCGTCAGCCGAGGTCGATCTCCGGGTAGAGCGGGAAGCCGGTGAGCAGGTCGCTCGCGCGGTGGGCGATCTCGTCGGAGATCTTCGCGTCCAGGACGTGCTGCGCCTTGGACGGGGCGCCCTTGGCGGTGGTCCCGGCCTCGGCCGCGGTCAGGACCCGGTCGATCAGACCGGCGATCTCGTCCATCTCGGTCGCGCCGAGACCACGGGTGGTCAGCGCGGGAGTACCGATGCGGATGCCGGAGGTGTACCAGGCGCCGTTCGGGTCGGCCGGGATGGCGTTGCGGTTGGTGACGATGCCCGAGTCGAGCAGCGCGGACTCCGCCTGGCGGCCCGTCAGGCCGTAGGAGGAGGCGACGTCGATGAGGTTGAGGTGGTTGTCCGTGCCGCCGGTGACCAGCGTGGCGCCGCGGCGCATCAGGCCCTCGGCCAGGGCACGGGAGTTGTCGACGACGGCCCGGGCGTAGTCGCGGAACTCGGGGCGGCGGGCCTCGGCGAGCGCGACGGCCTTGGCGGCCATGACGTGGGGCAGCGGGCCGCCGAGGACCATCGGGCAGCCGCGGTCGACCTGCTCGGCGAGGGTCTCGTCGCACAGGACCATGCCGCCGCGGGGGCCGCGGAGCGACTTGTGCGTGGTGGTGGTGACGATCTGGGCGTGCGGGACCGGGTCGAAGTCGCCGGTGAGGACCTTGCCCGCGACCAGTCCGGCGAAGTGCGCCATGTCGACCATGAGGGTGGCGCCGACCTCGTCGGCGATCTCCCGCATGATCCGGAAGTTCACCAGGCGGGGGTAGGCGGAGTAGCCGGCGACGATGATCAGCGGCTTGAACTCGCGGGCGGAGACGCGCAGCGCCTCGTAGTCGATGAGACCGGTGGCGGGGTCGGTGCCGTACGAGCGCTGGTCGAACATCTTGCCCGAGATGTTCGGACGGAATCCGTGCGTGAGGTGGCCCCCGGCGTCCAGGGACATGCCGAGCATGCGCTGGTTGCCGAAGGCCTGCCGCAGTTCGGCCCAGTCGGCCTCGGAGAGGTCGTTGACGTTGCGGACACCGGCCTCGGCGAGCGCCGGGGCCTCGACCCGGGCGGCGAGGACGGCCCAGAAGGCGACGAGGTTCGCGTCGATGCCGGAGTGCGGCTGGGCGTAGGCGTGCTCGGCGCCGAACAGCTCGCGGGCGTGCTCGGCGGCGAGGGCCTCGACGGTGTCGACGTTGCGGCAGCCGGCGTAGAAGCGGCGGCCGACGGTGCCCTCGGCGTACTTGTCGCTGAACCAGTTGCCCATGGCCAGGAGGGTGGCCGGGGAGGCGTAGTTCTCGGAGGCGATCAGCTTCAGCATGTCGCGCTGGTCGGCGAGTTCCTGGCCGATGGCGTCGGCGACGCGGGGCTCCACGGCCCTGATCACGTCGAGGGCGCTGCGGAAGGCGGTGGACTCGGTGGAAAGGGGCTCTGGCATGACGGCCTCCGGACGTTGCGTTCAGCGTTCACGGGTCGGCCCAGGCGCACGGCACTCGGTTGCCACGACTCCTCGCCCGGTGGTCCGGGCTCCTCGGGGCGGCCTGTCACTCCGTCCTGAGGTCCGGGATCGTCCCGGGAAAGCCACAGCGCTGGTGCCGCTCCCCGATGGTCGGTCCCATCCCAGCGCGCCAGTCACGGCCCCGCCGGGAAGCCTACCGGGCGCGCCGGATCGGCGGGGTCCCCGGTCCACCATGCGAGCGACGATAGGAAAGGGGGCACAGACCCGCCCGCGCGCGAACGGAGATCCCGTGACCACCATGGATGCCAGGGAGACGACGGAGGCGTTCATCGCCTCGGCCGAGGCGCACAGCGCGCACAACTACCACCCGCTGCCGGTCGTCGTGGCGACGGCGGACGGTGCCTGGATGACGGATGTCGAGGGGCGCCGCTTCCTCGACATGCTCGCCGGGTACTCGGCGCTGAACTTCGGCCACGGCAACCGGCGGCTGATCGAGGCGGCCAAGGCGCAGCTGGACCGGGTGACGCTGACGTCGCGCGCGTTCCACCACGACCGGTTCGCGGACTTCTGCCGGGAGCTGGCCGCGCTGTGCGGCATGGAGATGGTGCTGCCGATGAACACCGGCGCGGAGGCGGTGGAGACGGCGGTGAAGACGGCCCGAAAGTGGGGGTACCGGGTCAGGGGCGTCCCGGCCGGGATGGCGAAGATCGTGGTCGCGGGCAACAACTTCCACGGGCGTACGACGACGGTCATCAGCTTCTCGACGGACCCCGAGGCCCGGGCCGACTTCGGGCCGTACACACCGGGCTTCGAGATCGTGCCGTACGGGGACCTGACGGCCCTGCGGGCGGCGGTCACGGAGAACACGGTGGCGGTGCTGCTGGAGCCGATCCAGGGGGAGGCGGGAGTGCTGGTGCCGCCGGCCGGATATCTGCCGGCCGTGCGGGAGCTGACGCGGGAGCGGAACGTGCTGTTCGTCGCGGACGAGATCCAGTCGGGTCTCGGGCGCACCGGCCGTACGTTCGCGTGCGAGCACGAGGGCGTGGTGCCGGACATGTACGTCCTCGGGAAGGCGCTCGGCGGCGGGGTGGTGCCGGTGTCGGCGGTGGTGTCGAGCGCGGAGGTCCTCGGAGTGTTCCGGCCCGGGGAGCACGGGTCGACCTTCGGGGGGAACCCGCTGGCCTGCGCGGTGGCCCTGGAGGTGATCGCGATGCTGCGGTCGGGCGAGTACCAGGAGCGGGCGGCCCGGCTCGGCGAGCGTCTGCACCGCGAACTGGGCCGGCTGAAGGACTCCGGTCACGTCACGGCGGTGCGCGGGCGCGGTCTGTGGGCGGGCGTCGACATCGCCCCCGCGCACGGCACCGGCCGGGAGGTCTCGGAGCGGCTGTTGGAGCGGGGCGTCCTGGTCAAGGACACGCACGGCGTCACCGTCCGGATCGCCCCGCCGCTGGTCATCTCCGAGGAGGACCTGGACTGGGGTCTGGCCCAGCTCCGGGCCGTGCTCGGCGCGTAGGCACCCGGGCCCGGGAGGACCACGAAGGGACCCGGGCCCGGCAGGACCCGCGAACGGCGCTAGAGGATCACGTGCGGCAGGAAGCGGGCGTACTCGTCCGTGATCAGGCCTGAGGACTCCCGGATGCCGAGGCCCGCCGGCTCGTCCCCGACGACCCAGGCGCCGAGGACGACACGGTTGCCGTCGAAGTCCGGGAGCGGCGCCAGCTCCTGGTAGCAGCAGGCCTCTTCGCGTACGACGGGTGCGGCGCCGGGCTCGTGGACCGTCACCCCGGCGCCCTCGCGGCCGAGCAGGGGCTTGGCGACGTAGCCGTTCGCGCGGGCGAGCTCGCGGGGGCCGTCGAGGTACGCGGGGAGCAGGTTCGGGTGGTCCGGGTAGAGCTCCCAGAGGACGGCGAGGAGCGCCTTGTTGGACAGGAGCATCTTCCAGGCGGGCTCGATCCACAGGGTCGAACCGGTGCCGCCGCCGTTGTCGAGGGTGTCCAGGACGTGGCCGGCGAACGCGTCGGTGGTGAGCCACTCCCAGGGATAGAGCTTGAAGCAGCTCCGGATGAACGCGAGCCGGTTGTCGACGAAGCGGCCGGACAGGGGGTCCCAGCCGATCTCCTCCATGGAGATCCAGTCCGTGGCCAGTCCCGCCTGCTCGGCGGTCTCCTTCAGGTAGGCGACCGTCATCAGGTCCTCGCCGAGTTCGTCCTCGGCGGAGTGCGCGAAGTAGAGCGGGCCGCCCGGCGGCAGGAGTGCGCCCTGCTTCCTCCAGGCCGCGACGAGGCGTTCGTGGAGGGAGTTCCACTGGTCGGCGCCGGGGAAGCGGTCCTCCATCCAGAACCACTGGGGGCTCGCGGCCTCCACCAGCGAGGTCGGCGTGTCGGCGTTGTACTCCAGGAGTTTCGCGGGGCCCGTTCCGTCGTAGCGGAGGTCGAAGCGGCCGTAGACCGAGGGGAGTTCGCCGCGCCGGTGCCAGGCCTCGGCGACGGCCGCCACGACCCGGGGGTCGTCGATGCCGAGGTCGGCGAACCGTCCGTGCTCGACGATGTGCCCGGCCGCCGTCAGACACATGGCGTGCAGTTCCTCGACGACCTCCTCCAGCGCCTCGACCTCGGGCAGCGAGAAGACGTAGTAGGCGCTCTCGTCCCAGTAGGGGCGCAGGGAGTCGTCGGGGTGACGGGTGAGCGGGTAGATCAGCCCCTGCCGCTCGACGGTCTGCTGCCAGCCGGGACGGGGGGTGGTGGTGCGGCGTTCCATGGGATGCGTGCGTTCTCCGGCTCGGCGGGTGGGTCGGGGCCGGAGGTCTCGCTCCGGTGGGCGGGCGCGGATCAGCCGCCGGAGCCGCCCTTTCCGCCGCCGAAACCGCCGCGGTGGACGCCGCTGCCGCCCGAACCCCCGGAGCCGCCCCCGCTGGGCTTGACGAAGGAGCCGCCCTCGACCCGACCGCTCTTCCTGCTGCCGCCGTAGTACCAGCCGGTGTGGTACGAACCCGAGGACGACGTGCAGTACTTGTCCGCGACGACCTCGTAGCCCTTGGCCGCGTTGTAGCTGTCGCGGTCGACACAGCGCTTGTCGGGGTCCGAGGAGCAGGCGGTGAGGGTCGCCGCGAGAAGTCCCATGCCGCCGAGGACGACCGTGCCCGAGCGCAGTTGACGCCGTACGTCTGCCATGTTCGTTCCCCCGCTTGTTCTCGGTGGTTCATCTTTTGATCGAAGAGGACAGATTAGAGATCCCGCGCACAGCGAGTCCACGACGGCCCCCTGGTAACGCGCCGTCCCCTACAGTCGCTTCGTGCTCTTTGGAATGATCTGCGCCCTCGGCGCCTCGGTCTGCTTCGGTACGGCGACGGTTCTCCAGGCGATGGCCGCGCGGACCGCGGGTGAGGGCGGGACGGGCGGCGGAGCCGGCGGCGCGGCCGTCCTGCTGCTGCGGGCGCTGCGGCAGTGGCGCTATCTGGCGGGACTTGGCCTCGACGGGGTCGGGTTCGTGCTCCAGATCCTCGCCCTGCGCTCGCTTCCGATCTACGCGGTCGGCGCGGCCCTCGCGGCGAGCCTGGCCGTCACCGCGGTGGTCGCGGCGCGGCTGCTCCATGTGCGGCTGAGCCGGGTCGAGTGGGGCGCCGTGGCGGTGGTGTGCGGCGGACTCGCGATGCTCGGGCTGGCGTCCGGCGCGGAGGGTGACCGTACGGGCTCCCTGGCGCTGAAGTACGCGATGCTCGGGACGTCCGTGGCCGTCCTGGTGCTGGCGCTCGTCGGCGGACGGCTGCCCGACCGGGGGCGGGCGCTCGCGCTGGGCCTCGGGTCGGGGTTCGGGTTCGGGGTGGTCGAGGTGGCGGTGCGGCTGATCGCCGACCTCGATCCGGGGACCCTGCTGGCCAATCCGGCGACGTACGCCCTGCTCATCGGTGGCGGTGCCGCGTTCCTGCTGCTCACCACGGCCCTGGAACGGGGCTCGGTGACCACGGCCACCGCCGGTCTGGTCATCGGGGAGACCATCGGGCCGGCGCTGGTCGGGGTGGTGTGGCTGGGCGACCGTACCCGCGAGGGACTGACCTGGCTGGCCGTTCTCGGTTTCGCGGTGGCGGTGGCGGGCGCGCTGGCGCTGGCGCGGTTCGGCGAGGCCCCGGGCACGGAGCCGTCCGCGCCGGTGCCGTCGTGAGCCGTCAGGGAAGCGCCCGGCACAGTGCGTCCAGGGCGCCCGCCCAGGCGTGGTCCGGCGGCGTGCCGTAACCGACGACCAGGGCGTCCTGGTGCGCGGTCGGCGCGTCCGGGTGACGGTGGTGCGCGAGACCGTGGACGGCCAGGCCCTGGAAGGCGGCGGCCTGCACGACCGGCCCCTCGGTGCCGGTCGGGAGCCGCAGCACCGCGTGCAGCCCGGCCGCGATACCGGTGGCACGCACCTCGGGGGCGCGGGTGGCGAGGGCGGCGACGAGGGCGTCACGGCGGCGGCGGTAGCGCAGCCGGGCCGAGCGGACGTGGCGGTCGTAGGCGCCCGAGGTGATGAACTCCGCCAGGGTCAGCTGGTCGAGCGCCCCGGTGGACCAGCCGCCCTCCGCCTTCAGGGAGACGACCTCGTCCACGAGCGACGGGGGCAGGACCAGCCAGCCGAGGCGCAGCGCGGGGGCCAGCGACTTGCTGGCGGTGCCCAGATGGACCACGTGGTCGGGGTCCAGTCCTTGCAGCGCGCCGACGGGCTGCCGGTCGTAGCGGAACTCGCCGTCGTAGTCGTCGTCCAGGACGAGCCCGCCGGTGCGGCGGGCCCAGGCGACGACGGCGGCCCGGCGGTCCGGGTGCAGCGGCACGCCCATCGGGAACTGGTGGGCGGGGGTGAGGAGTACGGCCCGCGCTCCGGCCATGTCCCTTGTGTCGGTGCCGAGTTCGTCGAACGGCAGGGGGGTCGTGCGCAGGCCCGACCGGTGCAGGAGATTCCAGTGCGTGTCCAGCCCGTACGACTCCACGGCGACCGAGCGGAGCCCTCGCCGGCGCAGGATCGGGCCGAGCAGGGTGAGGCCGTCCGAGAAGCCGGAGCAGATCACGATGCGCTCCGGGTCGGCGCGCACTCCCCGGGCACGGGAGAGATAGCCCGCGAGGGCGGTGCGCAGTTCGGGGCGGCCGCGGGGATCGCCGTAGCCGAGGGCCTCGTGCGGAGCGCGGGCCAGGGCGCGGCGGGCGGCCTTGAGCCAGGCGGTGCGCGGGAAGGACGCGAGGTCGGGCCGGCCGGGGACGAGGTCGTAGGCGGGACCGGCCGGTTCACGGCGGGGCGGGGCGGCCTGCGGCGCCGGTCGTACGACGCTCCGCCCCGCCACGCGTGTGCCGGAGCCCTGGCGTGCGGTGAGCCAGCCCTCGGCGACGAGGTCGGCGTAGGACTCGGCGACCGTGTTGCGGGCGATGCCGAGGTCGGCGGCGAGCGAGCGGGAGGACGGCAGACGGGTCCCGGGGGCGAGCCGGCCGCCGCGGACGGCCTCGCGCAGCGCCTCCGTCAACCCCTTGCGAATGCCGGACCCCGTCGGCTCGACATGAAGGTCGACTCCCAGAGTGGCCCACGTTTTCCCCATGGGAATGGACCATACTCCCGGGCTACTCCCCTCGTAGGGTCGATCGCATGACGACGCAGGACACGACCACGCAGCACACCCCGACGACCCCGGACGCCCCCGCCGCGGGCGCGCCGTACGCGCCCGAGCACTCCCCCCGGCTGGCCTGGGCCGAACTGGCCCCCGACGTCTACAAGGCGATGGTCAGGCTCGACGCGGCGGCCCGGCGCGGGGTGGACCCCACGCTCCTCGAACTGGTGAAGATCCGCGCCTCGCAGCTCAACCACTGCGCGTTCTGCCTGGACATGCACACCAAGGACGCGCTCGCGGCGGGCGAGAGCGTCGAGCGGATCGTCCAGCTCGGCGCGTGGGAGGAGTCGCGGCACTTCTACACGGAGAAGGAGATCGCGGCGATCGAGCTGACCGAGGCCGTCACGGTGATCACTGAGGGCTTCGTGCCGGACGCGGTGTACGAGCGCGCCGCCCGGCACTTCGAGGAGGCCGACCTGGCCCAGCTGATCGCCTCGATCACGGTGATCAACGCCTGGAACCGGTTCGCCGTGACCTGCCGCATGGTGCCCGGCCACTACCGGCCCGGCGGGCACAGGTGACGGCGCCGGGCAGGGAGCGCTCGGTGACGAGCGGCGCGGAGCGGTTCCGGGCGCTGCACCACATGCGGGTGCCGGGCGATCCGCTGGTGCTGCCCGGCCCCTGGGACGCGGCGAGCGCCCGGGTGTTCGCGGACGCAGGCTTCCCCGCGCTCGCCACGCCGAGCGCCGGGGTGGCCGCCTCGCTGGGGTACGCGGACGGACAGACGCCCGCCGACGAGATGTTCGCCGCCGTCGGGCGGATCGCCCGGTCCGTGGACGTGCCGGTGTCGGCCGATGTCGAGGGCGGCTACGGCCTGGCGCCCCGGGAGCTGGTGGAGCGGCTGCTGGAGGCGGGGGCCGTGGGCTGCAACCTCGAGGACTCCGAGGGCGGAGTCCTCAAGGACGCGGACCGGCACGCCGACTGGCTGGCCGAGGTGCGGGACGCCGCGGCGGACCTGCTCTTCCTGAACGCCCGGGTCGACGTCTTCGCGTACGGCGACGGCGATCCGGGGCAGGCCGTCCGGCGGGCCGCGCTGTACGTCGCGGCCGGTGCGGACTGCGTGTACCCGATCGGGGCCCCGGCCGAGGTGCTTCCGCTGCTGCGGTCCGGCATCCAGGGGCCCTTGAACGCCTTCGCCAGGATCGACGGGGCGTCCCCGGCCGAACTGGGTGAACTGGGCGCCACACGCGTCACGTTCGGCCCCGGGCTACAGCGCCGGGCGGCCGAGGCGCTGGGGGACGTCGCGGCGGGGCTGCGGTCCTGACAGGAACCGTCGTGCCCCCGTCGCCCGGGCGCGGGCGGCCCGGACGGCAGGGGCACGACGGTCGAGCCGCGGCGAGCCGGTCACGACGGCAGCCACGCCTTCCAGGTCGACCGGTGGCGCTCCACCCACTTCTTCGCCGCCTCCTGCGGGGTCAGCTTGTCGTTGGCGATCATCAGGGAGACCTCGTTCTGGTCCCCGGTGGTCCACCGGAACTTCTTCAGGAACGCCGCGGCCTTGCCGCCGGTCCGCGCGAAGTCGGCGTTCAGGTACTTCTTCAGCGGGGTGTGCGGGTAGGCGCAGGCGACCTTCGCCGCGTCGGCGTCGCAGCCCTCCTTGTAGGCGGGCAGCCTCACCTCGGTCATGGGGACCTTCTCGAACAGCCACTGCGGCGAGTACCAGTACGTGAGGAAGGGCTTCTTCTCCTTCGCGAACTGCTTCATCTGCGTGATCTGCGCGGCTTCCGAACCGGCGAACACGACCTGGTAGTTCAGCTTCAGGTTGTTCACCAGCGCCTTGTCGTTGGTGACGTACGAAGGGGAGCCGTCGAGGAGCTGTCCCTTGCCGCCGCTCTCGGGGGTGCGGAGCCGGTCGGCGTACTTGTCCAGGTTCCTCCAGTCCGTGACGTCGGGATGCTGCTTCGCGAAGTACGTCGGCACGTACCAGCCGATGTGACCGGTCACGCCCAGGTCGCCACCGGGCGCGATCGTCCTCTTGTCCTGGACGTACCGCTTCTCCTGGTCGGGGTGCCCCCAGTCCTCCAGGATGGCGTCGACACGGCCCTGGCTGAGGGCGTCCCAGGCGGGCACCTCGTCGACCTGCACGGTGTCGACGCGATATCCCATCTCGTGTTCGAGGAGGTACTGCGCGACGGCCACGTTGGACTGGGCGCCGACCCACGACTGCACGGACAGGGTCACCGTCCGCGCGCCCCGGGCGTTCGCGAAGGGCGAGGCCTGCTTGGTCATGTCGGCGGCGCCGCAGCCGGTGAGCAGCAGCAGGGCCGAGGCCCCGGCCACCACGGATGTCGTACGAAGTCGCATGTCACGCTCCCTTCTTGGCGCGGCGCCCGGTCGGCTGGGTCACCCGGTCGAGCATCAGTCCGAGGCAGACGATCGCGGCGCCGGCCACCAGTCCGGTGGCCAGGTCGCCCTGGGCCAGGCCGAACACGACGTCGTAGCCGAGCGCGCCACCGCCGACCAGACCGCCGATGATGACCACGGCGAGGACCAGGACGACGCCCTGGTTGACGGCCAGCAGCAGCGCGGGCCGTGCCAACGGGAGCTGGACCTGGCGCAGTTGCTGCCCGGCGGTCGCACCGAGGGAGCGGGCCGACTCCAGTGCGGCGGGGTCGACGGCCCGCAGTCCCTGGGTGGTGATGCGGATGACGGCGGGCAGCGCGTAGACGACCGCGGCGGCGACGGCGGGGGCGCGCCCGACACCGAACAGCGCGACGACGGGGATGAGGTAGACGAACTGCGGCATGGTCTGGAAGACGTCGAGGACGGGCCGCAGCAGACGCTCGAAGCGTTCGCTGCGCGCGGCCGCGATCCCGGTGGCGAAGCCGAGCACCAGGGTGACGGCGACCGCCGCGAGCACCTGGGAGAGCGTGTCGAGGGACGGCTTCCACGCGCCCAGGACACCGATCGCGGCCATGGCGAGGACGGCGGTGAGCGCGGTGCGCCAGGTGCCGATCAGCCAGGCCAGGGCGGCGACGGTCAGCAGCACGGCCCACCAGGGCAGCCACTGGAGTCCGTCCCGGAGCGGGTCGAGGACCCAGGTGGTGAAGTGGCCCGCCCAGTCGGCGGTGCCGCCGATGTACGGGACGCCCGAGTAGAGGTGGCCGGTCATCCAGTCGACGGCGCTGTTGACCGGCTCGGCGATGTTCACCACCCAGGCGTCGGGCCAGTCGGGGCTGCCCGTGAGACGGCCGGTGAGGGCGACGGCCACGACGGCGAGGGCGGCGAGCGCCGTGTACAGCCGGGGCGGGTTCGCGCCGACCGCTCCGATCCGCTCGCCGGCGGCGGCCGTGACCCGGTCGAGGACGACGGCCAGCAGGACGATCGGGATGCCCGCGGAGAGGGCGGCGCCCACGTCCACCGAGGCGAGGGCCTGGTAGACGCGGTCGCCGAGGCCGCCGGCGCCGATCACGGAGGCGATGACGGCCATGGACAGCGCCATCATGATCGTCTGGTTGAGGCCCAGGAGGAGTTCCTTGCGGGCCAGCGGAAGGCGGGCGGTCAGCAGGCGCTGGCGGGCGGTGGCGCCGAGCGAGGCGACGGCCTCCATCACGCCCTCGTCCGCGTCGCGCAGGCCGAGCGCGGTGAGGCGGGCCATGGGCGGGGCGGCGTAGACGACGGTGGCGAGCACGGCTGCGGGGACGCCGATGCCGAAGACCAGCACGACGGGCAGCAGATACGCGAAGGCCGGGAGCACCTGCATGGTGTCGAGGACGGGGCGCAGCGCGCGGTGGGTGCGCTCGGAGAGCCCGGCGGCGAGGCCGAGCAGCAGGCCGAGCACGACGGAGGCGAGCACGGCGACCGTCATGACCGCCAGCGTCTGCATCGTGGGCACCCACATGCCGAGCAGTCCGCAGACGAGGAACGCGGCACCGGCGCCGAGCGCCTGGCGCACTCCGGCGGCCCGCCAGGCCACCAGCGCGGCCAGGGCGGTCACTCCGGCCCAGCCGGCCGCGAGGAGCAGCAGATAGACGGCGCGTACGGACAGGACGACGGCGTTGCTGACGTAGCCGAAGAAGTACAGGAACAGCGGGTGGCTGTCGCGGTTGTCGATGATCCAGTCGCCGGCGCGGCCGAGCGGTCCGGTCAGGTCGACGGTCAGGGCGTGCGGCCAGCTGCCGCCGGACCAGCGGGCCTCGGCGAGCGGCACGAGCACCGCCGCGACGACGGCGAGGACCGCGAGCTTGCCGACGGCCGGATGCCGCAGGCGTCCGGGCAGGACCGTACGGGGAGGGGTTGCGGTGACAGCCGCCATCACGCCGCCTCCCCGATCGTGTCCGGGCCGGCGACGACCTGGAGCAGCCGCTCGTGGTCGACGACGCCGAGGCAGCGGCCGTCGCGCACGACGCAGGCGGCCCGGCCGGTGCGGGCGACGGCCTTGATCGCGTCGGCGACCACGGTGTCGGGGGCGAGCGCGCCGGGGTGGTCGGGGCCGCCGCAGTCCCCGGGGCGCATGGCCGTGCGGACCGTCATGACCTGCTCGCGGGGCACGTCCCGGACGAACTCGCGGACGTAGGCGTCGGCCGGGGAGCCGACGATCTCCTCCGGGGTGCCGAGCTGGACGATCCGGCCGTCGCGCATCAGGGCGATGCGGTCGCCGAGGCGCAGGGCCTCGGTCAGGTCGTGGGTGATGAAGACCATCGTGCGGCCCTCCTCGCGGTGCAGCCGCACGACCTCGTCCTGCATGTCGCGCCGGATCATCGGGTCGAGCGCGCTGAACGGCTCGTCGAAGAGCAGGACCTCGGGGTCGACGGCGAGCGCGCGGGCCAGCCCGACGCGCTGCTGCTGACCGCCGGAGAGTTCCGCGGGCCTGCGCTGCTCCATGCCCTCCAGGCCGACCTTGGCGACGACCTCGGCGGCCCTCGCCCGGCGTTCCTCGCGCGGGACGCCCTGGATCTCCAGGCCGTAGGCCACGTTGTCGAGGACCGTGCGGTGCGGCAGCAGGCCGAAGTGCTGGAAGACCATGGCGGCGCGGTGGCGGCGCAGTTCGCGCAGCCGGCCCTTGTCCATCGCGAGGACGTCCTCGCCGTCGATCGCGAGGCTGCCCGAGGTGGGTTCGATCAGCCGGGTGAGGCAGCGTACGAGGGTGGACTTGCCGGAGCCGGACAGGCCCATGACGACGAAGACCTCGCCCTTGCGCACGTCGAAGCCGACGTCACGGACGGCGGCGGTGCAGCCGGTGGCCTCGCGCAGTCCGGCGGCGTCCAGGGAGGCGAGTTCGGGGTCGCCGGGAACACGGTCGGCTTTGGGTCCGAACACCTTCCACAGACCGCGCACGGAGAAGACGGTGCCGGGGGCGGCGGTGTTCTCGGCGGTCGTGGGCACGGCGTTCGCGGTGCTCTCGGCGCTCTCGGTGTTCGCGGTGCTCTCCGTGCTCTCGGTGTTCGCGGTGCTCTCCGTGCTCCCGGTGCTCTGCGTGTTCTCGGTGGGTGTGTTCATCGCGCGTCACCACCGATCAGCTCGGCGGCCTTCTCGCCGACCATGAGCACCCCGATCATCGGGTTCACCGCGGGCATGGCGGGGAACACGGAGGCGTCGGCGATCCGGATGCCGTCCAGGCCGCGGACCCGCAGTTCGGGGTCCACCACGGCGAGTTCGTCCAGGAGCCCGCCCATCCGGCAGGTGCCGGCCGGGTGGTACACGGTGTGCGCGACCTGGCGTGCGTACGCGCTCAGTTCCTCGTCCCCGGTGACGTCGGGCCCTGGGCAGACCTCACGCTTGAGCCAGCCGGCCAGTGGTTCGGCCCTGGCGATCTCGCGGGCGATCCTGATGCCGTCGACGAGGGTACGGCCGTCGTAGTCCTCCTCGTCCGTGAAGTACCGGAAGTCCAGGGCGGGTTTGACGGTCGGGTCCGCGCTGGTGAGGTAGAGGCGGCCGCGGCTGCGCGGCTTGGGGATGTTGGGGGTCATCGAGACGCCGTGCGCGGGGCGTTCGTAGCCGATGCGCTCCGGATTGTCCGTGAAGGGGATCTGGTAGAAGTGGAACATCAGGTCGGGGCCCGGCTGTTCGGGGTCCCGCCGGACGAAGAGTCCCGCGTCGGAGTCCATCGCGGAGTTCTCCGGAATCGGCCCGTGCGTCTCCCAGACGATCACCGACTCGGGGTGGTCGAGCAGGTTCTCGCCGACGCCCGGCAGATCGTGCGCGACGGGGATGTCCAGTTCCTCCAGGTCACCGGCGGGTCCGATGCCTGAGTGCAGCAGCAGGCGGGGCGAGTCGACGGCTCCCGCGCACAGCAGGACCTCGCGGCGCGCCCGGACGAGGACCTCCTCGTCGTCCTTGGTCCTGACGTGCACGCCCGTGACGCGCTTCCCCTCCAGCTCCAGCTTGTACGCCCACGTCTCCAGCAGGAGCGTCAGGTTGGGCCGTTCGTCCATCACGGGGTGGAGATACGCGACCGAGGCGCTCGACCGCTTGTTGTCCTCGGGGTGGTAGGCGAGGTCGAAGAAGCCGGCGCCCTCGGTGAACGGCTGCCGGTTGAAGCCCTCGACCAGCGGGACGTCGAGGGCGGACCGGGCCGCGTCCACGAAGTCCCGCGCGATGGCGTTCCGGTCCTTCTCGTCGACGGGGACGATGTTGTTCAGGAGCCGCGCGTAGTACTCCTCCATCCCCGCCGCGCCCCAGCCCTTGGCGCCGGCCGCCTCCCACTCGTCCCAGTCGGACGGCAGGGGCTTGAACGCGATCAGCGTGTTGTGCGACGAGCAGCCTCCGAGCACCCGGGCACGGCTGTGCCGGATGTGCGAGTTGCCGCGCGGCTGTTCGGTGGTCGGGTAGTCGTAGTCGAGCTCCCCGCCGAGCAGGCCCATCCAGCGGCGCAGGGTGAGGACGTCCTCGCGTCCCACGTCGCTGGGGCCGCCCTCGATGACGGCGACGCTGACATCCGGGTTCTCGGTGAGGCGGGACGCGATCACGGAGCCCGCGGTGCCGCCGCCGATGACGACGTAGTCGTACGTTTCCTCGTGCTGGGACATGAAGGGGTGCTCCAAAAGGCCAGGGAAGGTAGGGGAGTTCGCCGGACGGCGGGAGTCAGCCGGCGAACCAGCGGACGGGCTTCGGCGCGAGGTTCTGGTAGACGTGCTTGCTCTCGCGGTACTCGGCGAGCCCGGCGGGGCCGAGTTCGCGTCCGACGCCGCTGCGTCCGAAGCCGCCCCACTCCGCCTGCGGGAGATAGGGGTGGAAGTCGTTGATCCAGACGGTGCCGTGGCGCAGCCGCCCCGCGACCCGGCGGGCACGGCCGGCGTCGGCGGTCCAGACGGCGCCCGCGAGGCCGTACTCGGTGTCGTTGCCGAGCGCGACGGCCTCGTCCTCGGTGGCGAACGTCTCCACGGTCAGGACGGGCCCGAAGACCTCCTCGCGGACGACCCGCATCCCGCGGTGGCACTGGTCGAGCACGGTCGGCTCGTAGAAGTACCCGGTGGCGGGCCGGACTTCGGACGGCTCGGGCCGCCTGCCCCCGGCCCGCAGGACCGCGCCCTCGGCCAGCGCGGAGGCGACGTACTCCTCGGTCTTCGCGCGCTGCTGCTCGGAGACGAGCGGACCGCACTCGACACCGTCCCCGGTGCCGCGGCCGAGCCGGATCGCACCGGCCCTGCGGGCGAGTTCGGCGACGAAGCGCTCGCGTACGGACTCCTCGACGATGAGCCGGGAACCGGCCGAGCACACCTGACCGCTGTGGATGAAGGCGGCGTTGAGCGCCTGGTCGACGGCGGTGTCGAAGTCCTCCGGGGTGGCGCAGGCGTCGGCGAAGACGATGTTGGGGTTCTTGCCGCCGAGTTCGAGCGCGACCTTCTTGACCGTGTCGGCGGCGGCACGCGCCACCTTCGTCCCGCTGGCCAGGCCGCCGGTGAAGGAGACGAGGTCGACGTCGGGGTGCTCGGCGAGGCGGGCGCCGACGGTGTGCCCGGGGCCGGTGACCAGGCCCGCGACCCCGTCGGGCAGGCCCGCCTCGGCCAGCAGCCGCAGCAGCGCGACGGTCGTCATCGGGGTGATCTCGCTGGGCTTGACCACGAAGGTGTTGCCGGCGGCGAGGGCGGGGGCGATCTTCCAACTGGCCTGGAGCAGCGGATAGTTCCAGGGGGTGATCAGGGCGCACACGCCGACGGGCTCGTGCACGACCACACTGTGGACGTCGGCCGAACCGGCGTCCACGACACGGCCGCCGCCCTCGCCCACCACAAGGTCGGCGAAGTAGCGGAAGGCGTCGGCGACGCAGTCGATGTCGACGCGCCCCTCCTCCGCCGTCTTGCCCGCGTCACGGCTTTCGAGCAGCCCGAGCGTCTCGCGGTCACGGACGAGGAGACCGGCCACGCGGCGCAGCAGGGCGGCGCGTTCGGCGACGGGGGTGTGCGGCCAGGGCCCCTCGTCGAAGGCACGGCGCGCGGCGGCGACCGCGAGGTCCGCGTCCTTCCCGTCTCCCTCGGCGACCACGGCGAACGGCTCGGCATCGGCGGGGTCGAGGATCTCGCGTGTCGATCCGGAGAGTGCCGCGCGCCACTCGCCGTCCACGTGGATGGTCTGTTCTGCCTGCTGTCCTGCCATGGCCGGTGTTGCCTTCCGTTCCTGTTCGATCCCCCTGTGTCACGGAGGCGTCGCCCCCGTGAGCTGTGAGCGCCTGCCCCTGCGCCCCCTCCACATGCGCGATCCGTCACGAGAAGTGCGCCGGGTCACTGAAAAATCCCACGAAAAGGGACAAGAGCGGGCGATGGACAGCCCGTTTTCCTTTGACTAAAGTCAAAAGAAGAGCGCCGTCCTGGCGGAGAACCGCGGGAAGGCGGCCGGACCGGGAGCCGAAGGAAGATGGAGCCAGTGCCGACGGACACGGTGACCACGGACCAGGTGACGGCGCTGCGGCGCTTCAACCGCTACTTCACGCGGCGCATCGGAGCCCTCGACGACCACTACCTCGGCCAGGACCGCCCCCTCGGCGAGGCCCGGCTCCTGTTCGAGATCGGCGGGGAGGGAGCCTCCCTGCGCGACCTGCGGGCCCGGCTCGGCCTGGACGCGGGGTACCTGAGCCGGATGGTGCGCGCCCTGGAGCGCCAGGGGCTCGTCCGGGTGAGCGTCCATCCCTCCGACAGCAGACTGCGGGTCGCCGGTCTCACGGACGCCGGACGGGCCGAGATCGCGGAGCAGAACCGGCTGGCCGACGCGCTCGCCGAGGGGTTGCTCAGCGGTCTCGACGCGCACCGGCGCACGGAGCTGACCGCGGCCCTGGACACCGCCCACCGGCTGCTCCGGCTCGCCGCGATCACCGTCGAGACGGTCGACGGCGCCTCCCCCGACGCCCGCGCCTGCCTCGCCGCGTACGCGGCCGACATCGACGCACGGTTCCCCGAGGGCTTCGACCCCGCCACCCTCGTACGGCCGCGAGAGGTGTCCGGGGACGCGGGCGCCTTCCTCGTCGCCTACGAGGAGGGCCGGCCCGTGGGCTGCGGCGCGCTGCGCCGTCTCGGTCCCCGGGCGGGCGAGATCCGTCATGTGTGGGTGGACCCCGGGGCCCGCCGGCTCGGCCTCGGGCGCCGGATCCTCGACGGCCTCGAACAGCGGGCGGCGGAGCGCGGGTTCGGCGTCGTACGCCTGGACACGCACGCCGTGCTCACCGAGGCCCAGCGGATGTACCGGGCGTGCGGGTACACGGAGATCCCGCGCTACGACGACAACGTGTACGCGGCGCACTGGTTCGAGAAGCGGCTCCCCGTCAATGCGCAGGAGCCGCCCGCGCCTTGAGCGTGCCTCAGGTGGTGTTCGAGCAGGCGTACCCGCTCGGGCAGAAGGAGTTGACGGCCGTCGCGAGCTGCTGGGTCATGTCGGTGCCCGGCGGGCTGCTGGCGACGATGGCGTACGGCGTGCCGTCGGCGGCCTGGAAACGGTGGTCGATGTTCTGGGTGGGCCCGGTCTGCTTGCTGTCGTAGCGGTAGCTGAACTCCGTCCAGTCGGTGCCGCTGCGCCGGTCCAGGTACTGGTAGCCCCGGGCCCCCTCCGCGATGGACTGGGCCTGCGCCGAGGACTCCGCCACGGAGTCCTCCTTGATCTCGAACACCAGCAGGCTGCGGACGCCGTCGGGCGCGGTGTACGTGACGACGGGCGCCAGCTTGCCCTGCTTCTCCTGACGCGCCCAGCCGGCCGGGACGTCCACGGTGTAGCCGACCGGATCGACCGAGCGGCTGTACCCGGGGGCGGGCGCCGGGGCGGTGGTGACGGCCGGAGCGGTGTACGTGCCCTCGCCGCCGGTGACGTTCGAGTTGTCCGGTGTGACACCGGCCTGCGGTGTCGTGACGCCGACCGAGGGTCCGGACGAGTGCGCCTGCGGATGCCGCGCCGAGCCGCCCCGGGTCACCGCCCACAGTCCGCCGCCCACACCGCCCGCGAGAACCGCCACGGCCACGATCACCAGAAGCAGCTTCCGCGCGTCACCCGAGCCAGGCGGCCGGCCACCGGCACCCGGCGGTACGACACCACCGGGCCACGTCGGCGGCTGCGACTGCTGGTGCGACCAGGCGGCCTGGGCCTGCTGCTGAGCCTGGGCCCACTGCTGTTGCTGCTGCTGCTGTTGCTGTTGCGGTGGAAGCGGTGGCTGGTGCGGTCCGAAGCCCGCGGGCGGCGGGACGTCGGGCCGCGGCGGACCCGTCTGCGTGGCCGCCGCCCACCACTGCTGGTCCCCGGCCGGCGGCGCTCCGCCGGCGTCCGCACCGTCCTGGACCCCGCCGTCCGCGGGGCCCGTACCGTCGTCGACCCACTGCCGACGGTCCGCGTCCCATCGCTGCGCCATGCCGCCCCCGCTCCCCCGTCGGCCCCACCCGACGGCCCGATCCCGGCGTGTTCGCCGCCGCACCCTGCCGCGCCCAGCCCCCCGGCGGACCGCACCTCACGACCATAGTGAGGTTTCCGCCATCGGCACCCCTCTTTATGGCGACAAAGCACATACGTTCGGCACGTACTTTCCCTACGCCCAATGGCCCCCAAACACACCGATGCCCGGGTGGTCGTCACCACCCGGGCATCGCGGGTACTGCTGCGCACCGAGCGCCACCGGGCCGAGCCGGCCGGACGGCCGTCCGGCTCAGGCCTGTTCGCGCCGGATCAGATCAGGCCGAGGGCGCGGACCGCCTCGCGCTCCTCCTCGAGCTCCTTGACGGAGGCGTCGATGCGGGTGCGGGAGAACTCGTTGATGTCCAGGCCCTGGACGATCTCGTAGCGGCCGTCCTTCGTGGTGACGGGGAAGGAGGAGATGAGGCCCTCCGGCACACCGTACGAACCGTCCGAGGGGATGCCCATGGAGGTCCAGTCGCCCTCGGCGGTGCCGTTGACCCAGGTGTAGACGTGGTCGATGGCGGCGTTGGCGGCCGAGGCGGCCGAGGACGCGCCACGGGCCTCGATGATCGCCGCACCGCGCTTGGCGACGGTCGGGATGAAGTCCTCGGCGAGCCACTTCTCGTCGTTGACGACCTCGGCGGCGTTCTTGCCGTCGACCGAGGCGTGGAAGATGTCCGGGTACTGGGTGGCGGAGTGGTTGCCCCAGATGGTCAGACGCTTGATGTCGGCGACCGTCGTGCCCGTCTTCTTCGCGAGCTGGGTCAGCGCGCGGTTGTGGTCCAGACGGGTCATCGCGGTGAAGCGCTCGGCGGGTACGTCCGGAGCGGCGGCCTGGGCGATCAGCGCGTTCGTGTTCGCCGGGTTGCCGACGACCAGGATCTTGACGTCGTCGGCGGCGTTGTCGTTGATCGCCTTGCCCTGCGGCTTGAAGATGCCACCGTTGGCCGAGAGCAGGTCGCCGCGCTCCATGCCCTTGGTGCGGGGGCGGGCGCCGACGAGCAGACCGACGTTGGTGCCGTCGAAGGCGACGTTCGGGTCGTCCGTGATGTCGATGCCCTGAAGAAGCGGGAAGGCGCAGTCGTCGAGCTCCATGGCGGTGCCCTCGGCGGCCTTCAGCGCCGGCGTGATCTCCAGCAGGCGCAGCTTGACCGGCACGTCCGCGCCGAGCAACTGGCCGGAGGCGATGCGGAAGAGCAGGGCGTAACCGATCTGGCCGGCCGCGCCGGTGACGGTGACGTTCACGGGAGTGCGAGTCATGGCGTTCTCCGTATGACAGCTGGCGGTGGGGCGTCCCTGCCCCGGGTGCAGGATCGTCCCCTGCAACCACCGCAATGATCGATCAAAGGTCCCGATGATCGATCTCTCGGCGTCAAGAGAGATCCGCCGTCAGGCTATCGCGCATCCGGGACGCCGGACGTCAGGGTGCGTGTGGCCCACCCCACAGATGTCCCGGGATTCCCCGGGGAGGCGGTCGCCGGGCTCGGGAGAGGGTGAACTCGGCGACCGCCAAAGGGGGTACCAGCGGCTCGCGGGAAGGGATCTCCCCCCTTCCCGACGGCACCGGATCCCGTGGGGGTACGAAGCCCCTGCCCCCTCGGAACCAACTCAATCCCCCAAACCAGAAGTTTCCCCCTGCCCCACCACAACCTCCTTCTCGCCCCCTCCGCCCCTACCCAACCCGACCCCGAGGGCGCCGCCCCCGGACCCCCGCTCCTCAATCGCCGGAGGGGCTGAAACTTTTCCCGGCCGGGGCTGGAATTCGGGCGGCCGGGGCTGGGATTTCGGTGGTCGCGGCTGAGGTTTCGGCGGCCAAGGCTGGGATGCGGACCGGGCACCACGAATCACCCGCAGCCGGGATCCGACGCGAGGGGCCGTGCCGGTACATCGATGCCCGTCGCCACCGACGGTCACTCCTCATCCAACGGCGACGGGCTGATGCACCGGCACGGCCCCGACCCACCACCGAACCGGGAGCCGGAGCCAGAGGCGAGCGAAGCCGCTACGAGGTGCACTCCCGTCGCCCCGAACTCGGCACCAGACAAGCCTTCACCGAGCCGGCGTCCTTCACCACCACCATCGGCGTGTACGTGTACACGTCCGCGCCCGCCACAGCCGTCCGCGTCCCCGCGGCCCCCGGCGACGACACCTCCACCCGGTCCCCCACCCCCGCCCGCGCGACCCGCGCCCAGGCGACCCCGCACGTCGCGCTGTACCGCACCTCCACCAAAGCGGCCCCCACCGTCACACTGGTGACCGTCGTGGCCATCCGACCACCGCACCCCATGAGCTCGGGGTCCTTCCCGGCGCACGAGGCGCGGACGCACTTGACCCCCGGCGGCAGCTCGGACCGGGCGCTCACGGAGGCGGCCGACGCCTTCGGCACACCGCCGGAAGCCGTCCCACCCCCACCAGAACCGACCCAGACGACGGCCGCGACAACGACAAGAACCCCCAGGACCGCCGCGAGCAACACCGTCCAGAGCCGCCTCCGCCGAGCGGAGTCCCCCGCAACGGCCCCCTCGGGCCGCGCGTCCCGCGGCTCCGGCGCGCCCCGCGCCCGGGACATCCGCATCGCCTCCACCCCCGAGTCGTACCGCGTCTCCGAACGACTCCAGGCCCGTTCGGCCAGCTCCCACATCGTCGCCAGATCCACGGGACTGGCCCCGGTCACCTCGGCCAGCGCGACGACCGCCCCCTTCGGCGCGAGCAGCCCGCCGTCGAGGTAGCGCTCCCAGGACGCCCTGGGGTAGCCCGTGCGGTCGGCCACGGCCGCGACGTCCAGCCCGCTCCGGTCGACGAGCAGTCGCAACTGACCGACGAACTCCGTCACCCGCGGATCGAGTTCATCCGGCAGCGCCTTCCAACGAGGCATTCCCTCCCCCTACTTCCCCTGGTGCATGCCCAACGGGGCAGAAGATCAAGTATGTCAACAACCGTCATAAGAGCCGGAGTTGGGCCGGTTCCCGGCAGAGGGCGAGCACACCGTGCCGGAATGGTCACTTCCGTGCCACAGGGGACCGCGGGCTGTTGAACGGCACGTTCGCGTGCACAAGGGTTGACCCCGGGCGGAACACGCGCCCGATCGCGGCCCGTCCTTACTCGGGGGAGGGGACGGGCCGCCGTCGTTCCCCAACCCGGGCACGAGGCCGGGTTGGGGAACGACGAAGCCCGCCCTCCCCGAAGGAGAGGACGGGCCGCACAGGCGGGCCGAGGGGCACGGCCCGTTCAGCGCACCGTGAAGTGCAAGGTGTCGTCCAGGAACGGAATCACCAGCACCGGGTTGGGCTGCGCCATCAGCGCGAGCACCACGATGGCGATGCCCAGGACGCTGTAGGTGAGCATGTCCGTGAAGCGGGAGCGGACCGCGAGCATGCCGACGCTCGGGAGCATCCATCGCATCACGGCACCCGCGAGCAGCGCGGCCCCGATCAGGATCGTGCCGACGCGGAACTGGTCGAGCGCGGTGAGCAGCAGGCCGAGCGCGACGGCGGACAGCACGGTGAGGATGGGCCACTGACGCGCGGGCGCCGGGGCGTCCCCGGGCGCGGCCCGGCCGCCGCCCTCGGGCCGCGCGGTGTCACGCGTGAACAGCGGGAAGCGCCGTGTGGTGCGCCGCGGCCGCCCCTCGGCGTCGGGCGCGCTGATCGCGTCCCGAACGGTGGCCTCGGCCTCGGCCTCGACCCCGCCCGCAGCCTCGACCTCAGCCCCCGAGACAGCCTCGACGCCGTCCTCGGACCCGGACCCGGACCCGGACCCGGCCTCGGCCTCGGCCTCGGCAGCCCCGACGCCGTCCCTGGCCCCGCCGTCGACCTCGGAGACATCGTCGCCCCGAGCCTCGGCCCGAGTGCCGGCCTCGGCCCGAACGCCGGTCTCGGCCCGCGAGCCGGCCCCGGCCCCGGACAGGACCCCGGCGTCACCGCCCGCCTCGGACACGCCCTCGCCCTCGACCTCGGTCTTCAACTCCGCCTCCCGCACGGCCGACTCGACGCCACCGCGCCCCACGCCGGCCCCGGCCTCATCGCTCTCGCCGTCAGCCGACACTTCGCTCCGCCGCTTCCACCACGTTGACGAGCAGCTGGGCCCGGGTCATCGGCCCGACACCGCCGGGGTTCGGGGAGATCCAGGCGGCGACCTCGGCGACGTCCGGGTGGACGTCTCCGACGATCTTGCCCTCGGCGCTGCGCGAGACACCGACGTCGAGGACGGCGGCGCCCGGCTTCACGTCCTCGGCGCGGATGAGGTGCGCGGAGCCCGCGGCGGCGACGATGATGTCGGCGCGCTTGAGGTGCGCGGAGAGGTCACGGGTGCCGGTGTGGCACTGGGTGACCGTCGCGTTCTCGCTGCGCCGCGTGAGCAGCAGCGGCATCGGGCGCCCGATGGTCACACCGCGGCCGACGACCACGACCTCGGCGCCCTTGATCTCCACGCCGTAGCGGCGCAGGAGCGTGAGGACGCCGTTGGGGGTGCAGGGCAGCGGGGCGGGCTCGTTGAGGACGAGACGCCCGAGGTTCATCGGGTGCAGGCCGTCCGCGTCCTTGTCCGGGTCCATCAGTTCCAGGATGCGGTTCTCGTCGATGCCCTTGGGGAGCGGCAGCTGGACGATGTAGCCGGTGCAGGCGGGGTCCTCGTTCAGCTCGCGGACCACCGCCTCGATCTCTTCCTGCGTGGCGGTGGCGGGCAGTTCGCGCTGGATGGAGGCGATGCCGACCTGGGCGCAGTCGCGGTGCTTGCCCGCTACGTACTTCTGGCTTCCGGGGTCGTCCCCGACCAGGACCGTCCCGAGGCCGGGCGTGACGCCCTTCTCCTTCAGGGCCGCCACGCGGACGGTCAGGTCGGACTTGATCGCGGCTGCGGTGGCCTTGCCATCGAGAATCTGGGCGGTCATGCCCCCCATCCTCCAGGATGACGCGGCCCAGGTTCCAATCCGGGGCCACGGCAGCCCCGCGAGGACCGGCCCGGCGACCTCCGAACAGCCTCCGAACAGGCTCGGAACGGCCTCGGAACGGCCCCCGAGTGCCTGCCGGCGACCTCGCGGCGGCGAGCCGGCGGCCCCCCGGCACCCGGCGGCCGACCGATTCGCCCGTATCCGGCCATGATCACGCATGTTGCACTTGGACAACACATACCGAATGGCGCTGGACAAGTAAGAGTCTGCTAAAGAACGATGAGCACATACAGTGCCGCGGGCAGTACCGGGGGGACGGACCGCTCTGTAGAAATTCCTCCGAACCGTGCCGCGCGTAGTCCCCGCACCAGGCAACGGAGGAAACCCGCCATGAGTTTCGGCGACCCGAACAACCCCTACGGCCCCCCGCCGCAGCAGCCTCCGGTCGCACCGCCGGCCGCTCCTCCCGGCTACGGGTACCCGCAGGCGCCGCCCAGCGTGCCCCCGCAGGGCTACGGCTACCCGCAGCAGCCGGCGTACCCCGGCTACCCGGGCGGCAACATGATGCCGCAGACCATGCCGGGTCTGATGATGACCGCGCGCGTGCTGCTGTTCATCGTGGCGGGCGTCCAGGTCCTGATCGGCATCTTCGCCATCTTCGGCGCGGCCACCATCAACGACGCCTCCAACGCGGGCGAGGACACGTTCGGCAACAACGGCCTGTCCGACATCGGCCACGACTCCGCGGGCGTGATCTTCGTGATCGCGCTGCTCTTCCTGGCCCTCGCGGGCCTGTCGATCACGCTGGGCGTCAAGTTCAGCAGAGGCGGCCAGGGCATCCGGATCACCACCATGGTGTACGGAATCCTGGGCTCCCTGTTCGGCGTCCTCGGCCTGATCAACGCGGCGAACGTCAACTCCTCGGCGGCGCTGGTGTTCGCGCTGCTGTGGATCGGCTTCGGCGGTGTGATGGCGGCGGCGATGATCGCCCCGTCGGGCGCCGCGTGGTTCAACCGCCCGCGCTACTGAACGGCCGGTACGCACCGAGGGCCGTGTCCCACCCCATGCCGGGGGGACACGGCCCTCGCGTGTTCCACGGGGTCGACGCGGCCGGCGCGACCGAGGCGGTCACGCCGGCCGGAGCGATCAGTGGAAGAAGTGGCGCGTACCGGTGAAGTACATCGTGATGCCGGCCTTCTTCGCGGCCTCCACGACCAGCTCGTCGCGGACCGAGCCGCCGGGCTGGACCACGGCCTTGACGCCCGCGTCGGCGAGGATCTCCAGGCCGTCGGGGAACGGGAAGAACGCGTCCGAGGCGGCGTAGGAGCCGCGGGCGCGCTCGGCGCCGGCCCGCTCGACCGCGAGCTTCGCGGAGTCGACGCGGTTGACCTGGCCCATGCCGACGCCGACCGAGGCGCCGTCCTTGGCGAGCAGGATCGCGTTGGACTTCACCGCGCGGCAGGCGCGCCAGGCGAAGGCCAGCTCATCGAGCTCGCCCTCGCTCAGGGCGTCACCGGTCGCCAGCGTCCAGCTCGCCGGGTTGTCGCCGGCGGCCTGGAGCCGGTCGGTGACCTGGAGCAGCGCGCCGCCGTCGACGGGCTTGATCTCGACGGGGTCGGCCGGGGCGTTGTGGGCCCGCAGCACGCGGATGTTCTTCTTCTTGGTGAGGGCTTCGAGGGCGCCGTCCTCGTACTCCGGCGCGACGATGACCTCGGTGAAGATCTCCGCGACCTGCTCGGCCATCTCCTTGGTGACCGGCCGGTTGACCGCGATCACGCCGCCGAACGCGGACAGCGGGTCGCAGGCGTGCGCCTTGCGGTGCGCCTCGGCGACGTTCGAGGCGACCGCGATCCCGCACGGGTTGGCGTGCTTGATGATCGCGACGCACGGGTCCTCGTGGTCGTACGCGGCACGGCGGGCGGCGTCCGTGTCCGTGTAGTTGTTGTACGACATCTCCTTGCCGTGCAGCTGCTCCGCCTCGGCGAGACCGCCGGTGCCTGAGGTGTAGAGCGCGGCGGGCTGGTGCGGGTTCTCGCCGTAGCGCAGGGTGTGCGCGCGCTGCCAGGTGGCACCGAGGAAGTCGGGGAACTGCCCCTCGGCGGAGCCGCTGTCGGCCGCAGCGTCGACCGGCGCGTACGAGGACGCGAACCAGGAGGCGACGGCGACGTCGTACGCGGCCGTGTGCTGGAAGGCCTCGGCGGCGAGCCGCTTGCGGGTGCGCAGGTCGAAGCCGCCGCCCTGGACGGCGTTCAGGACGTCGTCGTAGCGGCCGGGGCTGGTGACGACGGCGACGGAGGGGTGGTTCTTGGCCGCCGCGCGGACCATCGAGGGACCGCCGATGTCGATCTGCTCGACGCACTCGTCGGGGGTGGCCCCGGACGCGACCGTCTCCCGGAACGGGTAGAGGTTGACGACGACCAGGTCGAACGGCTCGACGCCCAGCTCGGCGAGCTGCTGCCGGTGGCTCTCCAGGCGCAGGTCGGCGAGGATCCCGGCGTGGACCTTGGGGTGCAGGGTCTTGACGCGGCCGTCCAGGCACTCGGGGAAGCCGGTCAGCTCCTCCACCTTGGTGACGGGCACGCCGGCCGCGGCGATCCTGGCGGCGGTGGAGCCGGTGGAGACGAGCTCGACACCGGCCGCGTGCAGCCCGCGGGCCAGCTCTTCGAGCCCGGTCTTGTCGTACACGCTGACGAGCGCGCGCCGGATGACCCGCTTGGTGCCCTCGGTGCTCTCGGCCGTGACTGTGCTGTCGGCGGTCACTGGATAACTACCTTTCGTCCCTCAATGCGATAGCCGTTGCGGGCGAGCCGCCCCACGACATCGACGAGCAGTCTTCGCTCGACTTCCTTGATGCGCTCGTGCAGAGCGCTCTCGTCGTCCTCGTTGCGGACCTCGACCACGCCCTGGGCGATGATCGGGCCGGTGTCGACGCCGTCGTCGACGAAGTGGACGGTGCAGCCGGTGACCCGGACTCCGTACGCGAGCGCGTCACGGACTCCGTGGGCGCCGGGAAAACTGGGCAGCAGCGCGGGATGGGTGTTGACGAACCGTCCCCCGAACCGGGCGAGGAATTCCTTCCCCACGATCTTCATGAATCCGGCGGACACCACGAGGTCGGGCTCGTACGCGGCGGTCGCCTCGGCGAGCGCGCGGTCCCAGTCGTCCCGGCCGGCGTGGTCCCTGACCTTGCACACGAAGGTCGGGATCCCGGCCCGTTCGGCCCGCGCGAGCCCCTCGATGCCGTCCCGGTCGGCGCCGACGGCCACGATCTCGGCACCGTAGGCCGCCGGGCCCGCCTCCGCGACGGCGTCGATCAGTGCCTTCAGATTCGTACCTGATCCGGAGACCAGCACGACGAGGCGCTTGGCCTTGGCCACGACGGGGCCCTTTCTCGGGGGAGCGTTTGTACGGTCGTACGAATGCTTCGCGCCCCGGGATACGGGGAAGTCTACGAAGCGGCCGACCGTCAGCAACGATACCGGCACACCGGGCGGCCCCCACGGGACGGGGGCGAGGCCGGAAGGTAGCGTCTGGGGAGGATCCACCCGGGAACGCCTCCGGCACGGGGAACGCCCTGTGTGCGCGGGACGTTGACCTGGGACGAGGACGAAGGTCCGGGGCACGGCCCCGGCACCACCCGCGACACGGGCCCCGGAGCCATCCGGAGCGCGTGTCCGGGGGTACGAAGCTCGGGGCGCGAGTCCGGAGTGCGAAGCTCGGGGCGTCTGTCCGGGGCGGACCGGCCCGAGGCGTCAGCCCGGGAGGACCGGCTCGGGGCGCGCGTCACGAACGGCCTGACCGTGTGGACATGCCGCCTGCCAGAACCACCAAGGGGAAGACGCTCACCTGATGCCGGACCGCAGTCTCCGACTCCCTCCGCTCCTGCTGCGCGAGCGGCGCCCTTCGTCCACCCCGCCGAGGCCGGAAGGGAACGGCCCCACCGGCGGGCCCGGTTCCGCGAGCGGTGAGGGCGGCTCGGCGGGAGGAAGCGGCGGCCCCTCGGACGAGCGCGGCTCCGACGCGCCCGGCACTCCCCCGTCCGGCCCCGACTCCTCCTCAGGCCAGGAGGACAATCCGTTCGCGCCGCCGCCGGAGGGAACACCCGACCGGCCCTGGCAGCCGCGCCGGCCGGGACAGGGCTCCGGCGAGAACGGCGGGGGCGGACAGCAGGACCCCGGGCACTCCCCCTGGGGAAGCCAGTGGAGCGACCGGCAGCCCGGCCCCTCCAGCGGCGGCGGCTTCGGCGACCGGCCGGGCACGCCGCAGGGACGGGGCGGCCCCGAGGGCCCCGGCGGCACACCCGGCGGCGGCATGCGCTGGGACCCGACCGACCCGGCCCAGCGCCGCGCCCGGTACGCGCTGCTCTCCGGCATGTGGGCGTTCTTCTTCGTCCTCTTCGGCTGGCCGTACGTGGCACTTCTGCTCGGCGCGCTCGCCCTGTACTGGGGCGGCAGCGCGCTGCGTTCCAAGGGGCGTTCCCCGGACCCGGACGCCCCGGCGCCCGATCCGAACCTGCGCCCGCAGATGACGGCCGCGGTGAGCGGGATCGTCACCGCGTCGCTGGCCATCGTGCTGGTCGCCGGGGTCTTCACCGCCCACCTCGTCTACAGCGACTACTACTCCTGCACGAACGACGCCCTGACGAACGCCGCGAAGCAGTCCTGCAACGACCTTCTCCCGAAGGATCTGCGCGGGATCCTGGGCAGCCACAACTGACATCCCGCCTCCCGCCCGGCTCCACCGCCGGACGGGAGGGCGGTCCCGGGTCAGCCGGGGGAGCCACCCGCGGCCTCCGGGCCATGGCCGTCCGGCCCGTTCCGGTGTTCGGCGTCGTGCGGATACCCCTCGTCCCCCGCTTCCTTCCGGGGTTCCGGGTCCTTGAGGTCGTCGGAGCTCTTCCGGCCTCCAGAGCCTCCAAGACCCTCAGGACCTCCGGGACCTTCGGGGCCTCCGGGCTCGGGCGAGCCGCCCGCCTTCCGCAGGGCCTCCCAGCGCGTCTCCCTGGACAGATCTCCGTACCAGGCGCCCGGCGCGGCCTCCCCCGGCAGCAGGTCGTACGGCTCGAAGGGGTCGTAGGAGTCGTCCGGGTCGAAGGCCTCGTACGGGTCGAAGCTCTCGACGACGGACTCCAGCACCGCCGGATCGACCCGGCCCGCGGAGCGCGCGCCCTGGAGCGGAAGCGGCGTCGGCGTCGCGGAGGTACCCCCGCGCCGCGGGAGCCAGGCGCGCGGCCGGAACCGCGAGGTCCACCCGGTCCCGTGCTCGTACCGGCGCGCGCCCGCGCGCGCGACCGCGGCGCGTCCCCGGTCCCTCCACTCGGCCGCGCCCGCCGCGACGGGAACCCCGACGACCGCCGTCCACACCGCCGTCGCGGGTCCCACCTGCCACCACACCGGCCCGAAGTGCGTCAGCGTGTGGACCCCCAGCGGCCCTCCGGCCAGCCCGGCGAGCAGACCGAGCGCGACACCGCACCACGCGGCGGCGATCGCGACGGCGGCCACCGTCCGCCGCAGCGGCCAGGGCTCCGCGCGGCCCGGGGTCGCTCGCGCGGCCCCCGCCCTCACCGCGAACCACGCCACCGTCACACCGGCGGCCAGCGGCACCAGCGCGCCCAGCCAGGCGGTCGGCGCCTCCGAACCCGCCCGCGGCAATGCGGCGAGCAGCGGAAACGCGGGGAGCAGCTCGGTCGGCGCGTGCTCCGCCGGAATCGCCGCGGTCAGCGGTCCCGCGACATGCCCCGCGCTCAGGACGACGCCGGGCCCGAGCCCGTACGCGGCCCCCCACACGGCCGCGTTCGGCACCAGGACCAGGCACAGCAGCAGGACGGCGAACCGGCCCGACCACACCCCGGTGAGCTGGACGAACGCGGCGCGAGCCGTGTCTCCGTGCCAGACGAGCGAGGCCGCCACGAGCAGCGCCCCGCCTCCGACGAGGACCGCGACCCCGGCCGCGGCGGCCCGTGCGGAGGCGCCGAGCACCCGGTCGTCGGCGGCGGCGAGACGGCGTACGGCCGCGACCGCCGGACGTCCTTCGGGCAGACGCCCGCCGGGAAGCGGAAGCGGCTTCACGGCCCGCTTCCCCCGGAACGGCCCGGGTCCCCAGGGGCGCCCGTTCGCCGTCCAGACCCCCGCTCCCGCGGCGATCACCGCGAGGAGCGGCAGACAGACCGCGGCCCAGGCCCAGGAGGGACGCAGCGTCCCGCCGGAGGCGTACAGCGCCGCGGCCCAGGCGACGGACAGATAGCCGGCCACGACCCCGGCCCACGCCGTGCCCGGCGACGACGCCGACGTGACGTCGGCCGCCTCCCTGGCGGCCCGGTGCAGCAGCCACACCGGCAGGGCGAGCAGGAGGAGCGGCGTCACCCCGACGGGCATGGGCAGGCCTGACAGTGTGTCGGTCCGGATCAGCTCCACGCCGTGCGCGAGCAGCCAGAGCGCCGCGGCGAGGTGCAGCGCGCCGCCCGGACCGCTGTCCGGATACGGCGAACTGATCCACAGCGCCATGACGAGGACGGCGAGCGAGGCGAGCCCGAGCCCCGCGGCGAGGGCGCCGCCCAGGACGCTCGCGGCCAGTCCGGGTGATCGGTCGCGCATCCGGGTGAGCAGGTGCGACAACGGGAGCCTGCGGTGGGTGATTTGGGTCACGACCCTCATGCTCCCAACGACACGCGCTTTCCCGTCGTAACAGGCGAACCCCGGATGTGTCGCTCAATATGCAGTTATGTACTTTTTCGTACGAAGGGGCCTTCTGTGGAATCCGACCTGACACAGAGCCCCGCCACCCCGCTGCCGGCGCCCAAGGAGCGCCGCCGTCTGCGCGAGACCCGGTCCCTGTCCCAGGCCGACGTGGCGACCCGGCTCGGCGTCAGCCGGGCGACGGTCCGTTCGTGGGAGACCGGCCGTTCGGCCCCGCGCGGTCGTATGCGGGAGGCGTACACGAGGCTGCTCCTGGCCGATCCCGCCGCCGCCCGGGCCGAGGTGACCACCCCTCAGAAGGAGACCGGCTCCGAGCCGGTGGGGGCCGCCGCCGCTCATGGGGAGCGGGCCGCCAGGGTAAAGAAACGTTCCGTCCGAACCGGGGGGCGGTCCGCGCTGCACCCCGCGGAGGAGCCTCTCGCCGAGGAGCACCTCCCCGAGGACGGGCTCTCCGGGCTCTCCGAGCCGTCACTGACGCCCGCTCAGGCCTTCGACGCGCTCTACGCGTTCTGCGCCCCCGCCCTCGTACGACAGGCATATCTGCTGACCGGGCGGCGCGAGCTGGCCCGGGAGTCCGTGGAGCGGGCCTTCCAGCAGGCCTGGTACCGCTGGCCCGAGGTGGCCGTGGACCGGGACCCGGCCGGATGGGTGCGCGCGACGGCGTACGAGTACGCGCTCTCCCCCTGGCACCGGCTGCGCCCGCGCCACCGCCACCCCGAGGCACCGCCCGCCGAGGCCGCCGACCGCGCCCTGCTGGACGCGCTGCTCGATCTGCCGCCCGTGTACCGCCGCACGCTGGTCCTCTACGACGGTGTGGGGCTCGGGCTGCCCGAGACCGCGGCCGAGACGGAGGCGAGCACACCCGCGGCGGCCAACCGGGTGCTGCACGCGCGCGAGGCCGTCACCACGAAGCTGCCGGAGCTGGCCTCGCCCGAGGACCTGCACTGGCGGCTCGCCGAACTCGCGAGCGCGGAGCGGCTGCGGGCGGCGAAGCCCCGTACGGTCCGCTGGTACGGCGAGCGCCGGGCCCAGCAGTGGACCCGGGCGGCGATCGCCTTCACCGTCCTGCTGATCGGGGTCACCCTCCTGACGCTGGGCACGGCCCCGGACCACTACGAGGCCCCCCTGGCGCCGCCGGAGACCATCCACGGCCTGCCGCCCAAGGGCGCGCCCGGGCCGCTCTCCGCGGCGCAGCTGAAGCTCCGCGCCCGGCTGCGGTCCCAGGAGATGAACGGCCCGGAGCGGCTGGTCCCGGAGAACCGCTGAGGTCCGTGACGGCGAACCCCGGAGACGGCAGTGACGGCCGGAGACGGCGGTGACGCCCGTGACACTGGTGACGGCCATGACGGCTGGTGACGGCGAACGCCGGTGGGCCCGCACCCCCGAAAGGGTGCGGGCCCACCGGCGTTCGGTCGGGCGAGTGCTCAGCCGGCGAGGATCTCGCGCGCCAGCTTGGCCGTCTCGGTCGGGGTCTTGCCGACCTTGACGCCCGCGGCCTCGAGGGCCTCCTTCTTCGCGGCGGCCGTACCGGAGGAGCCGGAGACGATGGCGCCGGCGTGGCCCATGGTCTTGCCCTCGGGCGCGGTGAAGCCGGCGACGTAGCCGACGACCGGCTTCGTCACGTTCTTCGCGATGAAGTCCGCGGCCCGCTCCTCGGCGTCGCCACCGATCTCGCCGATCATGACGATCAGGTCGGTGTCGGGGTCGGCCTCGAACGCGGCGAGCGCGTCGATGTGCGTCGTGCCGATGACCGGGTCGCCACCGATGCCGACGGCGGACGAGAAGCCGATGTCACGGAGCTCGTACATCATCTGGTACGTCAGCGTGCCGGACTTCGAGACCAGGCCGATGCGGCCCGGCTTCGTGATGTCGCCCGGGATGATGCCGGCGTTGGACTGGCCCGGGGTGATGAGACCGGGGCAGTTCGGGCCGATGATGCGGGTCTTGTTGCCCTTCGACTTCGCGTACGCCCAGAAGGCGGCGGAGTCGTGGACGGCGATGCCCTCGGTGATGACGACCGCGAGGGGGATCTCCGCGTCGATCGCCTCGACGACGGCGGCCTTGGCGAAGGCCGGCGGCACGAAGAGGACGGAGACGTTGGCGCCCGTCTTCTCCATGGCCTCGGCGACCGTGCCGAAGACGGGGATCTCGGTGCCGTCGATGTCGACGGAGGTGCCCGCCTTGCGCGGGTTCACGCCACCGACGATGTTCGTCCCGTCCGCGAGCATGAGCTTGGTGTGCTTCATACCCGTGGCACCGGTCATGCCCTGGACGATGACCTTGCTGTCCTTGTTGAGGAAGATAGCCATGGCTGTTTAGTCCCTCGTCCCTTACTTCGCAGCCGCGAGCTCGGCGGCCTTGTCGGCCGCGCCGTCCATGGTGTCCACGCGCTGGACCAGCGGGTGGTTGGCGTCCGACAGGATCTTGCGACCCAGCTCGGCGTTGTTGCCGTCGAGACGCACGACCAGCGGCTTGGTGACGGCCTCGCCCTTGTCGGCGAGGAGCTGGAGCGCCTGGACGATGCCGTTGGCGACCTCGTCACAGGCGGTGATGCCACCGAAGACGTTGACGAACACGGACTTGACGTCCGGGTCGCCCAGGATGATCTCCAGGCCGTTCGCCATGACCGCGGCGGAGGCGCCGCCGCCGATGTCGAGGAAGTTGGCGGGCTTGACGCCGCCGTGGTTCTCACCGGCGTACGCGACGACGTCGAGGGTGCTCATGACGAGACCCGCGCCGTTGCCGATGATGCCGACCTCACCGTCGAGCTTGACGTAGTTGAGGTTCTTGGCCTTGGCGGCGGCCTCGAGGGGGTTGGCGGCCGCGTGGTCGACAAGCGCCTCGTGGTCGGGCTGGCGGAACTCGGCGTTCTCGTCCAGCGACACCTTGCCGTCAAGGGCGATGACCTTGCCGGAGGCGACCTTGGCGAGGGGGTTCACCTCGACGAGGAGGGCGTCCTCCTTGATGAAGGTGTCCCACAGCGTCACCAGGATCTCGGCCACCTGCTCGGCGACCTCGGCCGGGAACTTCGCCTGGGCGACGATCTCGCGGGCCTTCTCGATCGACACGCCTTCGTTGGCGTCGACCGGCACCTTCGCGAGGGCGTCGGGGTTCTCCTCCGCGACGACCTCGATCTCCACGCCGCCCTGGACGGACGCCATGGCGAGGAAGGTGCGGTTGGTGCGGTCGAGGAGGTACGAGACGTAGTACTCCTCGACGATCTCGGGCGCGGTCTCGGCGATCATCACCTTGTGGACCGTGTGGCCCTTGATGTCCATGCCGAGGATGTCCGTCGCGCGGGCGACGGCCTCGTCCGGGGTGGCGGCGAGCTTGACGCCGCCGGCCTTGCCGCGGCCACCGACCTTCACCTGGGCCTTGACGACGGACTTGCCGCCAAGACGCTCGGTCGCCTCGCGGGCTGCCTCAGGCGTGTCAATGACTTCACCGGCCAGCACCGGTACACCGTGCTTGGCGAAGAGGTCCCTCGCCTGGTACTCGAACAGGTCCACGCGCGTCCGTCCCTATCAGTGATCTCGCGGTTCGTTGGATGCGTGGGCGTGCCGCGAAGGGCAACGTGACGTCCGCTGTCACAAGGGTGGCGCACACGGTGTCCGAGCGCGCGGCATGTCCGTCTCGCAGGTTATCGCCGAGGGGCACGGGACCCTAAATCGCAGATCACACCTCAGCGGTGATACCTGTCACAGATCGGGCCCACAGGGGTCCTCACCAGGCCATGGATCCCCTGGTGAGGCCCCTGTGAGCAGCCGCCGGGCGTCCGGTCGGGCGGACGCCGCGTGGATCCGCCGCCCCTCGGCCGTCCGGGCCCCCGAACCCGCCGAAACCGGTCATCCATGGCCAGAGGGCAGTCAGGGGGAGACTCTCACCCGGCGTCCGGTATCGGAAGGGGCCTCTTCTCGATCGCCGCCGCCATCACCTCGGGAAACAGATCGGGTGTGCACGCGAACGCCGGCGCGCCGAGCGCCGCGAGCGCCGCCGCGTGCTCACGGTCGTACGCGGGCGCCCCCTCGTCGGACAGCGCGAGCAGCGCCACGAACTGCACCCCCGACGCCTTCATCGCCGCGACCCGCTTCAGCATCTCGTCGCGGATGCCGCCCTCGTAGAGGTCGCTGATGAGGACGACGACCGTGTCGGCCGGCCGGGTGATCTGCGACTGGCAGTAGGCGAGGGCCCGGTTGATGTCCGTGCCGCCGCCGAGCTGCGTGCCGAAGAGGACGTCGACGGGGTCGTCGAGCTGGTCGGTGAGGTCGACGACCGCCGTGTCGAAGACGACGAGCCGGGTGGCGATGGACCGCATCGACGCCAGCACGGCGCCGAACACGGAGGCGTAGACGACCGACGCCGCCATCGAGCCCGACTGGTCGATGCAGAGGACGACCTCCTTCTTCACGGACTGGGAGGCCCGCCCGTAGCCGATCAGCCGCTCGGGCACGACCGTGCGGTACTCGGGCAGGTAGTGCTTCAGGTTGGCCGCGATCGTGCGGTTCCAGTCGATGTCGTGGTGGCGGGGTCTGCTGATCCTGGCGCTGCGGTCGAGGGCGCCGGTGAGGGTGGCCCGGGTGCGGGTGGCGAGCTTCTTCTCCAGGTCCTCCACGACCTTGCGCACCACGGCCCGGGCGGTCTCCTTCGTCGTCTCCGGCATGGCCTTGTTGAGGGAGAGAAGGGTGCCGACCAGGTGCACGTCGGCCTCGACCGCCTCCAGCATCTCGGGCTCCAGGAGCAGCGCGGACAGCCCGAGCCGGTCGATGGCGTCGCGTTGCATCACCTGGACGACGGAGGAGGGGAAGTAGGTCCGGATGTCGCCGAGCCAGCGCGCGACCGACGGAGCCGACGCCCCGAGCCCCGCCGAGCGGTCCCGCCCCGGCCGCCGTCCGCCGTCCCTGCCGTAGAGCGCGCTCAGCGCCCCGTCCATGGCCGCGTCCCGGCCGGAGAGCGCGCATCCGGTGCCGTCCGCCTCGTCACCGCCGAGCACCAGCCGCCATCGCCGCAGCCGCTCTTCCCCGGCGTCCGACGCCAGCTCGGTCATGGGGCCACCCTCGCAAGATCGTTTCCGGTGTGGAGGTCGGTTTCGGGATCGCCGAGGCCCAGGAGCAGGCTCAGCAACGGCAGCACGGCGTCGGCGCGCTCGGTGTCGAGAACGGGGGCGAACCCGGGGATGCCGGATCCGGAGCCGCCGGTCCCGGTGTTCGCGCGCGGCGCGGGGCCGCGCCGGACGAGCTCGCCCAGCGTCCTGCGCACCCCCGTCTCGTACGCCGAGAACGTCCGGCGCAGCAACGGCAGCACATCGGTGAACGCCTCCGCCGGCACCCCGGTCAGCCAGGTGTCCACCAGGGCGAGCAGCCGCTCGTCGTGCACGAGCAGCATGCCGCCGGAGCCGCCCCCGACGAAGCCCTCGATCCACGCGGCCCCGTCCGCGGGCGGTGTCCCCGGCGAGAGCACGAGGCCCATGAGCCGCGCGGCCTCCTCCTGCGCCAGCTCCCCCTCGTCGAGGAGCAGGCGGACCGCCCGGCCTCTGATCACCCCCGGCACGGTGTCCCGGGTCGCGAGGACCCGCAGCACCGCGTACCACCGGCCGCGGACACCGCCGGTCTCCGCGGCCTCGGCGGTCGCCTCGCCCAGCAGGCCCACCGCTCCGTGCACGGCGTCGACGTGGCCGCGCATCTCCTGGGCGGCGTCGCCGTCCAGCGCGGCGCAGGCCGGCGGGAGACCGACGAAGACGCGCTCGGCGAGTCCGGCCGCGACGCCTGCGAGGGCGTGGGTGTCGGTGCCGCGCACATCGCCGTAGCGCAGGGAGCGGACGAGCGCGGGCAGGGCCCGCGCCAGCTGGCCCACGTCCGTGTCGAGGGCCGCACGGTCGGCGAGCACCCGCATCACCACGGGCAGCGCGTCCGCGAGCTCGGCGAGAAGGCAGCGTTCGGCGAGCGCCGTCACGTCCGCGAGCGACGGTGCGCCGACGGCGTCCGCCTCGGCCTTGGCCGTCGCCGCGGACACGACGGTCGTGCCCCACACCCCGGCCTCGGCGACCCGCACCGACAGCTCCGGCTCCCAGCGCAGCCGCCAGGTCTCCCGGAAGGTGCCCGTGCTGCCGCGGGACTCCGAGAGCTCGCCCCACCCGACGCCGAGGAGCCGCAGCCGGTGCAGCAGTGTGCTGCGCCCCGCGTCGGTCTCCTTGCGCAGGTCGAGCTCCAGCTCCCGCTCCAGCGCCTCGGGCTTGAGCCGCAGCCGCCGCTGCGAACGGCCGAGGTCCCGCTGCAACGGAACCGCCGGGGCGGACTCCGGCACCTCCCCGAGCACCTCGCCGACCACGAGCCTGTCGCGCACCAGTTCCAGGGGGACGTCCGAGCCCTCGCACATCACGGCCCGGACGGCGTCGGTGGTCTCGGTCAGTCCCGGCAGCGGGCGACCGCGCATGGCGGCGAGGGTGCCGGCCAGGCGCACGGCCTCGATGACATGGGCCGACGACACGCCCCGGTCCTCGTCGCGCAGCAGCCTGGCGACCTTGGTCATCCACCGCTCGACAGGGCGGTCGGGGGCGCTGAACAGGTGTCCGTACCAGCCCGGCGAGTCGATGCCCGCGCCGTATCCACTGGCCCGGGACAGTCTGCGGTGGGTCCAGGGCACCCAGGTCAGCTGGACCCTGGCCTTCGGCAGGCCCTTGAGGAGCGCCCTGTCGGCGCCGACGGTGGCACTCTGCCGCAGCGCGGGGACGTGCCAGGCCCCGCACACCACGGCCAGGTCGTCCCCGAACTCCCTTCGCGCCGAACGGATCTGGAGCCGCATGTACGCCTCGCGCACCAGGTCCCGGTCGTGCCCCCCGACCCCGTACGCCTCGCGCAGGGCCCCCATGGCCTCCTCCAGCACCGTGAACGGAGCGAACGGGTCGTCCGCCGTCCCGGCCCGGTGCTCGACCACGTCCTCCCACCAGCGCTCCGGGTCGTCGTACCCGGCCGCCCCGGCGAGCACCGCGAGGGGGTCGATCCGTACGGCGCCCACGTCGACGGGGCTTCCGGACCCCTCGGCCGCGGCCGGCTCTCCGGGCTCGCCCCCGCGGCCGGGATCACCCGGGAGGCTCCCGGCCCCCTCGGGCCCGTCCCGGTCGCAGTCAGGCCCGTCCCGGTCGGGGTTCGTACCGGTGCCGTCGGGGGCCGGACCGTCGCTTCCCCAGGCGAGGGTGTGGGCGGCCGGCAGGTCGATGAAACGGGCCGCCACCCCGTGCTCCAGGGCCCACTGGATCGCCACCCACTCCGGGGAGAACTCGGCAAGCGGCCAGAAGGCCGACCTGCCGGGCTCGTCCACCACGTGGGCCAGCAGCGCCACGGGCGGCCGCATCTCCTTGTCGGCGGCCAGCGGGACCAGCTCGTCCGCCTCGGGCGGCCCCTCGATCAGCACGACCCGGGGAGCCGCGGCCTCCAGCGCCGCCCGTACGGCCCGGGCCGACCCGGGTCCGTGATGCCGTACACCGAGCAGCAGCGGCCCCGGCCCCCTGCTCGCCCCGCCCCCGGGAGCGGGCGGGCCTGCGTCCCGCTCGGCACTCACGCGCTCACCTCGCGGCAGGCGCGGTAGAAGTCCTTCCAGCCGTCCCGCTCGCGGACGACCGCCTCCAGGTACTCCTGCCAGATGACGCGGTCGGCGGCCGGGTCGCGCACGACGGCGCCGAGGATGCCCGCGGCGACGTCGCCCGCCCGCAGGACACCGTCGCCGAAGTGGGCGGCCAGGGCGAGGCCGTTGGTCACGACGGAGATCGCCTCGGCCGTGGACAGGGTGCCGCTGGGCGACTTCAGCTTCGTCCGGCCGTCGGACGTGATCCCGTCACGCAGCTCCCGGAAGACCGTGACGACCCGGCGGATCTCGGCCGCGCCGTCGGGCACGGCGGGCAGGTCGAGGGAGCGGCCGATCTGGTCGACGCGGCGCGAGACGATGTCGACCTCGGCCTCGGCGCTCTCCGGCAACGGCAGCACCACGGTGTTGAAACGGCGGCGCAGCGCGCTGGAGAGTTCGTTGACACCGCGGTCGCGGTCGTTGGCCGTGGCGATCAGGTTGAACCCGCGCACGGCCTGCACCTCCTGGCCCAGTTCCGGTATCGGCAGGGTCTTCTCGGAGAGAATCGTGATCAGGCTGTCCTGAACGTCGGCGGGAACGCGGGTGAGTTCCTCGACGCGGGCCGTCATGCCCTCGGCCATGGCCCGCATGACGGGGCTCGGCACGAGCGCGTCCCGGCTGGGCCCGTGCGCGAGCAGCTGCGCGTAGTTCCAGCCGTACCGGATGGCCTCCTCCGGGGTGCCGGCGGTGCCCTGCACGAGCAGCGTCGAGTCGCCGCTGACGGCGGCCGCCAGATGCTCGGACACCCACGTCTTCGCGGTGCCGGGCACACCGAGCAGGAGCAGGGCCCGGTCGGTGGCGAGGGTCGTGACGGCGACCTCGACGATGCGGCGCGGCCCCACGTACTTGGGGGTGATCACAGTGCCGTCCGGCAGGGTGCCGCCCAGCAGATAGGTGGCCACGGCCCAGGGTGACAGCAGCCAGCGCTCGGGGCGGGGACGGTCGTCCTGGGCCGCGAGCGCGGCGAGTTCGGCGGCGAAGGCGTGCTCGGCGTGCGGGCGCAGCGCCTCGCTCGGCCCGCTCGCGCCCCTCTCTCCCGCGGGTGCGTCGACAGACGTCGGTTCAACGGACACGGACATGGCTCGGTCCCCCTCCAGCTCGGCCGGTTCGGATCTGGTTCCACCGTGCACCACGCCACTGACAATGCACTCTGACCTGCGCAAACACGCTTGCGGAGGTCGATTGTCAGTGGCGGGACCTACCTTCGATCCCATGACACAGCAGGCGGTGCGCTGGACGGCGGATCAGGTGCTGGCACTGGCACCTGACGCCGCGTCACGCAAGGCGGGGAGCAAGCTCGGCGCGGCCGGACCGTGGTCGCAGGCGGGCACCACCGAGGAGGGGACGGTATGGGGACTGTGCAGGGGAAGTGGCAGCAAGCCGTATCAGACGGTCGTCGACATCGCGGACTCGGCGGGTCCGGCTTACAAGTGCAGTTGTCCGAGCCGGAAGTTCCCGTGCAAGCACGCGCTGGGACTGCTGCTGCTCTGGGCGGGCGCGGACGGGGCGGTGGAGTCCGGGCAGGCTCCGGACTGGGCCGCCGAGTGGCTGGAGGGAAGACGCAGGCGCGCGGAGGTCAGGCGCGCGGAGGGCGGGGGATCTGGAGCTTCCTCGACGGGTGATCCCGAGGCGGCGCGGCGCAGGGCGGAGCGGCGGGCCGAGCGGATCACCGCGGGGGCGGCCGAGTTGGAGCAGCGGCTGGCGGACCTGCTGCGCGGCGGCCTCGCCTCCGCCGAGCGCGCCGGGTACGGCATGTGGGAGGAGACGGCGGCCCGGATGGTCGACGCGCAGGCCCCTGGTCTGGCCGCGCGCGTAAGGGAGTTGGGGGCGATCCCGTCGTCGGGGCCGGGCTGGCCCGTGCGGCTCCTGGAGGAGTGCGCGCTGCTGCATCTTCTCGACCAGGGCTGGCTGCGGCGCGAGCGGCTGCCGGACGGCGTGGCCGCGACGGTCCGCTCCCGCGTCGGACTGCCCGGCTCGGCGGACGGCCCGCCGCTGCGGGACAGCTGGCTGGTCCTCGCCCAGTACGACACGGCGGACGCCCGGCTCACGACCCGCAGGATCTGGCTGTACGGCGCCGGGTCGGGCCGCACGGCCCTGCTTCTCTCCTACGGCGCGGCGGGCCGGGCACCCGAACTGGCGCTGCCGGTGGGGCTGTCCTTCGAGGCGGACCTGTCCGGGTACCCGGGATCCGGCCAACTGCGGTCGGCGCTGGGCGAGCGGTTCAGCGCCCCGGCACCCTCGGCGATACGGCCGACCGGGCTGACCACGGCCCAGGCCGCCGCCCGTTACGGGGAGGCCCTGCGCGACGATCCCTGGCTGGACTCCTGTCCGGTCACTCTGGACCGGGTCGTGCCGACGCCGGACGGCGACTTGTGGCAACTTGCCGACCTGGACGGCGAGTTGGCCCTTCCGCTCAGTCCTTCCGCGCTGTCGCGCCCCGAACTGTGGCGACTGGTCGCCCTGTCCGGCGGCGCACCGGTCACGGTCTTCGGAGAGTGCGGACACCGCGGCTTCACTCCCCTGACGGCGTGGCCGGAGGGCAAGGGCGAGGCGGTGCCGCTGTGCTGACAGCGGCCACCACCCCCGCCGCACCGGCTGCACCGGCCGCACCCGCTCCATCCGCTCCACCCGCTCCACCCGCTCCACCCACTGCACCCACTGCACCCACTGCACCCACTGCACCCGACACGCTCACCGCACCCGGCGCCCTTGCCGCCGCCGACACACCCACCGCACCCGGCGCCCTTGCCGCCCCCAACCCGCCCACCACACCCGGCATGTTCGCCCCTCCCGTCACCCCGGCCACGCGGGCCGGGTGCCGGACGCCAACCGCGCCCCGCTCGCGTCGGCCGTCGCGACCCGACGACCGACCGGCCCTGAACCCCCCGCCCTCCGCGCAGAAAGGACGCTCATGAACCCGACCTCGACCCCGGCCGCGACCCCGGCCCAGGCCGGCACGCCCGCCGGCGGTTCCTGGGAGGAACTCGTCACCGTGGCGCTCCTCGGTACCGACCGGCGGACGCTCCCGGAACAGCACACCGGGCGCCAGGCTCCGGTGGCGCTGCTGGACGCGGCCGCCGTGGAGACCGTACGGCGACGGGCCGGAGTCCGGCCGGCGCGGGCGGCGGCCCGGCCCGAGCCCGCGGCGCCGGACCCGCGCCCCGCGCTGCCGGCCGCCGCGGCCCGGCGGCTGGCGACGCTGCTGGCGGACCGCCCCGGCGCGGGCGGCGGCGGTCGCAGGGGCGCGGCACCGGACCTCATGGAACTGCTGCCCCAGTGGCTGGCGCTGGCGAACTCCCGCGGATTCGGCGCTCCCCCGCAGACACTTCCCGCGCTCCTCGACGCGGCCCGGGGGCGCACCGACCTGCGGCCCGCGGCGCTCGCCTTCGCCGGACCGCGCGCCCTGTGGCTGGCCCGGCTGAATCCGGAGTGGCGGTTCGCTCTGCGTTCCTCGCCGGGAGGTTCGACCGCGCTGCCGCGGGAGGCCGATCACATACAACGGCTCTGGCAGGAGGGCCTGTTCGCGGAGCGGGTCGCGCTGCTTGCGGCGGTCCGGGCCAAGGATCCTTCCGCCGGGCGGGAGTTGCTGGTCGCGACCTGGGCGACGGAGCGGGCCGAGGACCGGCTGATGTTCCTCGACCTGCTGCGCTCCGGGCTGTGCGCCGAGGACGAGGCGTTCCTCGAACGGGCCCTGGCCGACCGCAGCCGCAACGTACGGGCCACGGCGGCCGAGCTGCTGTCCGCCCTGCCGGGGTCCGCGCTCGCCGCGAGGATGGCGGCCAGGGCCGTCACCTGTGTGGCCGTGGACCATACGCAGGGGACACCGGTGATCACGGTCGAGGCTCCGCACGAGTGCGACGCGGCGATGGAGCGGGACGGGGTGGTCGCCAAGCCCCCGGCCGGCCGGGGCGAACGGTCCTGGTGGCTGGGCCAGTTGGTCGAGGCGGCACCGCTCGGGGCCTGGCGGGAGCGCCTCGGGGGGCGTTCGCCGGAAGAGGTGGTGGCCTTGGCCGTGGCGGACGGCTGGCACGCGGAGCTGCACGCGGCGTGGTGCCGGGCGGCGGTGCGGCAGCGCGATCCGGCGTGGTCGAGGGCGCTCCTCGGATCGCCCTCCGCTCCGGAGGCCGGGGGTCCGGGGGCCGTGTCACTGGCCGAGCGGGCCAAGCTGCTCGCCACCCTGGGTGCCGGGGAACGGGCCGAGTGGGTGGCCGGGTTCATCGGTACGCACGGGCTGTCCGAGGCGTTCCAGCTGCTCGGGGTGTGCGCGGTGCCGTGGTCGGGGAGTCTGGGTCGGGCGGTCGTCGACGCGCTCGACATCGCGCGGGACGCGGGAAGCTACCCGTGGAGCTTCAGCGGGGTGATGGGGCTGGCCGAGCGCTGTCTGGACCCCGCGGAGGCCGGGCGCCTCGAAGGTCTCACCTCGGTCCCCGACGAGTCGGAGCACGCGGCGCCGGGGTCCGGTGACTACTGGGCCGAGGCGTTTCAGCGGCTCGTGACGACCCTGCGGCTGAGAGCGACCATGTCCGCCGAACTCACGGCGCCATGACCACTCGCCCGCGGCCCCACGCCTTCCCGCCGTTCGCGACCGGACCGCATCCCGCCCGGCCCGCACCAGGGCATTCCGCGCTCCCGGCCGGCCCCGGATTGCGCCCCCGGGGCATGAGGGCCCTGCGCGTCCGGCGGTCGCGGGTGGCCGAAGCCCGCGCGATCACGCCGGACGGCGCGGGCGTCCGAGGGGTCAGGCGCCGGCCGGCTGCCTGACGTTCGCGCGGACCCAGTCCACGATCGACACCGTCGTCGCGCCCGGGGTGAAGATCTCCGCGACGCCCTTCTCCTTGAGGGGGGCGATGTCCGCCTCGGGGATGATGCCGCCGCCGAAGACCTTGATGTCCTCGGCCTCGCGCTCCTTGAGGAGGGCGATGACGGCCGCGAAGAGCGTGTTGTGGGCACCGGACAGGATGGACAGACCGATCGCGTCGGCGTCCTCCTGGATCGCGGTGTCGACGATCTGCTCGGGGGTCTGATGAAGACCGGTGTAGATGACCTCCATACCGGCGTCGCGCAGCGCACGCGCGATCACCTTGGCCCCACGATCGTGGCCGTCGAGCCCCGGCTTGGCCACCACCACGCGAATCGGACCGGCTGCCACACCCATCACTGCCTCCATGAACGGACTGCTTCAACCCTGCACCGACGAGGACTGCCGGCACACGCCTGCGACGGCCACCGCGGACGGTGACCTGCGGCCGACGGACGGCCGCCCACGGCCGGTGGCCGATCGGTGCATACCGATCGATACCTCGCGGCTACCCGTTGTCACCAACAGGTGTCCACCGACCGTGCCGACTACTGACCATCGACACATATCGCTCAGTTTTCCGCTCGCCACACCGGATCGCTCCGGATCGCCGATCGCGCCAAGCGGCACAGGCGTCCCGGGCCCTTTCGGCCCGGGAAGTGAACGAACGTTATCGCCAGCATCCCGCAACCGGCAGTTTCGCGGTGGAGACCGAGGGGGAAATCACACACTGGGACAAGTTCGCCGCGCACGGTTCCGTATCGCGGCACCGGCGCCGCAGGGACCTGCGGCGTACGGGCCAGGCCGGAGCAGGCGCAAGAAGAGCCGCGACCAGGTGGCCGCACCATCGCGTCGTCAGCGGGACGGCGGGGTGCTGGGGCGCATGGACGACGGCACGACAGCGGGGAGCGAGGCCGGGCCAGAGGACAGAGGGAACACGTAGGGCGACTCCACGCCACGACACGAGGCCGCTGCACCCAGCACGGCGGACCGTCGGGGAGCCGGGGTCGGCGTCGTATTCCGCGCCCTTCGGCCGAGCACTCCGCAGCGTCACCGGTCTCAGCGACCGCGGACGCGCCGTCGGCCGCCGCCGTCACCGACCTCACGGCTTTCCACTAGGGCACACGGGGGACGGAGTGGTCCTCCCGCGTGCCGACTGGAGGTCGGCCATGAAGGTCACTGAGGCTGCGTCGCCCTTTCTGCCCCTGTGCCAGCGCCTGTTTCCGACGAAACTGGCGGGGCTCTCGGTGGCCCTGCTGAAGGCGACGGCCCTGGAACTGGCGATCCTCGCCGGGCACCTCCTCCTGTATCCCTCCGGCATCACCCAGGAACGCCGCACCGGACACCCGCTCCCCCCGCCCGACGTCGCCGCCCATCTGCCCACCGGGTCCAAGCCCCCGGTCGTCCTCCTGCACGGCTTCATCGACAACCGCTCCGTCTTCGTCCTGCTGCGCCGCAACCTCGCGCAGCACGGCAGGCAGCACGTGGAGTCCCTGAACTACTCACCGCTGACGTGCGACATCCGGACGGCGGCGGAGCTGCTCGGCCGGCACATCGAGGAGATCTGCGAGCGCACGGGCCACGACCGGGTGGACATCGTCGGGCACAGCCTCGGCGGGCTGATCGCGCGGTACTACGTGCAGTGCCTGGGCGGCGACACCCACGTCCGCACCCTCGTCACGCTCGGCACCCCGCACTCCGGCACCCGCGTCGCGCCCTTGATGAACGCGCACCCGATCGTGCGCCAGATGCGCCCCGGTTCCGCGGTGATCGAGGAACTGACCGGTCCCGCGCCGGGCTGCCGCACGCAGTTCGTCAGCTTCTGGAGCGACCTCGACCATCTGATGGACCCGCTGGAGACGGCCTGCGTCGAGCACCCCGACCTGCTCGCCCAGAACGTCCGGGTGAGCGGTGTCGGTCATCTCGCGCTTCCGGTGCATCCGGCCGTGGCGACCGGAATCCGGCAGGCCCTGGACATCGAGATGTCGGGACCGCGTGCCGTGGCCAGGACCGGCGGCCTCACGGTGGCGTGAGAAGCGCCGCGGACCGGCCCGAGGGCGGCCGTCGGGAGGGCTGACGGCCGCCCGACGGCCCTTCCAGGGACCGGGAACCTCGAACACTTATCGAACGCCAGGCCAAGGCCTTGCCCGCGCTCCCCCGAAACACGGCCGAATGCCCGTTTCCTGCGACAGGGAAACCTGCCGAAGATTGTCGCGCCCGCATACCGCCGGGTACAGTCGCCGCACTGCTCTGCCAGCCCCTGTTGTCGAGGCGAAAGAGAAGTTGGTGAACGACCGTCACCCGTCGGGGATCGCGACTCCCCCGGCTCCGGCTTCCGACGCCTCCTCGGCGCTCTACGGGCCCTATGGCGCGCACGAAGCCCAGTACGGCGACTTCACCGCGTACGGCGACTACGCCGCCGCTCCTTTCGACCCGGGCATGAACACGGGCGTCCACCCCACCTCCGACTTCGCGGGCGACCCGCTCTTCGGCACCATGCCGGGCGGGGCCGGCACCGGCTCGTACGACGCCACGCAGTGGAACGCCGGGATCCAGCAGCCGATGGGCTACGACCCGTACGCGGGCTACGACACCGGCGCCCACCACACCGCGGCCTGGACCGACGGCTACCAGCAGCACCCCGACATCCCCGCCCAGCACCCGGGCCCCGACGCCTCGGGCCAGTGGGACGCGAACGCGTGGATCCAGCCGGACCAGCCGCTCGACGGGACCCAGCAGTGGACCGTGCCGACGCAGGACACGGGCGCGTACGACGCCACCCAGTGGAACGGCGCCGGGGGCCAGGACGCCTACCAGGCCTACGAGCACGCGCCGGCCGAGTCCTACGAGCAGCCGCGGGCCGAGTCCGAGCCGTACGGCCACGACCTCACCCAGCTCGACATGACGTACGCGGACCCGGCGGAGCAGGTCCCCTTCGACCAGCAGGCGACCGCGACCTTCGACCAGGCGGTCCACGGTGAACTCGCCGCAGACGAGGACGAGTTCGACGCGGCCGAGGACTTCACGGCCACGGACGGCGCCGACGACGGGCACGGCGACGGACACGACCCGTACGACGAGGGGCGCGAGCGGCCCCTGCTGGAGGACCAGGAGGAGATCACCCCGGTCCGGCATCCCGCGAGCCGCGCCGCTTCCCGCTCCCGGCGCCGCAGTCCCGCGAAGCGTTCCGCCCTGCTGACCGTCGCGGTGCCCTCGGCCTGTGTGATGGGTGTCGCGGGGATCGCCGCCGCCTCCGTGGGCGGCGTCGGCGGCCTCGGCGGAAGCGACGCGAAGGACACGACGGTCAGTGCCTCCGACGCGACCTCGGTGAAGCCGTCGGCCGCCAACGTCAAGCTGGACTCACAGCTCCGGAGCCTGTCCGCCGGCGCGGACGACTTCGCCGACCGGGCCAGCCGCACCCAGGAACGCATCGACCTCAAGGCCCAGCAGGCGACGGAGAAGAAGAAGGCGGCGGAGGAGGCGGCCCGCAAGGAGCGGCTGCGTCCGAAGTTCGTCCTTCCCGTGACGCAGCGGGGCCTGAGCGCCTACTTCGGCCAGGCCGGCGTCAACTGGATGTCCGTGCACACGGGCATCGACTTCCCCGTCTCCTACGGCACGCCGGTGATGGCCGCGACCGACGGCACCGTGCGGACGCAGTGGAACAGCGCCTACGGCAACATGCTGATCCTGACCGCGATGGACGGCACCGAGACGTGGTACTGCCACCTCTCGTCGTACAAGGTCCCCTCCGGCACCACCGTCAGGGCCGGCGACCAGATCGCCTTCTCCGGGAACTCCGGCAACTCGACCGGCCCGCACCTGCACTTCGAGGTCCGCCCGGCGGGCGGCGCGGCGATCGACCCGCTGCCGTGGCTGCGCAGCCACGGCCTGGACCCCACGTAACAGCCGCCCCCGTCAGGGGAGTCGGCGACCGCCCGGCCGGCGCGTGACCGCGCGCCCCCGGCCGTCGTCGGACGGCCGGGGATTCCGCGATCGGATCCCGCGCCCGCTCGCGCGGACTACAGCTTCTCCACCGGCGCGTACCGCAGCAGCAGCCGCTTCGGCTTGGGCTCTCCGAAGTCGACCGTCGCCTCCGCGTTCGCGCCCGTCCCCTTCACCCCGACGACGGTGCCGAGACCGAACTGGTCGTGCGTGACCCGGTCCCCGACGGCCAGCGAGACCACCGGCTTCTCGGTGACGCCGCGGCGGGTGGCGAACCCGGAGGCACCCGAGGCCGCGGACCGCGCACGCGAGGACGAGAGGGAGGCGGCGACACCGGAGACGGGACCGGCGGGCACGGGCGCGGTCGCCCCCGTGCGCTTCCAGTCCAGATGGGTCGCCGGGATCTCCTCCAGGAAGCGGGAGGGCGGGTTGTACGAGGGCTGCCCCCACGCGCTGCGCATCGAGGACCGGGTGAGGTAGAGCCGCTCGCGGGCGCGGGTGATGCCCACGTACGCCAGGCGCCGCTCCTCCTCCAGCTCCTTGACCTGTCCGAGCGCGCGCATGTGCGGGAAGACGCCGTCCTCCATGCCGGTCAGGAAGACCACGGGGAATTCGAGGCCCTTGGCGGTGTGCAGGGTCATCAGGGTGATGACGCCGTTGCCGTCCTCCTCGTCCGGGATCTGGTCCGAGTCGGCGACGAGCGCGACCCGCTCCAGGAACGCGGAGAGTCCGGGCGGGGTCTCGCCCTCGCCGGTCTCCTGCTCGAACTCCAGGGCCACGGCGGCGAGTTCCTGGAGGTTCTCGATCCGGGTCTCGTCCTGCGGGTCGGTCGAGGCCTGCAACTCGGCGAGATATCCGGTGCGTTCGAGGACGGCCTCCAGGACGGTGGCCGGGCCCGCGCCCGACTCGACGATCGTACGGAGGTCCTCCATGAGCGTGTTGAACCGCTTGACCGCGTTGGTGGACCGCGCGGCCATGCCGTAGGCCTCGTCGACGCGGCGCAGCGCCTGCGGGAAGCTGATCTTCTCGCGCTGCGACAGGGCATCGATCATCGCCTCGGCGCGGTCGCCGATGCCGCGCTTGGGCACGTTCAGGATGCGGCGCATCGGGACGGAGTCCTCGGGGTTGGCCAGCACCCTGAGGTAGGCGAGGACGTCCCGGACCTCCTTGCGCTCGTAGAAGCGGACACCGCCGACGACCTTGTACGGCAGGCCGACGCGGATGAAGACCTCTTCGAAGACACGGGACTGGGCGTTCGTGCGGTAGAAGACCGCGACGTCGCCGGCCCTCGCCTCGCCCGCGTCGGTGAGGCGGTCTATCTCGTCGGCGACGAACTGGGCCTCGTCGTGCTCGGTGTCCGCGACGTACCCCGTGATGTTCGAGCCCGCGCCGGCGTTGGTCCACAGGTTCTTGGGGCGGCGGGACTCGTTGCGCTCGATGACCGCGTTGGCGGCGGACAGGATCGTCTGGGTGGAGCGGTAGTTCTGCTCCAGGAGGATCGTCGTCGCGTTCGGGTAGTCCTCCTCGAACTGGAGGATGTTGCGGATGGTCGCGCCGCGGAAGGCGTAGATCGACTGGTCCGCGTCACCCACCACGCACAGTTCGGCCGGAGGCAGGTCGTACGCGTTGGGCGGTACGTCCACGGGGTGCTCGGAGGTCCCCACGAGTTCGCGGACGAGGGCGTACTGCGCGTGGTTGGTGTCCTGGTACTCGTCGACCAGGACGTGCCGGAAGCGGCGGCGGTAGTGCTCGGCCACGTCCGGGAAGGCGCGCAGGAGGTTGACCGTGGTCATGATCAGGTCGTCGAAGTCGAGCGCGTTGGCCTCGCGCAGCCTCGACTGGTACATCGCGTAGGCCTGGGCGAGGGTCTTCTCGAAGCCGTCGGTGGCCTGGGCGGCGAAGTCCTCCTCGTCGATCAGCTCGTTCTTCAGGTTCGAGATCTTGGCGCTGAAGGACTTCGGCGGGAAACGCTTGGGGTCGAGGTCCAGATCACGGCAGACGAGCGCCATCAGACGCTTGGAGTCGGCGGCGTCGTAGATCGAGAACGACGAGGTGAAGCCGAGCGTCTTGCTCTCGCGGCGCAGGATGCGCACGCAGGCGCTGTGGAAGGTCATCACCCACATCGCGTTGGCGCGGGGGCCCACGAGCGCCTCGACGCGCTCCTTCATCTCGCCCGCGGCCTTGTTCGTGAAGGTGATCGCGAGGATCTGGCCGGGGTGGACGTTCCGCTCGCCGAGCAGGTGGGCGATGCGGTGCGTGAGCACGCGCGTCTTGCCGGAGCCGGCGCCGGCCACGATGAGCAGCGGGGAGCCGGAGTGCACCACGGCCGCGCGCTGGTTCTCGTTCAGGCCGTCCAGGAGGGCCGCCGGGTCCACGGCGGGCCTGGGCGCGCCGTCGCGGTAGTAGGCGTCACGGGTCGGCGGCAGGTCGAACTTCCCGCCGAACAGATCGTCCGGAACCGGCTCCGGTACGTGATCGTCCTCGGGCGGCGGCGGGTGTTCGTCCTCGTGCGCCGCGGAGGGCTTGAGGTCCGCCAGGAAGCTGTCGTCAAAGAGGCTGCTCATCGCTCTCCGAGTCTAGGCCGCCCCACTGACAACCCGCCGCCACCTCGGGAACTCCACCGGAAGTCGTGACGCGCGCCACCATGACCGTACGCGCCCGGCCGGACACTTGGAGTCAGGGGACGCCCGCACTCCGTCGTCGCAGATCCCGGGGCGCGGCCCAGGTCACGAAAATGTATCGGGCATATCGCCCATCAACCTTCACACGGGCCACACCGGTTGGCTAGCGTGCCGCAAGGCCGCTCGACCGCGACCGGCGAACATCGCCGGGCCGGGCGGCCTCCGCCGAATCCGGTACGCCGCGAGGCCGCCGGAGCCGGGGACCCACCGACCAAGGGGTGAATCGGTCCAACCGCCTTGTGGGGCACGGACCGTAGGGCAACCTTCCGGAACCACCCGCCCGAACCCGACAGCTAACTCGGCAGGCGGATGACGGAAGGAGTCGCCTCTCTTGGCGTCACACCGCAAGGCGCGTCCCACGGGTACGCGCATCGCAGGCATACGGACCCCGGCCCTGGCCACGGCGGCCCTCACGTCCGTGGCCCTGCTCTCGCAGACGGCCACCGCGGCCCCCTCGGCCGAACCGAGGCCCGGCATCGAAGCGGTCTCGAAGAAGGTCGACGACCTCTACCACCAGGCCGAGACGGCCACGAACAAGTACAACGCGACCCGGGAGAAGACCGCCGAGCAGCGCAAGCGCGTCGACACCCTGCTCGACGACGTCGCCCGGCGCACCGAGAAGCTCAACACCGCGCGCGAGGAACTGGGTTCGTTCGCGGCGGCGCAGTACAGGACCGGGGCCGCCGCACCCGGAACGGCGACCCTGCTGCTCGCGGACAACCCGCAGGACTACTTCGACCAGACCCAGTTGATGAGCCGTCTGACGAAACGCCAGAAGGCGGCCGTCGACGCCTACATCACCGACCAGGCCGCCACCACCAGGAAGCGGGCGGAGGCCACGCGGAACCTCGAATCGCTGACCGCCTCGCAGAAGGCGCTCAAGACGTCCAAGACCGCGGTGCAGCAGAAGCTCTCCGAGGCCCGCGACCTCCTGTCGAAGCTGAACACCGAGGAGAAGGCGCGGCTGGCGGCGATCGAGAGGAAGAAGCAGGAGCGGGCCGCGGCGAAGGCGGCGGAACTGGCACGGCAGCAGGCCGCCGCCGCCAAGGCCGAGCGGACGCAGCCGTCGTCGAGCGGCACGGGCACCCCGGCCGCCGGCTCGACGGCCGGGTCGCCGACGGGATCGACGGCGACGGGCTCCTCGTCGAAGGCGGCCGACGCGCTCGCCTTCGCCCGCGCCCAGATCGGCAAGCCGTACGTCTGGGGCGCCACCGGCCCCGACTCCTACGACTGCTCGGGCCTGACCCAGGCCGCCTGGAAGGCCGCGGGCGTCAGCCTCCCGCGCGTCACCTACGACCAGGTGAACGCCGGCACCACGGTCCCCCTCGCCGACGCCCGGCCCGGCGACCTCGTCTTCTTCTACGACGACATCAGCCACGTCGGCCTGTACATCGGTGGCGGCATGATGATCCACGCGCCGAAGCCGGGGGCGTACGTCCGCGAGGAGTCGATCTACTACGACGGCACGTCGGCGATCCACAGCGTGGTGCGCCCGGCGTAGACCGGACCTCCGCATCGCGGGGCGCGCGCGGGGCTCACCGGTCCCCGCGCGCGCCCCGCGTTTTCGCCCCCGCCCGAGCGTGCCCCGCCCGCAACCGCTCCGCGGGTCCCTAGCATCGACGCATGCCAGACACACCGGACATGACGGACATGATTCCGCTCCGCTCCTGGTGGGTGGGGTGGGCACCCGCCGCCGGGGCCGCCGTCATGGCCACCGGCATTCTCTCGATCGGTCTGCATCTGACCGGCCACGAGACCCTCTCCCGGATCGCGCTCGTTCTCGCGTCGCTCACCTGGGTCGGGCTCGCCTCGGACTTCCTCGCCCGGCTGCTGGGCGACCGGGAGCAGTGGGCGCGACGGGCCGGAACGCCCGCGGGGCTCGACGCGGTCGCGGCGACCACCGTGCTCGGCACCCGGTTCTCGGTGCTGGGGTGGCGGGGGCTCGCGGAGGTCCTGCTCGCACTGTCGGCCGTCCTCTGGCCGGTCCTGCTCCTGGCCGTCCTGCGGCACTGGCGGCGCCGTATGGCCGGCGAGGTGTTCCTCGTCTGCGTGGCCACGCAAGGGCTCTCGGTCCTCGGGTCGGCGATCGCCACCGAGGCTGGCTCGGACTGGCTCGCGCACGCCGCGATGACGCTGTTCTGGGTGGGAACCGCGCTCTACGTGCTCGCGTTCGCGTCCTTCGACCCCTGGGAGGTGCGGAAGGGGGCCGGGGACCACTGGGTGGCGGCCGGCGCGCTGGGCATCTCCGCGCTGGCCGGGGCGGGACTCGTCGCGGCGCACCACGTGAATCCGTATCTGTGGAACAACGACGACCAGGGCGTCCTGCGCGCCACGACGGGCGCGCTGCTGGCGCTCGACCTCGTCTGCTACCTCGTGCTGGCCGTCGCGGAGGTGGTGTGGCCGCGCCCGCGCCGCGACGTGCGGCGGTGGTCGACCGTCTTCCCGATGGGGATGACGGCGGTGGCGGCCCTCGCGGTCGCGGACGCGCTCGACGTCTTCCGGCTCAAGGGGCCGGGCCAGGTGCTGCTGTGGATCGCGGTGGCGGCGTGGCTCGTGGCGGCCGTGGTCACCGCTCTCGCCTTCCGGTCCGCCGCGCGGGAGCGACGGCGCTGACCGGGTCCCGGTGGTCGGGTTCCGCTGATCGAGGCCTGCCGATCAGGTCCCGTCCCGGGGGCGGTGCTCAGGTCCACAGGACGGCGATGAAGATGTTCGTGACGGTCAGCAGGCCCACCAGACCGAAGAGGCGCTTGTCCACCGTCTCGTCGTCCCGCTTCACGTAGACGAGTCCGAGAATCACGATCAGCAGGGCCAGCTTGACGCCGATCTTGACGGTGTTGACCGTGTTGCCGTCGGCCTGGTTGAGTCCGACCAGGGCGACTCCGGTCACCAGCATGGTCAGCGCACCGTGCAGCATCGCCGGGACGAAGCGGGCGGTGCCCTTGCCCATGGCCTTCATCTGGGTGAAGAAGCCGCCGAGGAGCGCGGCGATGCCGATGATGTGCAGGCCGACGAAGAGGTGGATGAGTACGCCCATGGAGCCGGAGCCTAATCGCACGCCTTCACGCCCCTGACGACGGGGCCGCCTCTCCCGGCCGCCGCCGTCCGCCGTGGCCGCCCCTTCTCCTCCGGCCCCCTCCGCCCGCCGTGGCCGCTCCCTCCCCTGCGGCCCCCGTCGCCCCATCCTCTCCTCCGGACCATCGCGCGTCACCCATAGCACCGGTATCGCACGGACGCCTCGGGATTCGCCGCTTCGGTCATCACCTCGCGTCGAGTCGGCGCCGGACGGCCGGGAAATTACCCCTATACGGTCACTCCGCGATCCAAACGCAATAGTTCCGTACATAGCGTTACCAACGGCGCACGCGCAGGTTTAGCGTCCTCCACCAGGTGACCGGCACCCCACCACCGTCCGGGCCAGGGACGGCAGTCGGACACCACCGCCGAAGAAGGTCCGGCGGCGGCCGCTCCCCCTGTGAGCCGCCGCCGGACGTGTCACCGCCAGACCGCACCTCGAAGGGCGGTCGCACGGAAGGATGTGGGCCCTCGTGGCAGCGCACCGCAAGGCCAAACAGCGCTCGATCGGCGGAAACACGGCTCGCACGGCGGCCACCATCGCCCTCGCGGGCGCGGCGACGGCCACCGGCTTCGACGGAGTCGGTCACGCCGACCCCCAGCTCTCCCCGGCCCAGGTGAAGGCCCAGGTCGACAAGCTGTACGTGGAGGCGGAGGCCGCCACCCAGAAGTACGACGGGGCCAAGGAGAAGGCCGGCCAGGCGGAGGCGAACCTGCGCAAGCTCCGCGACGAGGCGGCGCGCCGGGAGGACAAGCTCAACTCGGCCCGGGACGCGCTGGGTTCGATGGCGGCGGCGCAGTACCGCAGCGGCGGTCTCGACCCCGTGGTGCAGCTCGCCCTCTCCGACCACCCGGACCAGTACCTGGAGGGAGCCGCGTTCGCCGAGCGGGTCGGCACCCGGCAGTCGGCGGAGATCGACGGGGTGCGCCAACAGCTGCGCGAGCTGGAGCAGTTGCGCGGTGCGGCGCACGTCGAGCTGTCCGCGCTCACCTCGCGGCAGGCCGAGCTGAAGCGGCAGAAGAAGACGATCAACGAGAAGCTGGGCGCGGCACGCCAGTTGCTCGACCGGCTCACTCCGCAACAGCGCACGCAGTACGCGGAGCGCGGGGGCGCGGGCGACCAGCAGCACGTCTCGCGCGACGCGGCCCGCGATCCCGCGCCGGTCGCCTCGTCCGGCGCGTCGGGTGGCTCCGCGGCCGGCACCGGGGTGGCGGCGCCCAACTCCCGCGCGGCGGCCGCCGTCGCCTACGCCTACTCGAAGCTCGGCAGCCCCTACGTCTGGGGCGCCACCGGCCCCGACGCCTTCGACTGCTCGGGGCTCGCCCAGGCCGCGTACCGTTCCGCGGGCATCTCCCTGCCCCGTACGACCTATGCGCAGATCGACGCGGGGCAGCGGGTCACGCTCTCCCAACTCCAGCCCGGCGACCTGGTGTTCTTCTACGCGGGTGTCACACACGTGGGCATCTACGTCGGCAACGGCCAGATGATCCACGCCCCGAACCCGTCGGCGCCCGTGCGGCTGGCCCCGATCAGCGAGATGCCCTTCGCGGGGGCCGCCCGGGTCGCGTGATCGACGCGGGATGCGACCGGTGGGGCGCGCCGGGTCAGACCAGCCGGCGCGCCGTCGCCCAGCGGGTCAGCTCGTGGCGGTTGGAGAGCTGGAGCTTGCGCAGGACAGCCGAGACGTGCGACTCGACGGTCTTGACGGAGATGAACAGCTGCTTGGCGATCTCCTTGTACGCGTACCCCCGGGCGATGAGGCGCAGGACCTCGCGCTCGCGCTGGGTGAGGCGGTCCATGTCCTCGTCGACGGGCGGGGCGTCGGTGGAGGCGAAGGCGTCGAGGACGAATCCGGCGAGGCGCGGGGAGAAGACCGCGTCGCCGTCCTGGACGCGGAAGACCGAGTCCACCAGATCCGTGCCGGTGATCGTCTTGGTGACGTACCCCCTGGCGCCGCCGCGGATCACACCGATCACGTCCTCCGCGGCGTCCGAGACGGACAGCGCGAGAAAACGGACCGGCTGCTCGGCGTCGGCCATCAACGGAGCGCAGCGGCGCAGCACTTCGACACCGCCGCCGCCGGGAAGGTGGACGTCCAGGAGGACTACCTCGGGGCGGGTGGCCGTGATGACCGTGACCGCCTGGTCGACGTCCGCGGCCTCGCCGACGACCTCGACGCCGGTCCGCGCGGTCTCGCCGATCTCGGCCTGGACCCCCGTACGGAACATGCGGTGGTCGTCGACGAGCACCACGCGCACCCGGCGCCCGCCCTCGGGGGCGTCGCCCGCGGACGCGGGGGCCTCCGCCGCCGAACCGCCGGACTCCACAGGCTCGTTCGTCTCGCTCATGACGTTTTCTCCGCCCTCTCCATCTCCAGCTCGACCTCCGTGCCGCCATCCGGCACCGCGCGCAGCCGCGCCGTGCCGCCGTTGCGCTCCATGCGGCCGATGATCGATTCTCTGACGCCCATGCGGTCGGCGGGTATCGCGTCGAGGTCGAAGCCGGGGCCGCGGTCGCGGACGGACACGAAGACCGTCCTTTCCTCGACCTCGGCGTAGACCTGAACGGCGCCGCCCTCGCCACCGTACTTGGCCGCGTTCACCATCGCTTCCCTCGCCGCCTGCATCTGCGCGGTCAGACGGTCGTCGAGCGGGCAGTCGCCCACGACGACGACCTCGATGGGCACGCCGTGCTTGTCCTCGACCTCGGCGGCATGGCCGCGGACGGCCTCCGCGAGGGTGCCGGGCCCCTCGTCGTCGTCCTTGCCGCTGCCCTCCGGTTTGTAGAGCCAGGCCCGCAGATCGCGCTCCTGGGCGCGGGCGAGGCGCCGCACCTCGTTCGCGTTCTCCGCGTTGCGCTGGATCAGGGTCAGGGTGTGCAGCACCGAGTCGTGGACGTGGGCGGCGACTTCGGCCCGCTCCTGCGCGCGGATGCGCATCAGGCGCTCCTCGGAGAGGTCCTGGGTCATCCGGATCAGATACGGGCCGGCGAGCAGCGCGACGCCGACGAGGACCGCGAGCGCCGCCTGGAGCACCGAGCCGAGGTGGGCCGCGGAACCCTGGAGGACGAAGATCCCGGAAACGCCGGCGGTGACGAGCAGGACGCCCGCCGCGGACCGCAGCAGCGTGAGCGTACGGCGGCGGCGGCCGACCTCGGCCCAGCGGGCCCGCCGGGCGTTGTCCGCCTGGCGCCAGACGAGGGCGACGCCCGCGCCGACGAGGACCGTCGGCCACAGATACGCCTTCGTGCCGCCGCCGAGGTTCACGTTGCCGACGAAGACCATCGCCACGACGACCATGAGGAGAAGGGCGACGATCTGGCCCTTGTCCGGCTTGCGGGCCACGAGTCTGCGCCGGCCGTCGGGCGAGGTCTCGGTGGTGAACGCGGGCGTCCGGCCGGAGCCGACACCGCCGACGCCGAGCGGCACGAAGAACCAGAAGGCCGCGTACAGCAGCGCGCCGAGCCCGTCCGCCATGAACAGCCCGGCGAACACCAGCCGCACCCAGACCACGGGCAGCCCGAGATGCCCGGCGAGCCCGCGCGCCACGCCACCGAGCCAGCGTCCGTCGCTGCTGCGGTAGAGCTTGCGCGGGGGCCTCGGGTCGTCGGCGGGCGTGACAGCGGCATCCGGCATGCCACCGATGTTCACACGCCCGGCGGACCCGAGCATCAGGGTCGGCCCCCGATACTCCCCTGATCTTCGGGAACCGGCGTTCGAACGGTCCCCGGCGTCCCCTCCGGGCGGATATCAGGGTTCGGCCAGGGTCGTCCCGGCTCCCGCCGCGCCGTCCCGCCCGTCACCATGGACGCATGACAGATCAGCAGCACGCGGCGGCGGAGCCGGACCCCGGCGCCGCTCCGGGCGGCGAGCCGCGCGCTCACGGGGAAGCGGCCGCGGCACGGCCGGCGGACTCCGGCGCCGACGTCTCCTCCGGGGCGCCGAGCAGGTTCCGGCGCGACCGCCGGCAGAAGGTGCTCGGCGGGGTGTGCGCAGGGCTCGGCCGGCAGTGCGACATGGACCCGGTGATCTTCCGGATCGTGCTCGCGGTGCTCTCCGCGACCGGCGGCATCGGGCTCATCTTCTACGGTTTCGCCTGGCTCTTCGTCCCGTACGACGACGAGGAGGAGAACGAGGTCCGCAAGCTGCTCACCGGCCGGGTCGACGGCCCCGCGCTGACCGCCGTGCTGTTCGCGCTGGTCGGCTGCGGGGTGTTCCTGTCCATGCTGAGGAACGGCAGCGTGCTGACGTTCGCCGTCGTCCTGTCCCTGCTGCTGGCGGGCGCCGGGTACTGGTCGCAGAACCGCGGCGCCGCGGACCCGGACCCCCTGGCCGCGCAGGCCGCCGCGGACGCCCCGCCGGAGGCGAAGGCACCGCCCGCCCCCGACTCCTACCCCTCCTGGTGGCGCGACCCGATCGTCAAGGACGGTTCGCACGTCGGCGGCACCGGTTACATGTGGGGCCCGGTGGAGGCCCGGGACCGCGATGTGGCGGCCGCGCTCAACATCGCCCGCGGCACCTCACGCCCCGACGCCCGCGCGGACCGCGAGCGCGGACCGCGCGGACCCCGTCCCATCGGCGGCCGGATCTTCCTGCTCGCCCTCCTGGCGGGCGGCCTGACGACGGGCCTGAACTGGCACGACCGGGCGCTCGGCACCAGCCTCCAGGCCGGACTCGCCGCGGCGCTCATCGTGTTCGGCCTGGGCATCGCCGTGAGTTCCCTGCGCGGCCGCACGGGCGCGGGGACGGTCTTCCTCGCGGTGGTCACGGCGGGGCTCCTCGCTGCCTCGGCGGCCCTGCCGAAGGACATCGACACGCACTGGGTGCGGACGAACTGGACCCCGGCGACCGTGGCCGACGTACGGCCGCGATACGAACTGGGCACGGGAGTGGGCACCCTCGACCTCAGCCGGGTCGACCTCTCCGGGGGGCAGACGCTCAAGACCGGCGCCCAGGTGGGCGCGGGCCGGCTGAGGGTGATCGTCCCCAAGGACGTGACCGTGCGGCTCACCGCCGAGGTGGGCGTCGGGGACATCCAGCTGCCGGGCGACGACAAGAAGGATGTGGACGTGCAACCGGGCAAGCACGAACAGGCGACCTTGCCACCGGCGCCGGGCGCCAAGAAGGGCGGCACCGTGGACCTCGACCTCCAGGTCGGCGTCGGCCAGGCGGAGGTGGACCGTGCCGCGTCATGAGTTCCAGCCCGGAAAGCTGGTCGCGGGCCTCTTCCTCACCGCCGCGGGCATCGCCTACGCCGGGGACGCGGGCGGCTGGTGGGAGACCCCGTGGTTCGCCGTGATCCCCATCATCTTCGTCGGCCTGTGCCTCGCGGGCGCCGTGGCCTCCGTGAACCACGCGGTCCGCAGACGCCGCGCGGCCCGGGGGCCGCGGGGCGTGAACTCCTAGGGAGCGGCGGCGCGGAGCGTCAGTAGGCGCTCCGTTGCTGGCGCCGTCGCCTGATCACGGCGTCCAGCGACCAGTAGGACGCCCCGGCCAGCAGGAGCGGGGTCCAGCAGAACAGGTACGGAAGGTCGTTGCCGTAGTAGTACGGGTCGGAGGCCCAGCTCACCGTCAGCCACAGGCTGAGCGATATGAGCGCGCCGCCGAGCGCGGCGAGGCGGGCCAGCAGGCCGATCAGGGTGCCGATCCCGACGGCGAGTTCGCCGAAGGCGATGGCGTAGCCGAAGCCGACGGGGCTCTTCAGGGACAGGTCCACGAGGGCCGGGATGGCGGAGGAGTCGCGCACCGTGCGCATCATGTCGCCGATCGAACCCGAGCCGGAGGCCTTCATGAAGGCGCTGTTCGTGAGTTTGTCCAGGCCGGCGTAGATGAAGGTGACGCCCAGGAAGATCCGGAGTGGCAGCAGGGAGTAGCGCGTGGCGGTCTCCCGCCAGCCGCGTCGTTCCTCCAGATACTGGGTGTGAGTATCCGTCCGCATACCGTGAGTCATCGCTCTCCGCCACCTCTCACCCGCGTGCCGTTGACCACTCAACAGACCATACGTACGAATCGGTTCCCCGACTCACCCCCCGGAACCCTTTTCCGCCCCCCGACCCCCTTCCCCCGACCACAACCGTCTTTTCTCCCCCTCCGCCCCTACCCAACCCGAACCCGAGGCTCCGCCCACGCCCCCCCGCTCCTCAATCCCCAGAGGAGCTGAACGCTCCCCGGAACCGGAACCGGAACCCGAAGGGCCGACCGGCGGAGAGACCACCCCCGGGGCTCCACCCCAGCCCCCGCTCCTCAAACGCCGGAGGGGCTGAAAATCTCACCCGCACCCGGAATCGAACGCGAGGGGCCGTGCCGGTACATCGATGCCCGTCGCCACCGACGTGCACTCCTCACCCAACGGCGACGGGCTGATGCACCGGCACGGCCCCGACCCACCCACCGAACCGAACCTGGACCCGGACCAGACCGGGCCTCAGTCCGTCACCTCGATCTCGTACCGGTTCGTCTCGACCCCCGCCGCCGTGACCACCTGCACCTCCACCCGCCCCGGCTCCACATCCACCGGCACCGGCACCGTCAGCACCGCGTCCGTGGGATTGCTGAACCCCCCGGACACCGGCACCAGCGGCACATGCACATGCACCGCCCCGATCCGCACGACCATCCGCGACAACCGGTCCGCACCCTGCGCCCCCGGCGCAACGAACCCCGCCCCCCGGATCTCGATGTCGTCCCCGGTCCGGATCGGCGCGTCCAGATCGCCCGCCTCACGGGACCGGACCACGGAGAGGATCACCGGCCGCCCGCCCTCGGCGTACTTCCCGGCGAGATAGGTCGCGGCCGACACCAGCACGAGCAGAGCCAGCCCCCACGGAAGATCGGGCAACTGCGACGGCCGCCTGGCCAGCCGCACCGCCGCGAACACCAGAGCGACCCCGCTGATCACGACGTACTGGATGTCGGCGAACGCGCCCCGCCCGGAATCGTCGGTCAGCAGGTCCGCGGCCCGCGGCCGGTCCGCGCGGAGCTTCTGGAGCCGCTGCCCCAGCACCCGCAGTCCCACCACCCGCCGCACCAGCACCGCGACCCCGCACACCACGGCGACGACGGTCACGACACCGGCGGCCCGGCCGAGTTCGAGCCCGGCGACGAGTTCGTCCCGGCGGCCGTGAGCCGAGGCCCCCGCCAGCTGTCCCACCAGCACGAGCACCGCGTACACCACGAGCAGCACCCAGCCGGCGGCCACCGCGCGGGAGGTGGAGAGCCGGTTGTCCTCACCGATGACCGGCGCCAGGGCCCCGCCCCGCGCCCGGTGCAGCCAGGCCGCCCCGCTCAGCAGTCCGGCCAGGACAACCGCGGCGAGCAGCCCCGCCGTCCGTGCCGGCGTCCAGCCCGCCCCGATCGCGGTGAGCGACTGCACGAGCAGGAGGACGACGACGGCGGCCCAGACGGTGTACGCGGTGTACCGCCACAGACGGCCGAGCCACGCCTCGCCCTCCAGACGGCCCCGCTCGGCGACGAGGTCCGCGGACTGGGTGAGTTCGTCGGACACCCACTGCCGTGAGGCGGAGGCGGAGTGCGCCACCCCGGCGGGCAGCCCCCGCCCGGACGCCAGCGCGTCCCGTTTGGCGAGGAACGCAGCGACGGCGCGCCGGTGCCCCGTACGCGCCCCGTGCGGGCAGTCCCCGCACGTACAGCCGCCCTCGTGCACGCCCGATCCCCCGCCCGGTTCCCCGCCGGCCCCGCCACCCCGGCCACCGCTCCGCCCGGCACCCGACCCGGCACCCGACCCGCCGCCCCCCGGCCCGGCACCGTGTCCCGTCTCCTGCACCGCCACGCCCGCTGCCGCCTTCCCGCGCCAGAAATGGCTCCGTAGAGCCGAAATGTCACCAATCTCCGGCCGCCGCGCCCCCACCCGGCAACTCTCCTGTGACGACAGCGAATTGTGCCGTACGGAACACCATGCGATGCGCCAGGCCGGCTCGGCGCGGGTGAAGCGAATACTCCCCCGTTGACCCGGCTGCGACAATTCGTCCATGGCCGAGATCATCCAGCGCGACGGCGGCTGGGCCTTCGACGGCAGCACGGTCAGGATCACGCCCGGACTGCACCGCAGCGTGCCGCTGTTCCGGCAGACGTACGGGGAGATCTCCGTTCCGCTGGAGGCGGTGGCCGGCGTCGTCCACGAGGCGGAGCGCAGGCGCGGCCGGCTGCGACTGCGGCTGCGCGAGGGCGCCGACCCGCTGCTCCAGGCGACCGGGGGCCGGCTGCCCGACGCGGCGGACCCCTACAGCCTGTCGGTCGGCACCGACCCTTCCGGGGTCGCCGAGTACCTGGCCGAGGAGATCCGCCGCGCCCTGCTCCTCGACCGGATTCCCAGGGAACCGGCGGGGGCGTATCTGCTTCCGGGGCCGCCGGTCCCGGTGTCCGTACGCTCCAGCGACGGCACGGTCTCCTTCGACGGGACGCGGGTGCGTATCGACTGGGCGGACACCTCGGACCGGGTCAAACGCGCGACGGGGCCGCGGATCATCGACCTGGACGACGTGGTCCGGGTCGAATGGCTGCCCAACTCCGGCCACGGGGACGGTTTCCTGCGCTTCGCGACGCGTGGGACGGAGTGCTCCGCGCTGCCGCCGGAGAAGGACCCGTACGCCCTCGATCTGTGGGGCAGCCCCCGCCGCGACCTGCTCACCGCGCTGATCGCCACGGCGGTCACGGCGCGGCTGCCGCATCCCTCCACCCGCACCGGGGCGGACGCGGGACGGCCCCGGCAGGCCCCGCTGGTGCCGTCGCAGTCCGACCACCACGACGTACTGCTGCGCCGGCTGCGGGAGTTGGGCGAGCTGCGCCGTGACGGCGTCCTGACGGACGAGGAGTTCACCGTGACGAAGGCGGCGATCCTCCGGGGTTTCCACCAGCGGCACCCCACCGACCGGGAAGCGCCTGGGGGAGCCGTCACGGAACCCGGCGGACGCCGCCGCCGCGGGACTAGCTGAGAAGGTCCGGCTCGCTGCGGCTGATGTCCTGCCAGAGCGGCTGGTAGTTGATCCACGCCACCAGGTCGCCGCCGAGCTGTTCGCGGGTGGCGACCGCCAGCTTGTGGTCGATGAGGACGGGCCGGCCCGCGGCCTTCGCGGTGAGCTGGACCTGGCTCGACCGCTCCATGGACAGGAACCACCAGGCCGCCGCGTCCACCGAGTCCCCGACGGTCAGCAGTCCGTGGTTGCGCAGCACCAGCGCCTTGCGGCTGCCCAGCGCGGACGCGATCCTGCGCCCCTCCTCGGCGTCCACGGCGACTCCGGTGTAGGCGTCGTACAGAGCGTGGTCCTCGTAGAAGGCGCAGCTCTCCTGGGTGATCGGGTCGAGCAGGTCGCCGAGGGCGGCGAGCGCGCGGCCGTGCACGGAGTGGCAGTGGGCGACGGCGACGACGTCGGGGCGGGCCGCGTGGACCTGGGAGTGCACGGTGAACGCCGCCTGGTTCACGTGGTACCGGCCCTCGATCACCTGGCCCTCCTGGTTGGCCATGACCAGGTCGCCCACGGTGACGTGCTTGAACGGCATGCCGAAGGGATTGACCCAGAAGCAGTCGCTGTACTCGGGGTCGCGCGCGGTGATGTGCCCGGAGACGCCGTCCTCGAAGCCGAGCCGTCCGAACAGCCGCAGCGCACCGGCCAGCCGCTCCTTGCGGTGGCGTCGCTCGTCGTCGGTCGACTCGTGCATCGGCGGCATGGCGAAGCGCAGCTGGTCGGTCGGGCGGGGCAGCGGCGGAGTGGACCCGTGCATCTGTCCTCCAGCACTGGCGTGTTCGGTACGAGCGGAAGTTACCCGGGGTCAGCGCAGGAGAACAGGGGTGTTCCGTGAGAGAAAAATGTGGAACGCCGAGGAACACAGGCCATACCCGACAGGAGATGTCGGGTATGGGCGCCAGACTCGGTGCCATGAACTGGGCAGCCCTCTCCACCGCCGAACCGGCCTTCGCCGGCACCGTCGAACAGCGCTTCGGCGCCTTCACCCATCACGTCCTCGCGACCCTTCGCAAGGACGGTTCGCCCCGCACCTGCGGCATCGAGGTGCGCTTCCTCGACGGCGAGCTGTGGCTCGGCATGATGCCGGACTCGCTCAAGGTGCTCGACCTGCGCCGCGACCCGCGTTTCGCGCTCCAGGCGAACCCCGGGGCCGGCACGGACATGGGCGGCGGCGACGTACGGATCAGCGGGCGGGCCGTCGAGGTGGGCGACGGCGTCCCCGCCAAGGCCGCGTACGTGAAAGAGGTGGAACCGCCGGAGCCGTTCCACCTCTTCCGCACCGAGCTGACGGAGGTCACGCGGACCTACGTGGAGGACGACACGTATCTGGTCGTCCAGGTCTGGAAGCCCGGCGTGCCGGTGCGCACGCTCAGGCGGACCTGAGGCGGGAGGGTCACTCCCGCCCCTGGGAGGACTACTCCCACTCGATGGTGCCCGGGGGCTTGCTCGTCACGTCGAGCACGACGCGGTTGACGTCCGCGACCTCGTTCGTGATGCGGGTCGAGATCTTCGCCAGCGTCTCGTACGGCAGCCGCGACCAGTCGGCCGTCATGGCGTCCTCGCTGGAGACCGGGCGGAGCACGATCGGGTGGCCGTAGGTCCGGCCGTCGCCCTGGACGCCCACGCTGCGCACGTCCGCGAGCAGGACCACCGGGCACTGCCAGATCTCGCGGTCGAGACCGGCGGCGGTGAGTTCCTCGCGGGCGATGGCGTCGGCCTGGCGGAGCAGGTCGAGACGCTCCTTGGTCACCTCGCCGACGATGCGGATGCCGAGGCCGGGGCCGGGGAACGGCTGGCGCTGGACGATCTCCTCGGGCAGGCCGAGCTCCTGGCCGACCATGCGGACCTCGTCCTTGAACAGCTTGCGCAGCGGTTCGACGAGCTGGAACTCCAGGTCCTCGGGCAGGCCGCCCACGTTGTGGTGGGACTTGATGTTGGCGGTGCCGGTGCCGCCACCGGACTCGACCACGTCCGGGTAGAGCGTGCCCTGGACCAGGAACGCGACGTCCTCGCCCTCGGCGGCCTCGGCGATGATCTCCGCCTGGGCCTGCTCGAAGACGCGGATGAACTCGCGCCCGATGATCTTCCGCTTCTCCTCGGGGTCCGAGACGCCCTTGAGCGCGGTGAGGAAGCGCTCCTCCGCGTCCACGACCTTCAGCTGCACGCCGGTCGCGGCGACGAAGTCCTTCTCGACCTGCTCGGTCTCGCCCTGGCGCATCAGACCGTGGTCGACGTACACACAGGTGAGCTGGGAGCCGATGGCCTTCTGCACGAGGGCCGCGGCGACCGCGGAGTCCACGCCGCCGGACAGCCCGCAGATGGCGCGCTTGGTGCCGACCTGCTCGCGGATCAGGGCGACCTGCTCGTCGATGACGTTGCCGGTCGTCCAGGACGGGGTGAGACCCGCGCCGCGGTACAGGAAGTGCTCCAGGACCTGCTGGCCGTGCGTGGAGTGCATGACCTCGGGGTGGTACTGGACGCCGTAGAGCTTCTTCTCGTCGTTCTCGAACGCGGCGACCGGGACGACGTCCGTGGAGGCCGTGACGGTGAAGCCCTCGGGGGCGGCGGAGCAGGCGTCGCCGTGCGACATCCACACCGGCTGCTCGTCCGGGGTGCCCTCGAACAGGGTGGAGCCGGACTTCGAGACGTGCAGCGGGGTACGGCCGTACTCGCGGGCGCCGGTGTTGTCCACCGTGCCGCCGAGGGTCGTGGCCATCAGCTGGAAGCCGTAGCACATGCCGAAGACGGGGACTCCGGCCTCGAAGATCTCGCGGTCCAGGCGCGGTGCGCCCTCCGCGTAGACCGACGAGGGACCGCCGGACAGGATGATCGCGGCCGGGTTCTTGGCGAGCATCTCCTGGACCGGCATGGTGCTCGGCACGATCTCGCTGTAGACCCGGGCCTCACGGACGCGACGGGCGATGAGCTGGGCGTACTGCGCACCGAAGTCGACGACCAGGACGGTGTCGGTGGCGGCGGGGGACGCTTCTGGCACGGTCTGCCTTCCGGCGGTGAGCAAAAGGGTGTGTACGGCCGATTCTACCGGGGGCCGCGGTGGGCCCGGCCCCCGCGGGGTTACGGGGGCCGCGGCGGGCCCGGCACCCCCGGATGCCGGAGGCTCCGGCGGACCCGGCGCCCACCGGACATCGGGGCTGCGGCAGACCTGGTGCCCAGCGGGTTCCGGGCCTCCGGTCTCACCATCCGAACCGGCTTGGCCGGCGCCGCCGCGGGCGTGCATACTGCCGTCATGCTCACGCACACGACCTTCCTGTTTACCTATGGCAACCGGCCCACCGGCTGCCATGGTCGTGCCGCTTGAGCAACTGACAAGCGACTTCCCAGGCGCCCCGGGCCGACAAGGCCCGGGGCGTCTGCCGTTTCCGGGCCCTGCCGCTCCGGGGCACCCCTTCCACCGAGGAGCCCCACCATGGCCGACGTACTCGGCAAGACCGGCGCCCGCACCGACGAGGCCGCCGATGTGATCACCGGTGCCCGTGAGCGCATCGACGCCCTCGACGACCGGATCATCGGTCTCGTGCAGGAACGGATGGCCGTCTCGGCCGTGATCCAGGAGGCCCGGATCACCTCGGGCGGCCGCCGGGTGAACCTGTCCCGCGAGATGGAGGTTCTCGGCCACTACCGGGACGCGCTCGGCAGGCCGGGCACCTCGCTGGCCATGACCCTGCTCGAACTGTGCCGCGGCCGGATCTGAGCCGCGCCGCCGGGGGCACGGCCCGCGTACCCGGCGTACGCACGTACGCATCGCCTCTCACCCGTACGGCGCGTATCCGGGGCGGTGCGGGCTTCGTTTCTTCAGGTGTCCGTGTCAGCCAGGGGCGGGCCCGAAAGAACCACGCGTGGCTTCACTGGAGCGATGAGACGTACGGATCGTGCCGTACGTCGTGGGACCTCGCTCCAGGTCGTGCGACCGGACGGCAGGGGACAGCAGCCCGGTCGCTCAAGGGAACGGTCGGCCCCGGGGACGCCCGGGGCCGCCCGACGGAAATCTTTCCGGACCGTCGTCGGGTGCGCGCCCCCATGGGACGTGGCGCGCGGCCCGGCCGCTCCCGTGATCAGCGGCGCATCCCCCGACGCCGCTTCGAGGCACCGGCCCGCCCTGACGCCGGTGCTGTCGGAAGAAGGGCCCCGCGGACATGTGTCCCGCGGGGCCCTTCACCGTGCCCGGGCCCTTCACCGTGCCCGGGCCCTTCACCGGACCCGGGGGGCCCGGGAACGGACGCCGTCAGGTGCGGGACACCGTGCCGCAGCCGGCCGTCGAGGCGTCGCGCAGATCTCGGCTGCGGTCGTACGGGTCGACGGCCGGGCCGGTCGGCGACGCGCTGCCGGACGGGGAGGCGGTGGACATGGCCGACACGAACTGCGGGTGCAGGAAGCCGTCGTAGACGTCGCAGGCCGAGTTGCCGATGTTCTCGTCGTAGTGGCGGATCACCAGCTTGCCGGGGGTGACCTGGAACTTCCTCGGGTCGGAGAACGCCACGTCGAGGACGCGGCGGACGATGGTGCGGGTCACCTCGGCCTTGTTCCCGTGCACCGGGGACACCGGGTAGACGAAGGTGTAGTCGGCGTGGACGGCGACGGCGGCGTCCTCGCCCGCCTTGAAGGTGATCCGGCCGCGCACCTTGACGACGTCCCCGACCAGGGCCACCTCCCGGGAGTCGAAGCGGCTGAAGAGATTCAGCGGATCGTGCTTCCTGTCCGGTGCGCGCAGCATGCGGTTGACGTCGTCGAGCATCCGGGGCTGCTTGGGGTCGATGACGGACAGGGCCGTGTCCGGACGTCCGCCGCGCACGGTCGCCGGTTCGAGGTTCGCTCCGACGAGCAGCTTCTTGGTCTGCCGCAACGCGGTGGCCACCTGCTCCTTGGTGAGCGAGCCGACCGGGGCGGCCTTCGGGACGATGATCGCGTCGGCGCCGTCGGCCCACCGCTCGGCGGGCGATCCGGCGAACGGCCTCTTCCTGGCGGGTGTCGAGGAGTCCCGGGCGGAGGGCGCGGCGGTCGGGGCCGCGGTCTCCGCGGGCAACTGGGGCCCGGCCGCGGCGGACTTGGCCGAGGAGCCGAAGAGGCCGCCCGGCAGCAGGGACGGCTTCATCGCGACGACGGCCACGGCGACGGCGAGGGGGACCCCGAGGACCGCCCACACCCTGCGGCGCCGTGCCGCGCGGCCGTCCATCTCGCGCCAGGCGGGGCCCGTCCGCCAGCCCTCGGGCTGCGCGGCCGGCCGCGGGTCCTTCTTCCGGGCGCCGCGCCGGGCGGCCCGATCGGCCTCCCGTTCGTCCTGAAGGCGCAGACGTTCCGTCACCATGCGCGCACGGGCGGACGGTTCCTTGGGGGCCGAGGCGCGGATCTCGCGTTCGCTGTCGCGCGCGAAGCGCTCCCACACATCGTCAGGAACGGTAGGTTCCCCGGTCTCCCCGGGCTGCTGATCAGACACGACGCCCTTTTTAAGCGTCTCGAACGGGCGTGCGCAAGGCGCACACGGATGTGACCCAGCCCACATAAGAATCCGGTGAGAAGCAGGACAACCATTCCAGGGCCCCGCCGGTCTCATCTCCAGAACCAACGGCCACATCCGCGCTTGCACGCGGGGGTGCCCCGCCAACCAAACGCCATAATCGCGCCGCGAGTTCACGGCGCACTGGACTTCCGAGGTCTTCATGAAGCTTCGCCGTGCCATGGCCACTGCGGCCGCGACGGCTGCCATAGCCCCGCTCGCGTTGCTGTCGGTCGCGCCGGCCGCGTTCGCGGATGAGAGCCCGTCCCCGAGTGCGAGCGTGTCAGAGTCCGCGTCCGAGTCGGCGTCGCCGAGCGCGTCCGCGTCGGCCCCGGAGCCGGGCAACTCGGCTTCGGCCACCGCGTCGGCGTCCGCCGGCACGTCCGCGTCCGCCCCGGCCCCGAGCGGCTCCGCCTCGGCGTCGTCGCCCGCGCCGAGCGCCTCCGCGTCCGCGTCGGCGTCGGAGTCCCCCGAGCCCGAGCCCTCCGAGTGCTCGGACTCCAAGGTCGACGTCTCCATCACGGGCCTGCCCGGCAAGATCGCGGCGGGCAGCGGCTGGCACAAGTTCTCCCTGAACGTCCTGAACAACTCCGACTCCACCCTGAGCGACCTCGGCTTCTTCGCCGGCGCGTCCTCCGACAAGGCGGGCGAGGACCTCTTCCAGAGCAAGAAGGTCCAGCTCCAGGCGTACAACCCGGACGACAGGACCTGGGAGGACGTCGACTCCGAGGGCTACGCGGTGGGTTACGTCGGCTACACCGACTCCCTCAAGCCCGACTACGAGGTCGACATCCCGCTCCGCATCAACGTGCACTCCAGCGCCCCGGTCGGCGCGGGCTTCTCCCTCGGCGCCAGCATCTACGGCGACGCCGACGCGGAGTGCACCGGCTACGGCGAGGTCGCGTACAAGTTCCAGATCGTCTCGTCCGGCACGGACACCGGCGGCACCAAGCCGCAGGAAGGCGGCAAGGTCCCGGTTTCGGACAAGCCCGCCGACAAGAGCAGCACGCCGCAGGTCGACGGCAGCCTCGCCGCGACGGGCTCCAGCTCCGCCCTGCCGATGATCGGCCTCGCCGGCGGTATCGCCGTCGTCGCCGGCGCGGGCGCGCTGGTCGTCGTCCGCCGCCGCAAGTCCGGCGCGAGCGCGTAGCACCGAGGCTCGGCACGGCACGACCGACGCGCACGTCGGGCGCGTACGAAGAGCACGTACGAAGAGAAGGACCTGCGCTCGGAGGGGGGCGCAGGTCCTTCCTTTCGTTCCACGGGCCTCCTCGGCGGCCGGGGCCGCGGCCGCCGGGGCCCTACGGCTTCGGGGGCATCGCGGGCATGCCCAGGAACGGCAGCCGCAGCGCGCCGAAGGCGTCGGCGGGGACGGCGGGGCTCTGCGGCTCGACCGCCTTGAGACGCTCGTACGAGGCCCCCGGGGCCGGTCGCGGATCGGCCTCGCCCTTGTTGGGCCAGAACGACATCGCCCGCTCGGCCTGCGCGGTGATGGTGAGCGACGGGTTGACGCCGAGGTTCGCGGAGACGGCGGCGCCGTCGACGACGGAGATGCCGGGGTACCCGTGGAGCCGGTGGTACGGGTCGATGACACCCGCCTCCGCGTCGGCGCCGATCGGGCAGCCGCCGAGGAAGTGCGCGGTCAGCGGAGTGCCCATCAGCTCACCGACGTTGCTGCCCGGGAAGCCGTTGATCTCCTCGGCGAGCACGGAGGCGGCCCGTGAAGCGGCCTCGATCTGCTTGGGGTTGGGGGCACCGTGTCCCTGACGTGCCGTCAGGAGGCCCTTGCCCGCGCCCTTCGGCTTGAGGTACGTCGTCAGCGAGTTGTCGAGCGACTGCATCACCAGCCCGATGATGGTGCGTTCGGACCAGCGGCGGTTGGAGAGCGACCTGAGCACGAGCAGCGGATGGCGGGCCGCGTTGACGAACCATCCGGCCACCCTCGACGAGCCCTCGGCGTAGGGGACCTGGAGGATGGACATGCCGCCCATCGCGTTGGAGCCCTTGCCGTAGCGGACGGGTTCGATGTGGGTGTCCGCGTCCGGGTGGATCGAGGACGTGATGGCCACGCCCCGGGTGAAGTCGGCGTTGCTCCCGTGCGCCTTGCGGTAGCGGCGGTCGTCGGTCTGCGCGCCCACCAGCGCCTCGGAGTTGGTGCGGGTCAGCTCACCGAGCCGCTTCGAGAGATACGGCAGCTGCCCTCCGGCCTTCATGCGGTGCAGCAGCGTCTGGGTGCCGTAGGTGCCGGCCGCGAGAACGACCCGCCGCGCGGTGAACGTCCGCCCCTCCCCCTTGCGCCGGTCGTCCGTCGGCAGGGTCTGGACGGCGTAGCCGCCCCGCGAGTCGTCGGTGAGGGACACGACGGTCGTCATGGGATGGACGACCGCGCCCGCCTTCTCGGCGAGGAAGAGATAGTTCTCGTTGAGGGTGTTCTTGGCGCCGTGGCGGCAGCCGGTCATGCACTCGCCGCACTCGGTGCAGGCCTTGCGCGAGGGCCCGGCACCACCGAAGTACGGGTCGGCGACCTCCTCGCCGGGCCGCGCCCCGGCGGACCCGTCCGCGTCCTGCCCGTCGCCGAAGAAGACACCGACGGGCGCCATGTGGAAGGTGTCGCCGACCCCCATCCGCTCCGCGGCGGCCTTGAGGTGCACGTCCGAGGGGGTCGTGGTGGGGTTGAGCCGCACGCCCAGCATGCGCCGGGCCTGGTCGTAGTACGGCTTCAGCTCCTCCTCCCAGTCGGTGATGTCCTTCCACTGCGGGTCCTCGAAGAACGGCTTCGGGGGGACGTAGAGGGTGTTGGCGTAGTTGAGCGAGCCGCCGCCCACACCCGCCCCGGCGAGCACCATCACATTGCCCAGCAGATGGATGCGCTGGATGCCGTACATGCCGAGCCGGGGGGCCCAGAGGTAGTTCTTGAGGTCCCAGGAGTTCTTGGGCAGGGTGTCGCGGGTGAAGCGCCGGCCGGCTTCGAGGACACCGACGCGGTACCCCTTCTCCGTCAGCCGCAGGGCGGTGACGGAACCGCCGAAGCCGGAGCCGACGACGAGGACGTCGTAGTCGTACGTTCCCTCGTCGTCGTGCGTACCCTCGTCCGGCTGTTCCTGGACAGAGCTCTCCTGTGACACGTGCCGCTCTCCTCGTTGAGAACCGTCAAGAACCGTTCGAGAACCGTGGGGATCCGGTCATGGGACCGCGGGCTACCGCAGCCGGAAGGCCTTCATCACCTTCAGGCTCCGGCTCATGAACGCCGCGTACTTCTCGTCGTCCATGCCGAGCGAGGGCGCCATCGGCAGCAGCCTCTGGTGGGCGACCGTCTGCGCCTCGGTGTACTTGAGGATGCCCTCGGAGCCGTGCCGGCGGCCGAGACCGGAGTCCTTCATGCCGCCCATCGGCGACTGGACACTGCCGTACGCGGGCGCGTAGCCCTCGTTGACGTTCACGGTGCCGGTGCGCAGCCGGGCCGCGATCGCACGGCCGCGCCGCCCGTCCTTCGTCCAGACGGACGAATTGAGGCCGTACGACGTGGAGTTGGCTCGCTCGACGACCTCGTCCTCGGTCGCGAACCGGTAGATGGAGACGACGGGCCCGAAGGTCTCCTCGGCGCAGACGGCCATCGGGGCCTCCACGCCGTCGAGGATGGTGGGCTCGAAGAAGTACGGGCCGACGTCGGGCCGGGCGACCCCGCCGGCGACGACCGTGGCCCCCTTGGCGACGGCCTCCTCGACGTGCCGCGTGACGGTCTCCAGCTGCCGCTCCCCGACCAGCGAGCCCATGTCCGCCCCGAAGGCGAGGGACGTGCCGAGCCGCATGGCCCTGGTCCTGGCGGCGAACCGCTCGATGAAGGCGTCGGCGACCGACTCGTGGACGAACAGCCGCTCGATGGAGATGCAGAGCTGGCCGGCGGAGGAGAAGCAGGCGCGGACGGCGCCGGCGGCGGCCTTGTCCAGGTCGGCGTCCTCCAGGACCACCATGGCGTTCTTGCCGCCGAGTTCGAGGGAGACACCGACGAGCCGGGCGGCCGCGCCCTGGGCGACCTCGCGGCCGGTGCGGGTCGAGCCGGTGAAGGAGACGTAGTCGGCGTGCCGGACGACCTCGGGTCCGACGACCGGTCCGTCGCCGATGACGACCTGGAAGACCTCGGCGGGCAGTCCCGCCTCGATCAGCAGGTCGCGCGCCCACAGGGCGGTCAGGCAGGTCTCGGTGTCGGGCTTCATGACGACCGCGTTGCCCGCGACGAACGCCGGGATCGCGTCGCCGACGGACAGCTCCAGCGGGTAGTTCCAGGGCGCGATCTGCCCGACGACACCGCGCGGGTGCCGCAGTTCGGTGACCTTGGTGAGGGTGGGCATGGCGCCCGCGTGGCGCTTGGGACGCAGGTACGAGGGTGCCTTGAGCCCGTAGTGCCGGGCGGCGATGAGGACGGCCTGGATCTCCTCGTGGGCGTGCAGCCGGGTCTTGCCGGTCTCCAGCTGGATGAGGTCCAGGACCTCGGCCTGCCGGGCGAGCACGAGGTCGTGGAAGCGGAGCAGGACGGCGGCGCGGCGCCGTACCGGGGTGGCCGCCCAGGCGCTCTGCGCGGTACGGGCCCGCTCGAAGGCCTTCTCGACGTCCTCCGGGGTGGACTCGGGGACGTCGGCGAGCTTCTCGCCGGTGAACGGTGTGTGGTTGGCGGTCCGCCCGGATCCCGCGACCCCCTTGGTGAGCTGCGCGACGAGCTCGGGGGTGACCACGTCGGCGGCGGTGCGGGCGCCTGCCGGCGAGGGAGCGATCGGGTTGGTGCCGAGGGCCGCGGGGGGGGCGGGCGTCTCCGCGACGGCCGGCGTTTCGGCCACGGCTGCGGCGGGCGTCTCCGCGACGGCCGGCGTTTCGGCCACGGCCGCGGGCTCCGGGGCTACGGGCGTCCCCTCGGGGTTCGCCGTGTCGCCCGCCGTGTCCGCGTCGGCGGCGGACGCCAGGTCCGCGTCCGTCGCGGCGGCCACGCCGACCGCTGTGTCGGTACCGGCCGCCTCGTCGGCGCCGGTGCTTTCCGTGGCCTGCTCCGCGGCCTGCGAGTCCGTCATGAGGCGCAGAGTATGCCTCCTCGCTCCCTTTGGGTACCCGTCGGTAATGGCCTTTCACGGAGTACTCACACACTGCCAGTGATCACTGGCAGCAAATGCGCTGATCAGGGCGTTGTCGGTCCGGCGATCACGGTCGGTCGACCTCCAGGTTCGCGATCGCCGCCGCGGCGACCTCACGGCCCCGCGCGGTGAAGTCACCACGGCCCGGATAGCTGACCGTGAGCCGGTACATGTCGCCGGACTTCGACTTGTAGTAGAAGAACCGCACCTCGCGCGGACGGGGGTTCTGGCTGTCGTCGGTCTTGTAGACCACCGTGTTCTCGGCGGACTCCCTGCCCCGGTACGTCGTCCTGGCGTCCGGCTTCGTCCGGGGACCGGCCGGCATGTTCAGGATGTAGGCGCCGCTCGCCTTGAACTCTCCGTCGTCCGCGTACATCTCGGCCCGCGCCGAGTCCTTGATCTCCTTGCTCGTGTCCTCGGACTTCAGGGCGAGGCTCAGCCCGACCGAGATGCTCCCGCTCCAGTCGGTGTACGTGACCCAGTGCGCCTTGTCCGTCTTCCGGTCCGGGGTCCCCACCTGGTACTCCGCGGGCACCGCGAGCGTCGCGGCGACGTCCGCCACGTGCCGCTTCCGCCAGCCGTCCGGCAGCGGACCGGCGAACGGGTCCTTGATCACCACGTACGCCGTCGCCGCCCCCGCGACGACCACGGCCGCGAACGACGCCACGAGGCCGATCAGGGCCCTGCGGCCGATCCGGACGCCCCCGCCGGAGACTGCCGGGGCGCCGCCCGGGCCCCCGCCGCCCTCGAACCGCTCGACCCGCGTCGGGGCCGGCTGCCGTACCGCCTCCTCCAGCAGGCGCCGCACCTCGGCCGCCGCGGGACGGCGGGACGGCTCCTTGGCCAGCAGGCCGCTGATCGCCTCCGCCAGCGGGGCACCCGCCGAGGAGGGCGCGGCCGGCGCCGCGTTGAGGACCGACTGGAGCGTGGCGAGGGTGTTGCTGCGCCGGAACGGCGAGACTCCCTCGGTGGCGGCGTAGAGCAGCACGCCGAGCGACCACAGGTCGGAGGCGGGGCCCGGGCGCACTCCCAGCACCCGCTCCGGGGCGACGTACTCGGGCGAGCCGACGAAGCCGCCGGTGTCCGTCAGGCTCGTGTCGCCGTCGATGCGGGCGATGCCGAAGTCGGTGAGCACGACACGGCCGTGGGGGCCGAGGAGCACGTTGTCGGGCTTGACGTCACGGTGCAGGACGCCCGCCGCGTGCGCCGCCTCCAGGGCGCCGAGGACCTCCAGGCCGATGCGCGCGGCCTCCGGGCCGTCGAGCGTGCCCTCCTTCAGCGCGTCGCCGAGCGAGCGGCCCCGCACGAGCTCCATGACGATCCAGGGCTGTCCGTCCACGACCGCCACGTCGTGGACGTTCACCACGGCGGGATGGTCGAGCCGTGCCGCCGCGCGGGCCTCGCGGCGCATCCGTTCGTGGGCGTTGGCCCGTTCGCGCTCGGGAAGGTGGTCGGGGACGCGGGGCTCCTTGACGGCCACCTCACGGTCCACGGTCTCGTCCCTGGCCCGCCACACCGTGCCCATGCCGCCGTGTCCCAGCCTGCCGAGCAGGCGGTAGCGCCCTGCGACGAGCCGGCCCGCCCCCGGTTCCGCCGCGGGGGTCGGCGACCGGTCCGGGGCGGGGGTCGGCGACCGGTCCGGGGCGGTGGCGCCGGACGCGTCTTCGGGCGTGGCGTCGGGCGTGGCAGCGAGCGTCGCGGCGGGCGTGGCGTAGGGATTGCCCGGGTACGGGACCGCGACCGGGATCCCGGGCTGCCCGGCGTACACCGCGGCCTCCGCCGGCCGGTCCGCCGCCCCGTCCTCCGCAGCCGTGCCCCGCGCCCCGCCCTCGGCCGGCGGCCCCGGCACGATGGCGCCCTGCTGCGCCCGCGGTTCCCGCGTCACGGGTCTCGGCGGTTGCAGACTGAAACTCGTCGTCGCGTCGCCCCCGTGAGGGACTCCCCCGTCGTCGCTCATGGGTTCATCTGTATCGCGGCGGGCACGGCGTCATCCAGCCTCCGCCCCCAGCGGTCACAGACCCGTGACGCGGGCATCCCTTATCTCCCGGTTGCGGACCCTCTCCGTCACGGGACCGCGAAGGTGTCCACCGCCACGTCGAAGTACTCCTTCGCCTCCGTGACCCGGCCCACCGGCGCGGAGACCCAGACGTCGTACATCCGGCCGCCCTGCTCCCAGCACAGGTCGTAGGTGTGCCGGGGGCCCTCCGCCGTGGTGAAGCCGTTCCAGCTGAACTCCCAGAGGGCGGCGGTGTGTCCGTCGTGCACCGTCCGGGCGACCGTGCCGTCGTGATAGCCGGGGTTGTTCGCCGGCCCGGAGGCGTCCGCGCGCTGCATCACGCCGAGCGGGCCGCCCGCCGCGGGGTCGGCCACCTTGACGCCGATGCGGAAGGTTTCCCCCGGTGACATGTAGAAGATCCGCTCCCCCTGCGGATCGCGGGTGAAGCCGTCCGGTACGGCGAGCGAGAAGCCGTTCGGGTCGGAGGCGACGCGGTAGCCCGAGGGCGCGGTGCGGGCGGGGGCGGACGGCGTCCGGCGGCTGGTCACGGTGACGGTGGGGCCGGCCGCGTGGGCCGGGGCCGACGGCGTGCCCGAGGCACCGGGCGCGGTGGAGGACGTACTCGGGGTGCCGGGTGTGCCCGGCGCGCTCGACGAGGCCGGTCCGCCGTGCCCGCCGCCGCCCACCAGCAGCGCGGCCGCGGACACGCCGGCACCGGCCATGGCGGCGACCAGGGCGGCGGCGACCAGGAGACTGCGGGTGGACTGCCGGGGCGGCTGGCCGGCCACGGCGGCGGAGGCCGGCGTCGGCTCGGGGGCGGGTCTGCGCAGGGACACCTTGGGCACGTCCCGCCGGGTCGGCGTGTACGGGACCAGGAGCCGCGGGGTGCGGCCGGTGTCCCGGAAGGCGCGCAGCATCCGCTCCGCCTCCGCCGCGTCGAGCCGCCGCTCCGGATCCCGCTCCAGCAGCCCGCGTACGACGGGCAGCAGGGGCGCGGCCTGGGCCGGCGGGCGGATCTCGTCGACGACGACCGCGTGCAGGATGCCGCCGAGGGAGTCGCGCCGGAAGGGGGACGCCCCGCTCAGCACCGCGCACAGCAGCACGCCGAGCGACCACAGGTCGGACTCGGGGCCGGTGCGCGCCCCGGCCATCCGTTCGGGCGCGGTGTACTCGGGCGAGCCGACGAACGCGCCGGTCTCGGTGAGGGTCGTCGCGCCCGCGACCTGGGCGATCCCGAAGTCGGTGAGCACGACGCGGTCGGTGCCGGCCTCGACCAGGACGTTGGCGGGCTTGAGGTCGCGGTGCAGGACGCCCGCCTCGTGCGCGCGGCGCAGCGCTCCGAGCAGGTCGATGCCGATACGGGCGGCCTCGCGGGCGTCGACCGGGCCGTTCGCGGAGATCCGTTCGGCGAGGGAGCCGCCGTCGATCAACTCCATGACGATGTACGGGCGTTCGTCGTCCTCGACGACGTCGTGGACGACGATGATGTGCGGGTGGTGCAGCTGGGCGACGGCTCGCGCCTCGCGCAGGGTGCGGTCGCGCTGGAGCCGGGACTCCTCGGCGGAGAGCGAGTCGTCGAGGGCGAGCTCCTTCACTGCGACCCTGCGGCCGAGCAGTTGGTCGGTGGCACGCCAGACGACACCCATGCCGCCCCGGCCGATCCTGGTCTCCAGCCGATAACGCCCCGCGATCAGCCGGACGTTCTCCCCCTCGGTCCCCATGTGCCCCATCATGCCGCACCGGACGAACGTCTTCCGTGGCAGCGACCGGCCACTGTGCCACCACTCCAGGACAGCGGCGGGCACGCTCAGGGGAAGCCGGAGCGGAAACGTCCGCTCCGGCCGGGTCAGTTCTCCTTGAAGCTCCGCAGGATCCAGTCGAACTGTTTGCTGGTGGTGGCCCAGTCGGCGGCCGGTGAGGCCGAGTAGAGGGCGTACTCGGTGCCCGCGCGGTTCATGTAGCCGACGTCGATCGCGTGGTAGGGCCCGGGGAAGTAGTGCGGCGGGTCCTTGGCCAGCGCGTTCCACGAGTACTCCCAGCGCAGGTCCGGCTGGTCGCGGAAGAGCTCCTTCTTGAAGGTGAGCTTCTTGTAGTCCACGAGCCGCCGCGAGACCCTGTATTCCAGGTCGCTCATGTGCTCGTACGAGGTGGGAAAGTCCGGCGCGGTGTCGACGGCGACCCGCACGAGGTGCTTGCCCTTGTCGGGCGAGTAGTCGACCTGCTGGAGACCGTCCTTGTCGATGGACACGGACCGCTTCCATCCCCGGGGCAGGGAGATGCTGAAGCCCACCGGGTCGTCGAGCCGCTCCCAGCCGGCGGGAACCGTCCCCTGGCCGCCGTCGCCGCCCGGCGTGGTGTCGGCCTTCGGGGTCGACGTTCCGGAGGCGGAGTCGCCGTGGCGGTCACTCGTGCCGAACTGCTGGAGGCCGACCGCGACACCCCCGCCGACGATCGTGGCGAGGGCGACGACCAGCGCGAACGTACGCAGGCGGTGCCGCTTCGACGTCGCGGGCACGACCCCGGCCGTCCCCTGCGGATACGGCGTCACCACGGCCGTCTGGGAGCGGGTGCCGATACCGGTCCCCGTCTCCGCGGTGTCGTACCCGGCCGGCCCCGCCACCGCATGCGACTGCGCCGCACCGGACAGTCGCCCCTCCGCCACGTCGGCGAGCATCTGCTCGGCCTGCGCCGCACCGGGCCGCTCGGCCGGATCCTTGCGCAGCAGCGCGGCGAGGACGGGCCCCAGCGCTCCCGCGTTGACCGCTTCGGCAGGTTCCTCCTCCACCACGGCCTGCATCGTGCCGATCGGGGACGTGCGGCGGAACGGGGATCTGCCCTCGACCGCCGTGTACAGCGTCGCGCCGAGGGCCCAGAGGTCGGAGGACGGGCCGGGGACATGGCCCCGCACGCGCTCGGGCGCGAGGTAGTCGACGGAGCCGACGATCTCGCCGGTGCGCGTGATCGTCGTGTCCCCCTCGACCTGCGCGATACCGAAGTCGGTGAGCAGGACCCGCCGGTCGGGCGACAGCAGGACGTTGCCCGGCTTCACGTCGCGGTGCAGCACCCCGGCCGCGTGCGCGGCGCGCAGCGCGCGCAGCACCCACAGCCCGATCCGCGCCGCCTCGGCCGGTTCGAGGCGCCCCCGGTCCTTGACCTCGTCGGCCAGCGAGTTGCCCTCGACCAGTTCCATGACGATCCACGGCCGGTTGTCGTGTTCCAGCACGTCGTGGATGGTGACGACGGCGGAGTGGTTGATCCGGGCCGCGGCCCGTGCCTCGGCGTGGGTCCTGGCGAGCAGCCGGGCCAGGTCGCTCTCGGCGACGTAGAGCGCGGCGGTCAGTTCCTTGACCGCGACGGCGCGGTGCAGCACCTCATCGTGGGCGCGCCAAACCCGGCCCATGCCACCGCTGCCGATGGATTCGACAAGCCGGTAGCGGCCCGCGAGGAGCAGGCCCTGCATCTGATTCACGTTTCCCCGCAATGGTCTTGACAGGGTCAGACTAAAGAGCGGTGCCCACCCTGGGAACAAGCGGGGTCGTACGGAGACCGCACTGTGACGGTTGTCCCTTCCTTGTACGGAAGGGAACCGTTTGGCGTTCAGCCGCTCCCGCCTGCGCATACGCGGCGCGCGGCGGGACAAATGGGTTGTTCAGCGGGTGACTTGGTACGTCGACGAGGCCTGTTCGTACAGCCGGGTCACCTCGTCGCGTTCGGCGTCCGGGCCGCGCACCTGCACCACGTGGTAGTGCCCTGAGACGAGGATCGCGAGGTTGCGCACGTAGAGCGAATGCCCGGCCGTGTCCTGCCAGGTGAACTGTCCTTCGGCCATCGCTTTGCCGCCCACGTCGATCCGGCGCATCCCGCTGGAGGTGGCCCAGGTCGAGTCCCGGAAGGGCTGCAACTCCTTCTCGCTCTCCCGCTGATAGGTCATCGGGTCGCTGCCGTACGTGCCCGTGCCGTCGCGGCCGGGGACGACGATGAGCTCGAAGTCCCCCTGGGAGTAGACGATCTGGCCGCTTCCGTTCCTCGGCGAGCGGGTCCAGCCGCTCGCCACGGCGACCTGGAATCCCTCGGGGTCCTTGCGGAGGGTGAACCCCTGGGCGACACCGGGGTCGGGGCTGGTGTGCGAGGCGGTCGAACTGGACTTCCCCGAGGGGCTCTTGCCGGGGTCCGGCGAGGTCTGGTCCGAGGTGGGCCCGCCGCTCGCCGTCGGGTCGCCGCCCGCGGGGGTGGCGGGACCGGCCTGTCCGGCGGCCCCCGTCCGCTCCGAACCGGTGCCGCTGCGGTCCGCCTTGGGCATGAAGGCGACCGCGTACGCGACCGCGGCGGCCAGCAGGAGCAGGACCAGCAGGAGCAGGTTGCGGCCCAGCCTGCGGGGCGGGGCGTTCTCCCGCCTGGCGCGCTTGTGACGGGCGTGCGGACTGGTCGCGGGCAGCCCGGCCCTGCGCCTGCGCACGAGTTCGCCCCGGCGCCGCACGATCGGCAGCCGGCTGGGATCGGCGGGCGGCACGGACACGACGTGCGTCCCGGCCTCGGGCTCGGGCGCGGAGCGCACCAACGACCGCAGCCAGCCGCGCAGTTCCTCGAAGTCGAGCCGCTCGGTGGGGTCCTGGCGCAGCAGCGACTCCACGACGGGCCGCAGCGGCCCGCACTCCTCGGCGAAGGCGGGCGGCTCCGCGCACACCAGCTGGACCAGCTCGGCGGTGTTCTCCTCCGGGTACGGGGCGTGGCCCTGTACGGCGCGGAAGAGCAGCGCGCCGAGCGCCCACAGGTCGGTCGCCGGTCCGATGGGGGCCGCCAGCTGCCAGTTCTCGTGCACCGGTCCTGCCTGCTCGGGCGCCCAGCGCTCGGTGACCGGTCCGACCACCGCCATCCGCGCCTGCCGGGCCCGCTCGGCCGCGAGCGCGGTGGCCGGTCCCCGGCGCGGCGGCGTCCCGGCGGCCGGGTCGCCCCAGCCGACGCCGGGACGGTGCGGGGCGGGGGCGGGGGCCGGAGCGGAGTGCTGCGCGGGCACGCGGGTGGGACCGGGGGGACGGGCGTGTCCTGGGTCCGTGAATCCGCCGGGCGGCACGGGCACTTGGGTGCCGCGCGGGGCCTGGAACCCGCCGGCGGGGCGGCCTTCGTACGCGGCCCGGTCGCCGCCCACCGGCCGACCGGGGGCGGGAGCGCCGGGACGGTCGCCGTGTCCGGTGCCGTGGGGTGTCTGTCCCGGCGCGAGCGCCGAACGGCCGTACGCCGTGTCGTCCGGCCCCGGCGCCGATCCAGCGGCGAACGGGGGGCGCGCCCTGCCGTCGTCCCCGCCGGGCCGCGGCTGGACTCCGTACCTGCTCGTGCCGCCGACTCCGTACGGGTCGGCTATCTGGCCCGGGGGCGTGCCGTGGGGGTGCTGCCGTTCGCCCTGGCCGGGGAGCTGCGGCGAGGCGGGGGTCCGGTCCTGCGGGGAGTGCGGCGAGGTGCCGTACCGGCCGTCCTGGGCGGTCTGCTCGCCGGGTGCCGAGGGCCGGGGCGCGGGAAGGGCGAGCGGGTCGCCGCCCTTCCACTCTCCCTGGACGCGGGCGGCGGCACGGGCTCGGGCTCGGTAGGCGGCGATGGCTCCGGCGCGCGCGGCACGGATGTCTTCCCCGGCGTCCTCCGGTCCGCCGCCCGTCTCCGGCCCGCCGTCCGGTGCCGCCGCTCCCGTCGGACGGCCCCGGCCCGCCGGACCTCCGGATTCCAGCGCGCGGGGGGCCCGGCCCGCCACGGGGGCGCCGGGGACCGGTGCCCCTGGGACCGGTGTTCCCTGCTCGGCGCGCGCCTCGATCGCCGCGCGCCGGGCCGCTTCCGCGTCGGCGCCGCTCGTGGCCGCCACGGCGACACCGCGGGGGGCACCGCCGAATCCGGTCCCTCCGGCGGGGCCCCGGGAGGCGCCCCGCCCGGCCGGACCCGGGTCGGGCCGCCCGGCGCCGGGGCCGGTCCCGCCGCCGGCCGTGAAGTCGTCCTCGGGCGCCGGCACCGGGTCGTACCCGCACAGCGCCTCTTCGGCGGCCCCGGCCGCCAGCCCGGTGAGCAGGACACGTCCGTCGTCGCAGACGAGGACCGTGCGCGCGGTGATGTTCCGGTGCACCCAGCCGTGCGCGTGCAGGACCCGCAGCGCGGTCAGGACGTCGGCGGCGACCTCCGCTGCGCGGTACGGGCTGAGCGGCTTCTCGGCGAGCAGCGCCGCCAGCGGCCGGGCGGGCACCAGTTCGCTGACGATCCACAGCGACCCGCCCTCGGCGAACACGTCGAAGACCTGGTCGAGCCGGGGGTGGTCGGGGATGCGCGCGGCGGCCTGTGCCGCGTCGATCGCGCGCAGGACCGCCGGTTCGGTGGGCCGCCGGGTGGTGCGGGCCGACGCCCGCCGCACGCCGCCGTCCCTGGCCACGAATCCGTCGGGCAGTCCGTCCGCGTCGAGCATCTCGGCCTCGACGACCTCGGGCAACGGCACCTGCCGTACCAGGACTTCCTGCCCGCTGTAGGTGTCGAAGGCGCGGCTCTCGGCGAGTTCGTAGGCGTCGGAGGGCGGCAGGGGCAGGCGGTAGCGGTCGGCGAGTACCCGTCCCGCGTAGTCGTCCACGATGCTCCCCCAGCCGACCGGTTGGTCAATTCCGTTCGCCGTGCGTTCCGTTGTGGCTTCGTTCGGTCCGCAACCACTCACGATACGTGCCCGAGGCAATCCGCAGAGCGGGGATGCGAGATCTCGGGCCCCGTTTCGTCGCGGACCGTCACCTGAGGGTGCCGTCCGGATCGGCCGGGGTCGTGGACCCGGACCGCTCCGAACGGCACCCCTCGGTGAGCGGCGCGTCACTTCTTCGGCTGGAACGTCCCGGTCAGCGTCGCCCAGGTGCTCTTGCGCAGCGCGCTGTCCCAGGCGGAGTCCTTCGCCGTGTACATCAGCGCGTACCCCTGGTGGGAGTTCACGACGAATCCGCGGTCGATCGTGTGGAACGTGGTGCCGCCGTCCTCGGAGGTGAACTCCCAGTCGGCCGTGTTCCAGCCCCGGTAGCTCACGCTCTCTATGCGGATCCTCGAGTACTGGGAGCGCGTCATGTAGCGCTCCTGGTTCTTCCAGTCGGCGACCGGGTCGTCCTTGGGGGTCGACGTCCAGCCCACGAGGAGCTTCTGCCCGTCGGGTCCGGTGAACCGGGCTCCCGCGGCGTCCTGGGACTGGTACTTCCATCCCTTCGGCAGCCCGATCGAGAAGCCCTGACCGCTCGTGTACGTCTTCACGGCGGTGGAACCCGAACCCGAGCCCGCCTCCTTGCCGCCGGAGCCCGAACCGTCCGACGCGCCCGTGTCCGAGCCCGGGTCCGACGGGGTGTCCGAGGAACCGTCCGAGCCGGAGGTCGACCCCGACTTGTCGTCGCTGTCGGTGTGGGCGGCGTCGCTCTTGCCCTTGTCCTTGGCACCGCTCTTGCCGGTGTCGCCGCTCTTCGCGTTCCCGGAACCCGTTCCGGCGGAGGCGGTCGCCTTGGCGCCGCCACCGGTGCCGCCCTTGGCTCCGTTGTCGTCCCCGCCGCCGAGCGTGATGGCCAGCACGGTGCCGACCACGGCCAGCGCCAGGACGACCGCGATGATCACCAGGGTCCGCAGCGGCACGACATCCGTGAGCGAGGCCTTGGGAACCGGGCGTGCCGGACGCTCGGGCGCCACCGGCCAGCCGGAGCCCGCGCCACCGCGCTTGCCGTCGGAACCGCTCGTCCGCCCGGGCACCGACGGATTCACCGTGGTGGTCGGCGCGGAGGTCCCGCCGGCCGTACCGGCGTCCGTGCCGGACCCCGCGCCCGCGCTCGGGGAGGCCGTCACGGCGGCTCCCTCCGCCCCGGAGGCGTCCGCGCCGCCGGCCGACTTCGCGCGGGCCGTGGCCGCCGCCGTGGCGGCCCCGGCCGCGGTCGCGGCCTTGCGCACCGAACGCAGGGCCCCGCGCAGCCGCTCCGCGGGCTCCTCGCCCTTCTTGGCGCCGGACGCGGAGCCGCCCGCACCCCGCCCCGCCGGTTCCTCCGGCAGCGGCGGCATGGCCACGACCCTCGTCGCGTCCTGCGGCTCGGGCTCCTTCTTCTCGGGCCCGGCCTTGCGCAGCACCTCGACGAGCATGGCGCGGGCGCCCTCGTCGTCGAGCCGCTGCTCGGGATCCTTGGCGAGCAGGCCGTAGATCACGTTCTCCAGCGGGCCCGCGTTCTTGGGCTGCTCGACCGGCTCGGTCATCACCGCGGTGAGCGTCGCGATCGCGGAGCCCTTGTCGTACGGCGGCACGCCTTCGACCGCCGCGTACAGCAGACCGCCCAGCGACCAGAGGTCGGCCGCCGGTCCCGGCTTGTGGCCGCGCGCCCGCTCCGGCGAGATGTACGAGGGCGCGCCGACGAGCATGCCGGTCGAGGTGATGGACGGGTCGCCCTCCACCTGGGCGATGCCGAAGTCGGTGAGCACGACCCGGCCGTCGTCGGAGATCAGCACGTTCGACGGCTTCACGTCCCGGTGCAGGATGCCCTCGCGGTGCGCCGCCCGCAGCACGTCGAGGATGGCCAGACCCACCTCGGCGGCGCGCTTCGGCGTGAGCAGTCCGTCCTCGCGGATGGCCTCGGCGAGGGACTTGCCCTCGATGAGCTCCATGACGATCCACGGCCTGTTGTCCTCGTCGACCACGTCGAAGACCGTCACCGCGCCGTTGTTGCGGATCCGCGCGATGGCCTTGGCCTCCCGCAGGGTGCGCGTGATCAGCCGGCGCTTCTCGTCCTCGTCGATGGCCGAAGGGAACCGCAGCTCCTTCACGGCGACCGTGCGGCCCAGGGTCTCGTCCTCGGCGCGCCACACCGTGCCCATGCCGCCGCGGCCGAGAACGTCCCCCAACCGGTACCGACCGGCGAGGAGACGTTCGCTCTTGTCCTGACGGGATGCTCCCGCCCGCTCCGCCTCCGACATGCGTCCCCTCATGCAACCCGCCCTGACAGAGCCTTCATTGTCCCTCACCCGACAAGTGCCCAGCGCCCTGGGGGCCCCTGGAACCGCAACTGCTCGGCCAGTGAGACGCCCGGACCCCGCCGGCGGCTCGCCCGCGCCCCGGAGCCGTCCCGTTCCCGGGCACAGGAACGTGCCTCATGATGTGCCGCGACGAGGAAGGACCCAGCGATGCCACGGGCCAGGACACCCCGGACACTTCTGGTCATACCCGTGTCCCTGACGCTGCTGGCCATGGTCCAGGGCGGTCTGCCGGGGCCGGCCCCGGTGGCCGCGCACACACCCGCCGCCCGCACCACGAGGGCCGCGCTCGCCCGCCTGGTGACCCGCGGCGGCGCTCCCGCCGCCGCCCTGCTCGCCGACGACGGTTCCGGGACGCGCTTCGCCGACACCGGAAACGGAATTGGCCGTTCCGATCATTTCCGCGCGGGGAGCGTCACCAAGTCGTTCGTCGCGACGGTCGTCCTGCAACTCGCCGCCGAACACCGGCTGTCCCTGTCCGACCCGGTCGACGACCATCTGCCCGGCCTGGTGCGCGGCGCGGGCAACGACGGCCGCGACATCACCGTGCGCTCCCTGCTCCAGCACACCAGCGGCCTCTACGACTTCACCTCGACGACCGGGGGCACTGTCCCCGTGACTCCCCTTCAGGCCCTGCGCATCGCCCTCGCCCATCCCCCTTCCGCCCGTGGCACATTCGCCTACTCGAACACCAACTACGTGGTGCTCGGCATGATCATCGAGCACGTCACCGGCCACTCGTACGCCACCGAGGCCGAGCGGCGCATCATCATCCCCCTTCATTTGAACGGCACTTCGTTCCCGGGTGCCCGGGCGTCACTGCCCGAGCCGCACGGCCGCGCGTACGCGGCCGACGGCTCCGACGTCACCGAGCTCGACCCGCGCGTGGCCGGCGCGGCGGGCGAGCTGGTGAGCACACTGGCCGACCTGAACCGCTTCTACGCGGCCCTGCTCGGCGGCCGACTGCTGCCCCCGCGCCGGCTGCGCGAGATGCTCGGCACCCGTGCCGCACACGGCTCGTACGGCATGGGACTGTTCCCGGTGAGACTGCCGTGCGGGACCACGGTGTGGGGACACAACGGCCGCATCGCCGGGAGCTACGTGCGCAGCGCGGCCACCGTCGACGGCCGTCGTGTCCTCACCTTCCGGGTGAACACGGGCGGGGTCACGGACCCGACACTCGAACCGGCCCTGCTCGCCGCCGAGTTCTGCCCCCGCACCTCGTAGAACGGACGGGCCGCCGCCGGAGATCCCGGCTCGGCACACCCGTTCGAGTGACATCGGCGGCCGGCGACGGCGGTCAGAACTGCACGATGTCCGGCGCGCCCAGCCGGGCCGCGTCCGCCGTCAGGTCGTCCGGCTGGCGCTGGGACTCCCGCTCGGCCTCGACCCGCTTCTCGTAGTGCTCGACCTCGCGCTCGATCTGGTCCTTGTCCCAGCCGAGGACCGGCGCCACCAGCTCGGCGGCCTCGCGGGCACTGCGGGTGCCCCGGTCGAAGGTCTCGATGGAGATGCGCGTGCGCCGGGTCAGGATGTCGTCCAGGTGGCGTGCGCCCTCGTGCGAGGCGGCGTAGACGATCTCGGCCCGGAGGTAGTCCTCGGCGGCCGGGAGGGGTTCACCGAGGGAGGGGTCCGCCGCGATGAGGTCGAGGAGCTCCTCGGCGAGCGAGCCGTACCGGTTCAACAGGTGCTCCACACGCACCACATGGATGCCGGTGCGGGCCGCGATCCGCGCTCGCGCGTTCCACAGCGCGCGGTATCCCTCGGCTCCGAGCAGCGGGACGTCCTCGGTGACGCACTCGGCGACGCGCTGGTCGAGGCCGTGCACCGCCTCGTCCACCGCGTCCTTGGCCATCACGCGGTAGGTCGTGTACTTGCCACCCGCCACCACCACGAGTCCGGGCACCGGGTGGGCCACGGTGTGCTCGCGCGACAGCTTGCTGGTGGCGTCCGACTCCCCGGCCAGCAGCGGCCGCAGCCCCGCGTACACCCCCTCGACGTCGTCGCGGGAGAGCGGGACGGAGAGCACCGAGTTCACGTGCTCCAGCAGATAGTCGATGTCCGCGCTGGAGGCCGCCGGATGCGCCTTGTCGAGGTCCCAGTCGGTGTCGGTGGTGCCGACGATCCAGTGGCGGCCCCACGGGATCACGAACAGCACGGACTTCTCGGTGCGCAGGATCAGGCCCGTCGAGGAGTTGATCCGGTCCTTCGGGACGACCAGATGGATGCCCTTGGACGCGCGGACGTGGAACTGGCCCCGCTCCCCGACCATGGCCTGGGTGTCGTCGGTCCACACGCCGGTGGCGTTGACGATCTGCCGGGCGCGGACCTCGTACTCGCCGCCGCCCTCGACGTCGCGCACGCGGGCCCCGACCACCCGCTCGCCCTCGCGCAGGAACCCGGTGACCCGCGCGCGGTTGGCGACCTTCGCGCCGTACGAAGCGGCCGTGCGCACCAGGGTCGCCACATAGCGGGCGTCGTCCATCTGCGCGTCGTAGTACTGGAGGGCGCCGATCAGGGCGTCCTTCTTCAGGGCCGGTGCCACGCGCAGGGCGTGGCGGCGGCTCAGATGACGGTGGCCGGGCAGTCCCCTGCCGTGGCCGCGGGCCATCGACATGGCGTCGTACAGAGCGACGCCGGAGCCCGCGTACAGCCGCTCCCAGCCCTTGTGCTGGAGGGGGTAGAGGAACGGGACGGGCTTGACCAGGTGCGGGGCGAGCCGTTCCAGGAGCAGTCCGCGCTCCTTGAGCGCCTCGCGGACGAGCGCGAAGTCGAGCATCTCCAGATACCGCAGACCGCCGTGGATCAGCTTGCTGGATCTGCTCGACGTGCCCGAGGCCCAGTCGCGGGCCTCGACCAGTCCGGTGGACAGACCGCGGGTCACGGCGTCCAGCGCGGTGCCCGCGCCGACCACACCCGCGCCCACGACCAGCACGTCCAGCTCACGCTCGGCCATTCCCGCCAGTGACTCGGCACGCTCCGCCGGCCCCAGTGTCGCTGTCCTCACCGCTGCCTCCCGCTGTAGGTCGTGCTGGCCGCACCGCACCTGTCCGGCGACGCCCGGCTCACATCCCCCCTGCCCAAAGTCTGACCGTCTCTCCCCTCATCGGCCACCGTCCGTCCGCAGCCTGTGGACAACTCTCGGCGACGCGTAGGGAATCTTGATCGATCAATCCCACAAATCGGTCATATTTACTCCTAGTCTGACATTGCTCTCGCCCATCCTGTCCACAGGGCTTGCGCACCTGTCCCGCTTCGGTTACTGGGAAGGACGGCCCATCCATGCCCGCAGACCTCGCCGTCATCGGACTCGGTCACCTCGGCCTGCCCCTGGCCCAGGCCGCCGTCGCCGCCGGCATCCCCACCCTCGGCTACAGAACTGGACCCGAGGGCGGCTCCCTCACCCCCGCCGAACTGCGCCGGATGCTCTCGGGAGGCTTCCGGCCGGCCACGAACCCGGCCGAGCTGGGCCGCGTCCGCACCGCCGTCATCTGCGCACCGACCCCGCGGGGCGCGGACGGCACCCTGGACCTCGGCCAGGTCGAGTCGGCGGCGCGCACCCTGGCCGCACGGCTGCGCCCGCACACCACGGTGATCCTGGAATCACCCGTGCACCCCGGGACCACCGAGGGGTTCCTGCGCCCGCTCCTCGAAACCGGCTCCGGACTGCGCGCGGGCCGCGACTTCCACCTCGCCTACTCCCCCAGCCGGGTCGACCCCGGCAACCGCGACTTCACCCCCGCGGGAACGCCGAAGGTCATCGGCGGCCTCACCCCCGCCTGCACCGAGTCGGCCGCCGCCTTCTACGGACGGCTCACCGACAAGGTCGTCCGCGCGCGCGGACCCCGCGAGGCGGAGACCGTGCAGGTCCTGGAGACCAATTTCCGGCACGTCAACATCGCCCTCGTCAACGAGATGGCCGTGCTCTGCCACGACCTGGGCGTCGACCTGTGGGACGTCATCCGCTGCGCGGAGACCAAGCCGTTCGGGTTCCAGGCGTTCCGGCCCGGCCCGGGGGTCGGCGGCCACGGACTCGCCCAGGACCTCGGCGGCCCCTCCGGGCGCCCGCTGCGGATGGTCGAACTGGCCCGGCAGGTCAACGACCACATGCCCCAGTACGTCATCCAGCGCGCCGCCGCGCTGCTCAACGAGCACGGGAAGTCCGCCCGGGCCGCGCGGGTGCTCCTCCTCGGCGTCACCTACAAGGCCGACACCGCCGACCAACAGGGCGCCCCCGCCCACGAGATCGCCGTACGGCTGATGGAACTCGGCGCCTCCGTCAGCTATCACGACCCGCACGTACCGGCCTGGAGCGTCCTCGGGCGGCCCGTACCGCGCGCGGACTCGCTCTACGAGGCCGCGGCCGACGCCGACCTGACGATCCTGCTCCAGCAACACCGCACGTACGACCTGCAAGGACTGTCCGTGAAGGCCCAACTCCTCCTGGACACAAGGGGAGCGACCCCGACGGGCGCGGCGCACCGGCTCTGAGCCGGGGAAAATGACCTCACCGATTGTCACTGCCCCCTGCTAATCTGCGGCAGCTCTCGTACACACGTGCGCCCGCGCCCCGGGCGCCGATCGGTGTGCGGCGCTTTCCACGCGCACGTCCACCGTGCGCCCGCATCCCAGGGGGGAACCACATGAGCCAGCCGACGCCGCCCGGTCCACCGGTCGAGAACAACCCGTACGCGGGCGAGCCCGCCGACCAGCCGCCCGTCCCGCAGCCGGGCATCCCGCAGCAGGGCGTCCCGCAGCAGGCCGCGCCGCAGGGCACGCCCCAGCCGGGCTTCCCCGCCGCGCCCGGCTTCCCGACCGCGCCCGTCGCCCCGGCGGCGCCGGCGCGCGAGAACTTCGCGCTCGGCCTCGTCGCCGCCATCGGCGCCGGTGTGGTCTCCGCGATCCTGTACGGCCTCGTGACCGGCCTGACCAAGCACGAGATCGGCTACGCCGCCGTCGGCGTCGGCTTCCTCGTCGGCATCGCCACGGGCCGCGCCGGAGGCCGCAGCCAGAGCCTCCCGGTCGCCGGTGTGATCATCTCCGTCGCCGCGATCTACCTCGGCCAGCTGATCGGCGAGGCCATGATCATCGCCAAGGCCGCCGGCGTCAGCTTCAGCGAGGTCTTCTTCCACCACATCGACATCGCCCAGGCAGGCTGGAAGGCCGACGCCAACCCCCTGACCTTCGTGTTCTTCGCGATCGCGGCCTACGTCGCCTTCCAGAGCGCCCGCAAGGCCGGTCACGGCCACTGAGATGCCCTCGCGGGCGTCGCCGAACTGCTCACCGGCGGCTGACCCGCCCCCGTACATGCCGGAAGGCCCCCACCGATTCGGTGGGGGCCTTCCGGCGTACGACGCGTGAGAGCGCCGGTGGAACCGCGCGGTCAGCGCTTGTGCTGGGCGTCCGCGACCGTCACCTCGACGCGCTGGAACTCCTTGAGCTCGCTGTAGCCGGTGGTGGCCATGGCGCGGCGGAGGGCGCCGAAGATGTTCATCGAGCCGTCCGGGATGTGCGACGGGCCCGTGAGGATCTCCTCGATGGTGCCGACGGTGCCGAGGTCGACCTTCTTGCCGCGCGGCAGCTCCTCGTTCACCGCCTCCATGCCCCAGTGGTGTCCGCGGCCGGGCGCGTCGGTGGCGCGCGCGAGCGGGGAGCCCATCATCACGGAGTCGGCGCCGCAGGCGATCGCCTTGGGGAGGTCGCCCGACCAGCCGACACCGCCGTCGGCGATGACGTGCACGTACCGGCCGCCGGACTCGTCCATGTAGTCGCGGCGGGCCGCGGCGACGTCCGCGACGGCGGTGGCCATCGGGACCTGGATGCCCAGAACGTTGCGCGTGGTGTGCGCGGCGCCGCCACCGAATCCGACCAGCACGCCCGCCGCGCCGGTGCGCATCAGGTGCAGGGCCGCGGTGTACGTGGCGCAGCCGCCGACGATCACCGGGACGTCGAGCTCGTAGATGAACTGCTTCAGGTTCAGCGGTTCGGCGGCACCGGAGACGTGCTCGGCCGACACCGTCGTACCGCGGATGACGAAGATGTCCACGCCCGCGTCGACGACGGCCTTGGAGAACTGCGCCGTGCGCTGCGGGGACAGGGCCGCGGCGGTGACGACTCCGGAGTCGCGCACCTCCTTGATGCGCTGCCCGATCAGCTCCTCCTTGATGGGAGCCGCGTAGATCTCCTGGAGCCGGCGGGTCGCGCTCTCCGAGTCCAGTCCGGCGATCTCGTCGAGCAGCGGCTGCGGGTCGTCGTACCGCGTCCAGAGGCCTTCCAGGTTCAGGACGCCCAGGCCGCCCAGCTCGCCGATACGGATCGCGGTGGCCGGGGAGACGACCGAGTCCATGGGGGCGGCCAGGAAGGGCAGCTCGAAGCGGTACGCGTCGATCTGCCAGGCGATCGAGACCTCCTTCGGGTCCCGCGTACGGCGGCTCGGGACGACGGCGATGTCGTCGAAGGCGTACGCCCGGCGGCCGCGCTTGCCGCGCCCGATCTCGATCTCAGTCACGTTGTGGCCTTTCCGTCTTCGCTTCTGCGCCTCCCAGTATCCCCGACGCCCACGACGAGGGCGGCCCCGGAACCTCCGGGGCCGCCCTCGTGGCGGGCCTCCACGCGCGCGTGGAAGCCTTTTCAGCTGTACGGGTGACTACTTGAGGCGGCTGTAGTTCGGCGCCTCGACCGTCATCTGGATGTCGTGCGGGTGGCTCTCCTTGAGGCCCGCCGAGGTGATGCGGACGAACCGGCCGCGGTCCTGGAGCTCGGGCACGGTGCGGCCGCCGACGTAGAACATCGACTGGCGCAGACCGCCGACCAGCTGGTGGACGACCGCGGAGAGCGGGCCGCGGTAGGGCACCTGACCCTCGATGCCCTCGGGGACGAGCTTCTCGTCGGAGGCGACGCCCTCCTGGAAGTAGCGGTCCTTGGAGAAGGAGCGCTGCTCGCCACGGGACTGCATCGCGCCCAGGGAGCCCATGCCGCGGTACGACTTGAACTGCTTGCCGTTGATGAAGAGCAGCTCGCCCGGGGACTCCTCGCAGCCCGCGAGCAGCGAGCCGAGCATCACCGTGTCGGCGCCCGCGACCAGGGCCTTGGCGATGTCGCCCGAGTACTGGAGGCCACCGTCGCCGATGACCGGGACGCCGGCCGCCTTGGCGGCGAGGGACGCCTCGTAGATGGCCGTGACCTGGGGGACGCCGATGCCGGCGACGACGCGGGTGGTGCAGATGGAACCGGGGCCGACACCGACCTTGATGCCGTCGACGCCCGCGTCGATGAGGGCCTGGGCACCGTCACGGGTGGCGATGTTGCCGCCGATGACGTCGACGCCCGAGGAGTTCGACTTGATCTTGGCGACCATGTCGCCGACCAGCCGGGAGTGGCCGTGCGCGGTGTCGACGACGATGAAGTCGACGCCCGCCTCGATCAGGGCCTGGGCACGCTCGAACGCGTCACCCGCGACACCGACGGCCGCGCCGACCAGCAGACGCCCCTCGGAGTCCTTGGCGGCGTTCGGGTACTTCTCGGCCTTGACGAAGTCCTTGACCGTGATGAGGCCCTTGAGGACGCCCGCGTCGTCGACCAGCGGGAGCTTCTCGATCTTGTGGCGGCGCAGCAGCTGCATCGCGTCGTGGCCCGAGATGCCGACCTTGCCGGTGACCAGCGGCATCGGCGTCATGACGTCGCGCACCTGCTGCGAGCGGTCGGTCTCGAAGGCCATGTCGCGGTTGGTGACGATGCCGAGCAGCTTGCCGCCGCCGTCGGTGACCGGGACACCGGAGATGCGGAACTTGGCGCAGATCGCGTCGGCCTCGACGAGCGTGGCGTCCGGGCGCACGGTGATCGGGTCGGTGACCATGCCGGACTCGGAGCGCTTCACCAGGTCGACCTGGTTGGCCTGGTCCTCGATGGACAGATTGCGGTGCAGGACACCGACGCCGCCCTGACGGGCCATCGCGATCGCCATGCGCGACTCGGTGACCTTGTCCATGGCGGCGGAGAGCAGCGGGATGTTGACCCGGACGTTCTTCGAGATGTGCGAGGCGGTGTCGATCTGGTCGGGCGCCATGTCCGACGAGCCCGGCAGCAGCAGCACGTCGTCGTAGGTCAGCCCGAGTGTCGCGAACTTGGCGGGCACTCCGTCGACGTTGGCAGTCATGACACCTTCCCCAAATGGCCTTGATCGGTGCGGATGTCCATGCTAACGGGAAGCATGGCTCTCTCATTCCACGGTTGTGGGTGGGCTTCGGCTTCGTATGTTCGTACGGGATGACGGCCTTCCCCGTTCAGTCCGTGCCCGGACGGGTGCCGGAGGCCCGCTCCGGGCCCGCGGAACGAGCGGGCGGGGACCTCGGACGGGCGGCCCGTTCCCGTGGAACGCCCGCGGCACGGCAGGGCCCGGAGGGGCCGGTCGGGCGCCGCCGGGGTACGTCACCTTTTGCCTGCAATTTGCGGAGGGGAAGGTCTCCGGTTCTCCCGGCGCCCGACGACGCCCCCTCACCAGGTGACAGGCATCACCGGAAAGAGTGACGCCGGGCCACCGGAAGAGTGGCCCCGGGGCACCGGAAGGAGTGACCCTGAGTCACCGGAAGGCGTGGCTCCGCATCACCGGAAGGAGTGCGCCGCCGACCGGACGCAAGGCCGCTCGACGGGCCGGCGCGGCGGGCCCGTCCCAGCGCGCGGTCACTGCTCCGCCAGGGCCCGCAGCCTGCTCAGCGCACGGTGCTGGGCCACCCGGACCGCGCCCGGGGACATCCCCAGCATCTGGCCCGTCTCCTCGGCCGTGAGACCCACCGCGATCCGCAGAAGGAGCAGTTCACGCTGGTTCTCGGGCAGGTTGGCCATGAGCTTCTTGGCCCATTCGGCGTCACTGCTGAGCAGCGCGCGCTCCTCGGGGCCCAGGGAGTCGTCGGGCCGCTCCGGCATCTCGTCCGACGGAACGACCGTGGACCCCGGATGGCGCATCGCGGCACGCTGGAGGTCGGCGACCTTGTGTGCGGCGATCGCGAAGACGAACGCCTCGAAGGGACGCCCGGTGTCCTTGTAGCGCGGCAGCGCGAGGAGCACCGCGACACAGACCTCCTGCGCCAGGTCCTCCACGAAGTGCCGCGCGTCCCCCGGGAGCCGGGACAGACGGGCGCGGCAGTAACGCAGCGCGAGCGGGTGTACGTGGGCGAGCAGGTCGTGCGTGGCCTGTTCGTCACCGTCGACCGCGCGAAGGACGAGCGCACCGATCCCCGTCGTCTCGTCTTCACGCATCGGTCCATGGTGCCTTGACGTCGTTCTGTCCGTGGCACCGCGTCCGTAGTTGTGCACCGAAGCGTTATGAGCAGGTGCGCCGGAACTCATCTCCTGCGCCCTCCCCTCCCGCTCGACCGACTTGTCCCCAAGGAACTCCACACCTCAAGGATGCGGCATCCGCCGGGAAACGGGGATCGGACACCGAAGAGGCCCTCCGCAAGGACCCGGCCCTGCCCGCCGTCCGGCGGGCAGGGACTGCCGACGTCATACCCACGACGCGGCCCGGCCAAGGGCCGCACCGCGGCTCCCGGCGGGCGCGCGACGACCGTCCGGGCACCTCGCCGCGCCGCCGGATCACCCGGACAGGCCCGGCACGAGGACGCCCCGCGGTCCTGCGACGCACCGCGTCCGACGCCGCGCGCCGATCCACAGGGGACCACCACGGGACACCTCTCAGCGAACCAGGCCCCAGCGGAATCCGAGCGCGACCGCGTGCGCCCGGTCCGAGGCACCGAGCTTCTTGAAGAGCCGCCGGGCGTGGGTCTTGACCGTGTCCTCGGAGAGGAACAGCTCACGGCCGATCTCCGCGTTCGAGCGTCCGTGGCTCATTCCTTCGAGCACCTGGATCTCACGCGCGGTGAGCGTGGGCGCGGCGCCCATCTCCGCCGAACGCAGTCTGCGCGGCGCGAGCCGCCAGGTCGGGTCGGCGAGCGCCTGGGTCACAGTGGCGCGCAGCTCGGCCCGCGAGGCGTCCTTGTGCAGATAGCCGCGGGCGCCGGCGGCGACGGCGAGTGCCACGCCGTCCAGGTCCTCGGCGACGGTGAGCATGATGATGCGCGCACCGGGGTCGGCGGACAGCAGCCGCCTGACCGTCTCCACGCCGCCCAGTCCGGGCATACGTACGTCCATCAGAATCAAATCCGAACGGTCGGCTCCCCAGCGGCGGAGGACTTCCTCGCCGTTGGCCGCCGTCGTCACGCGCTCGACGCCGGGCACGGTCGCGACCGCGCGGCGGAGCGCCTCTCGGGCAAGCGGGGAGTCGTCGCAGACGAGGACGGATGTCATGACCGTCCTCCGCAGCTGATGCGCGTCACCTTGAGCCTCCAGGCTGTTACGAATCGTCACCTGTGCGGTCGACACTCGCAGGCGGATATGACCGCCTACCCGAGCGCTTGTTCCTTCAACCGCCTCAGCCATCTCAACGATGGTCACTCGAAAGAGTTACGGGGCAGTCGGCCGTCATCGGCACTGTACGTGAGGGCGCGGACACGGTGCAGACATGCGCGCCGACCCTCAACGTTTCATCACAACCCATGCCCCATTTAGCCTGTTTTCTTCCCATTTGCTGGTGTCTGAGGCTAGATTCGCAATGAGTCATATTTTCATCTCCTTAGATCGTAGATGTACGGTCGGTGGGCACAGAGCAGCCCAGAACGGCAACAAGGGGACACGCAATGGCAGATTTCTCTCGCCTTCCCGGTCCGAACGCGGACCTCTGGGACTGGCAGCTCCTCGCAGCCTGCCGAGGGGTCGACAGCTCGCTCTTCTTCCACCCGGAGGGCGAGCGTGGTGCGGCACGGAGCGCTCGTGAGAACTCGGCCAAAGAGGTCTGCATGAGATGCCCGGTGCGCGCGGAGTGCGCGGCACACGCGCTGGCGGTGCGCGAACCGTACGGCGTGTGGGGCGGACTGACCGAGGACGAGCGCGAAGAGCTCATGGGACGGGCACGCAACCGACTGGTCTCGGCGGCGGCCACAGGAAACACTTCCGCCTCGAACAACTGAAGGAACGTTTCTGCCAACTGGGTGAGTGCCGGCCGCGCGTGAGGGTCGCCGGATACGGCCGCGCGTGACGGCCGCCGGATACGGCTGTGCGTGAGGGTCGGCGGACATACGGCCGTGCGTCACGGCCCCTGCGGGACGGTCCGTGCCGTACCGGCCCGCGCGTGACGGTCCGGCTCCGTCGCGGGTGGAGCGCTAGCGGGCGGCCGCCCGTGCCAGCCGGTCCAGCGTCGCGGCCACCGCCGGCACCTCGGCGAGGTCCGGGAGGGTCAGGGCGACGATCTCGCGGCGCACCGCGGGCTCCACCGTCACGGTCCGCGCCCCCTTCGGGCGTACGGACTCGATCGCGAGCTCCGGCAGGACGGCGACGCCGAGTCCCGCGCCCACGAGTCCGACCACCGCCGGGTAGTCGTCGGTGGCGAAGTCGATGCGGGGCTCGAACCCGGCACCGCGGCAGACCTCGACGAGCTGGCCGCGGCAGCGCGGGCAGCCCGCGATCCACGACTCACCGGCGAACTCGCCGATCGCCGCCGACCGCGAGCGCGCGAGCGGATGCCCCTCGGGCACCAGGCCGACCAGGCGGTCCATCAGCAGGGGCCGCACGACGAGGTCGTCCCACTCCTCTACGCCCGGAGCGCCCTCGTAGCGGAACGCGAGCGCGATGTCGCAGTCACCGGCCCTGAGCTTCTCGACGGACTCGGGCGGTTCGGCCTCCTCCAGGGAGACACGGGTGCCCGGGTGCGCGGCGCGCAGCGCGGCGAGGGCCGTGGGGACGAGGGTGGAGCTTCCGCTGGGGAAGGAGACCAGGCGGACGCGGCCCGCGCGGAGCCCGGCGATCGCGGCGACCTCCTCCTCGGCGGCCGTGAGCCCGGACAGGATGCTCGCCGCGTGCTTGACCAGAGCCTCGCCCGCCTGGGTGAGACGCATCTCGCGCCCGGTCCTGACCAGCAGCGGGGTGCCCACGGACGACTCCAGGGCCTTCATCTGCTGGCTCACCGCGGGCTGGGTGCAGCCCAGCTCGCGCCCCGCGGCCGAGAAGGATCCGGTGGTGGCGACTGCGCGCAGGACACGGAGATGTCGGGCCTCGATCACCCTGCGAGCATAAGCGCATCTTGGGTTCGGCGCCGAATATCACGTCGACGCTTTGGGGCGGATCGCCTAGCTTGGTCCCATGAATCTTCTGTCGCTGAACCTGGGCCGGGCGCAGGCCGTCGCGTACACGGACCAGCCGGAGGGCGTGACCGGCATCGACAAGCGTCCGGTCGACGGGCCGGTCCGTGTGACGGCGCCGGGGCCCAAGGGGACCGGCGGGAGCGGGCTCGCGGGGGACGCGGTCTGCCATCTTCGGCATCACGGCGGTGACGACCAGGCGGTGTACGCGGTCGCGCGCGAGGACCTGGACGACTGGGAGCGCGAGCTCGGCCGGGCGCTGCCGAACGGCGTGTTCGGCGAGAACCTCACGACGCTGGGGCTCGACGTGTCCGGTGCGCTGATCGGCGAACGCTGGCGGGTGGGTTCCGGCGTCGTCCTGGAGGTCACGAGCGGGCGGATCCCGTGCCGCACCTTTCAGGAACATCTCGGTGAGAAGGGCTGGGTCAGGCGGTTCACCGGCCGGGGTGCGCCCGGCGCGTATCTGCGGGTGATCGAGCCCGGCGAGATCCGCTCCGGCGACCGGGTCGAGATCGTGCACCGGCCGGACCACGATGTCACCGTGGCCCTCCAGTTCCGCGCCGCGACGACCGAACGCACGCTGCTGCCGCGTCTTTTGGCGGCGGGCGAGGCACTGCACCCGGAGTCGCGGGCCGCGGCGCGGGAGTACGTGGCGAAGTACGGCGGCTAGCGGCGGCCCGCGTTCCCCGGCGATGCCGACCCGGGCATCCGGGTCCGTGGAGGCCGGGTGCGGATTCGGCGTGGCGGCCGGGCGAGGAAATCCCGCGACCGCCAGGCACGGAAGATCCCTGGCCACCAGGCGCGGATTACGGGGGCGGCCGACGCGAAGCACCCGCAGCCGCCGGGCTTGAAGAAACCCGCAGCCGCCCCGCGCGGAAGACTCCCGGCCGTCGGTGCGAAGGGTCCGTGGAGGGCCGGTGCCGAAGGTGTGCCGCATGGTGTCGGGCAACTGATGGCGCCGGGCGGCGCGGGGTCCGGGCGGTCACTACCCTGACGCCATGACAACGGCTCTGATTACGGGATCGACCGCGGGGATCGGTGCCGCGTTCGCGCGGCGGCTGGCGGCGGACGGGCACGACCTCGTGCTGGTGGCGCGGGACACGAAGCGGCTGCGGGAGCAGGCGACCGAGCTGCACGACCGGCACGGCATCGAGGCGGAGGTGCTCACCGCGGACCTGGCGACGGACGCGGGCATCGAGGAGGTCGCCGCCCGGCTCTCCGACCGCAAGAACCCGGTCGACCTGCTGGTCAACAACGCCGGCTTCGGCAACAAGGGCCGCTATCTGGACGTGTCGATGGCGGACGAGCTGAAGATGCTCAAGGTGCACTGCGAGGCGGTGCTCCGGCTGACGTCGGCGGCGGCCGAGGCGATGCGGGAGCGCGGCCGGGGCGGTGTCGTCAACGTGGCGTCGGTGGCCGCGTTCGTGCCGCGCGGTACGTACGGGGCGTCGAAGGCGTGGGTCGTGCAGTTCACGCAGGGCGCGGCGAAGGATCTCGCGGGCAGCGGGGTGCGGCTGATGGCGCTGGCCCCGGGCTTCGTGCGCACCGAGTTCCACGAGCGGGCGGGCATGGGCACGGACAACATCCCGAACTGGATGTGGCTCGACGCCGACAAGCTGGTCGCGGCGGCGCTTGCGGACCTGGCGCGCGGGAGAACCCTGTCCGTCCCGGATCCGCGCTACAAGGTGCTGATGGGCGTGGTGAAGGTGACCCCGCGGGCGCTGCTGGGCGGGATCTCGTCGAAGACGGGACGCAAGTACGGGCCCCAGTGAACCGGGGCGCGCCGCCGGACCCCGGCTCGCGATGATCGTGCGGTGGGTGATGCCGCCCCTCCGGTGGGAGGATTGAGGGTGTTTCGACCGGAATGAGAGCCGGAGGCGGCGCCATGACTTTCGTACAGCTGATTGACGGCAGGACCAGTCGGTTCGACGAGATGAACCGGCTGATGGACACCTGGGTCGAGAAGACCAACGGCAGACGGACCGCCACGCGCGGTGTCGTCGGCAAGGACCGCTCGGACGCGCACCACTTCGTGGAGATCGTGGAGTTCCCGTCGTACGAGGAAGCGATGAAGAACTCGAAGATGCCGGAGACCGAGCAGATCTTCCAGGAGATGGTGGCGCTCTGCGACGGGATGCCGACCTTCACGGACCTCGACGTGATCCGCGACGACAAGCTCTGAGACACGGGCCGGTTCGAGGAGCCCGCGCAGCACACGGGACCGGAGGGAGCCGGTCCGGGCCGCGCGCCGGAGTCGGCCCGCCGCGCGGCTCGGCCCCGGTTGCCGCGGGCCGTCGGGCAGAACGCACGAGGTCCCCGCTCCTGTCGGAACGGGGACCTCGTCACGCCGTCACACCCGGCAGGGTGCGGCGGCGCTCATGACGTCGGGCGTCAGTGGGAGTGGCCGTGGCCGCCGTGGCCGGCGTCGCCCTCGTCCTCGGCCGGCTTCTCGACGACCAGGGTCTCGGTCGTCAGGAGCAGCGAGGCGATGGAGGCGGCGTTCTCCAGGGCGGAGCGGGTGACCTTGACCGGGTCGATGACGCCGGCCTTGACCAGGTCGCCGTACTCGCCGGTGGCCGCGTTGAAGCCCTGGCCCTTGTCGAGCTCGGCGACCTTCGAGGTGATGACGTAGCCCTCGAGGCCCGAGTTCTCGGCGATCCAGCGCAGCGGCTCGACGGCGGCGCGGCGGACGACCGCGACACCCGTGGCCTCGTCGCCGGTCTTGCCGAGGTTGCCCTCCAGGACCTTGACGGCGTGGACGAGCGCGGAGCCACCACCGGAGACGATGCCCTCCTCGACCGCGGCGCGGGTCGCGGAGATGGCGTCCTCCAGACGGTGCTTCTTCTCCTTGAGCTCCACCTCGGTGGCGGCGCCGACCTTGATGACGCACACGCCGCCGGCCAGCTTCGCGAGGCGCTCCTGGAGCTTCTCGCGGTCCCAGTCCGAGTCGGTGTTCTCGATCTCGGCCTTGATCTGGTTGACGCGGCCGACGACCTCGTCGCTGCTGCCGGCACCGTCGACGATGGTGGTGTCGTCCTTGGTGACGGTCACGCGGCGGGCGCTGCCGAGCACGTCCAGGCCGATCTGGTCGAGCTTGAGGCCGACCTCCTCGGCGATGACCTGACCACCGGTGAGGGTGGCGATGTCGCCGAGCATGGCCTTGCGGCGGTCACCGAAGCCGGGGGCCTTCACGGCGACGGCGTTGAACGTGCCGCGGATCTTGTTCACGACCAGGGTCGACAGGGCCTCGCCCTCGACGTCCTCGGCGATGATCAGCAGCGGCTTGGAGGCGTTCGCCTGGATGACCTTCTCCAGCAGCGGCAGCAGGTCCTGGATGGAGCTGATCTTGCCCTGGTGGATGAGGATGTACGGGTCGTCGAGGACGGCCTCCATACGCTCCTGGTCGGACACCATGTACGGGGACAGGTAGCCCTTGTCGAAGGCCATGCCCTCGGTGAAGTCCAGCTCCAGACCGAAGGTGTTGGACTCCTCGACGGTGATGACACCGTCCTTGCCGACCTTGTCCATCGCCTCGGCGATGAGCTCGCCGACCTGGCTGTCCTGGGCGGAGAGCCCGGCCACGGCGGCGATGTCGGACTTGTCGTCGATCGGGCGGGCCGTCGCGAGGAGCTCCTCGGAGACGGCCTTGACCGCGGCGTCGATGCCCTTCTTCAGGAGGGCGGGCGACGCGCCGGCGGCGACGTTGCGCAGGCCCTCGCGCACGAGCGCCTGGGCGAGCACGGTGGCGGTGGTCGTACCGTCACCCGCGATGTCGTTGGTCTTGGTCGCCACCTCCTTCACCAGCTGCGCGCCGAGGTTCTCGAACGGGTCCTCGACCTCGACCTCGCGGGCGATGGTCACACCGTCGTTGGTGATGGTGGGAGCGCCGAACTTCTTGTCGATGACGACGTTGCGGCCCTTGGGGCCGATCGTCACCTTCACCGTGTCGGCCAGCTTGTTGACGCCGCGCTCAAGGGCGCGACGGGCGTCTTCGTCGAACTTCAGGATCTTCGCCATGGAAGCGGTTCAGCCCTCTCGGAAAATATGGAGAACGAACAGCGCCCCCGGCGCCCGGCTGGAATGATCGCGGGTGCCAGGGGCGTGGTTCACTGCAATGCTTGGTGCGGGGTTGTCCGGGGGCGAACCCCGAACTCCCTTACCAGGTGAATTACTTCTCGATGATCGCGAGCACGTCGCGAGCCGAGAGGACGAGGTACTCCTCGCCGTTGTACTTCACCTCGGTGCCGCCGTACTTGCTGTAGAGAACGATGTCGCCGACGGCGACGTCGAGCTCGACACGCTTGCCGTCCTCGATGCGGCCCGGGCCCACGGCCAGGACGACGCCCTCCTGGGGCTTCTCCTTGGCGGTGTCCGGGATGACCAGGCCGGAGGCCGTGGTCTGCTCGGCGTCGAGCGGCTGGACCACAATGCGGTCCTCGAGCGGCTTGATGGCAACCTTGGAGCTGGTGGTCGTCACGATCCGACCTCCCCCTTCGGAGATCTCACGGGGTTAACTGTCTGAGGTGGCGACCAGGTCGATCCGTCGTCGCGGGTGCCGGACCTGCCTGTCGCTGTTGGCACTCTCCAGGGGTGAGTGCCAGACCTGAGACTATGACTGTGATTAGCACTCGGTCAAGCGGAGTGCCAAAGGCGTCGGCGTGGCGTGGTCGGGAAGGTGCCCGATCACGCCGAATGGGCGTCTCGCCGGCGGCGCCGACCGGCCCTGCGGCGGTCCCCCTGGAGGGGGTTCTCCTCCTCCGTGGGGCCCCTAGAGGTAGTTCTCCAGCCGCGCCAGGGTGAAGCCCTCGCGCTGGATCCGCCGGAGCAGCCGGAGGGTGGCGTTCGTGAGTCCGGGTTCGCCGGGGCCGGAGAGGATGTCCCCGGGCCTGAGCCGGTGCGCGTCGGCCGTCCTGCCGAGGACGATCGCGGCGACCCCGCAGTCGGCGGCGGCACGCAGGGTGGTGTCGTCGTATCTGCCGTACGGGGGCCGCAGCAGCCGGGGCCGGACGCCGAAGCGCCGGGTGAGCTTGTCCTGTTGTCCGCAGATCTCGGCGCGCTGGCCGGCGTAGGGCAGACCGGCCAGGACGGCGTGGTCGAGGGTGTGGTTCTGGACGCTCGCGCCGACGGCGCGCAGCCGGGCGAAGTGCCCGTACCCGGGTCCGGCGACCCGGTCCGTGAGGAACATGCTGACCGGCAGGCGCAGTTCGCGGACCATGTCGGCGAACCGCGGATCGCGCTCGGCCCCGTCGTCGTACGTCAGGAAGACCACTTTGTCGCGGGTGCGGACCTGGTTCACGACGGGCGGCAGTCCGGTGTCGGCGGTGCGCGCGGTGGTCCGGACGGACACCGCGGGCGCCGGGGCGAGCGGGCTGGCGAGCCCCCAGCGGCGGTACGCCGACTGTGTCGGGTGCACCCGTTGGGCGGCCTTCTTGCCCAGCCGTTCGATGGGGTCGACGGACTGCGCGCAGCCGCCGAGCAGCGCCGCCACGAGCAGCCCGGCGACCGGGACCCGGACCCTCACCGGCACCCGCACCCGCACCCGCACCCTCACAGGTAGTCCTCCAGGCGTGCGACCGCGTATCCCTTGGCCGTGACGGTCCTCAGGAAGCGGCGGACCATGTCGGGCATGGTGCCGTTCCACTCCTCGCGGCCCTGGAAATGGGTCAGGACGATGTCGCCGGGGTGCAGGTCCTGGTCCTCCTCGCGGTACTCCCAGTGGTCGACGAAGACCTCCTCGTTCCAGATGGGCGCGTACCGGATGCCGCAGGACTTGGCGGCGCGCAGGGTGTCCTGGTCGTAGTTGCCGTACGGCGGCCGGAAGACGGTCGGGCGCCTGCCGAACTCCTTCTCCATCACGTCCTGCATGCCGCAGATCTCGTGCTTCTGCCGCTCGTAGGAGAGTGCGGGCAGGTAGGGGTGGTGCAGGGTGTGGTTGTTCAGGGTGATGCCGCGGTCGCGCATCCTCCGGAAGTACCCGTAGTCGTCCTTGACGAGGAAGTCGCTGAGGAAGGCGGTGTACGGGATCTTCAGGTCGCTCATCATCCGCAGGAACGCGGGGTCCTTCTCGGAGCCGTCGTCGACGGTGAGGAAGACGACCTTGTCCTTGGTGGGGACGGTCGTGAAGACCGGCGGCAGCCCCAGTTCCCTCTGGTCGTCGACCTCGAAGCCCTTGCGTGCCCGGATGCGGGGCTTCCTGGCGGGCGGCGCGGGGGGTGTCAGCGGCACCGCGGCCAGTCCCCAGCGTTTCGCGACGGCGGCGCGCCTGGCCTGTGCCTGGCGGAGGCGGACGGCGTACGCGGCGAGGGCGCGGGCGGGGTCCGCGGGGAGCCCGGCCCGCAGGGCGGGGGCGTGGGCCGGTCTGGCGCCTGCGGCTCCCGCGGCCGGGACGGAGGCGGCCCCGGCGCAGCCGGAGGCGAGCAGGGCGAGGGCGAGCGCGCCGACTCCCCAGCGCGCACCAGCCCCGTTCGCGCCGGTTTTGTAATTTTGTCGTACGGGTCGCATGGGGCCGGATCCTCCCAGCTCAGCGCCCCGCGAGAGCTCCGACACCGCCGCCGGAAGCGCACCGTCCACCGACTGGCCCACAATGGCCGGGTGAACGACGTCTCCTTCGCCCCCCTCCTCACCGCCGAGGGCCGCGCCCTGCTCGACGAGGTCCGCGCCACCGAACCGGCACAGGAACTGGCCGTCGCCACCCGGCTGCGCCGCGAGCACCCCGCCGAACTGGTCTCTGCGGCCCTCGGACAGGCCCGGCTGCGGCAGCGGGCGGTGGCGAAGTTCGGCGCCGAGGACGCCGGACGGATGTTCTTCACCCCGAACGGGGTCGAGCAGTCGACCCGTACGAGCGTGGCCGCGTACCGCGCCGAGCGGATGCGCGCGCTGGGGGTGCGCTCCGTGGCCGACCTGTGCTGCGGCATCGGCGGCGACGCCATCGCGCTGGCCCGCGCCGGAATCCGCGTCCTGGCCGTCGACCGCGACCCGCTGACGGCCGCCGCCGCCCGCGCCAACGCCGACGCGCTGGGACTCGCGGATCTGATCGAGGTGCGCGAGAGCGATGTGACCGAGGTGGACACCGCGTCGTACGACGCCGTCTTCGTGGACCCCGCGCGCCGGGGCGGCCGGGGCCGGATCTTCGACCCGGAGGCGTACTCGCCGCCGCTGTCCTGGGCGGTCGCGGCGGCACGGAAGGCTCCGCTCGCCGCGCTGAAGATCGCGCCCGGCATCCCGCACGAGGCGATCCCCGCCGAGGCGGAGGCCGAGTGGATCTCGGACGGCGGGGACGTGAAGGAGGCCGTGCTCTGGTTCGGCACGGAACCCGGCCTGGTGCGCGCGACCCTGCTGCCGGGCCCGCGCGGGCTGCGCGGCCGCGGCCTGCCGGATCCGGCGGTCAGGGCGGTCGGCCGCTATCTGTACGAGCCGGACGGCGCCGTCATCCGCGCGCATCTGGTCGCCGAGGTGGCCGAGGACCTGGACGGCGGGCTCATCGACGAGACGATCGCCTACGTCACGGCGGACGAATTGCGCCCGACGCCGTACGCCACCGCGTACGAGATCACCGATCGCATCCCCTTCAACGTGAAGAAGCTGAAGGCGCTGCTGCGGGAGCGGGAGGTCGGGGTGCTGACCGTGAAGAAGCGCGGTTCCGCCGTCGAGCCGGAGGAGCTGCGGCGCAAGGTGAAGCCGCAGGGCCGGAACTCCGCGACGGTGTTCCTGACCCGGGTGGCGGGGGCCCCGACCATGCTGGTCGGAGCCCCCGCCCGGCCGTCCGCCGACGGCGGGGCCTGAGCCCGCGGCCGACTAGTGCTCCTGCTGGTGGCGGGTGCCGAGCGCGCTCAGGTCCGGCGCGACGACGGGCCGCGACGCGGTGCCGGTGCGGACCGGCTGGGCGCCGGTGACCGGACCGGCCGAGGAGAGCGACGTCGCCGTGGGCGCCAGGCCGTTGTAGTACGGCGTGTACTTCCACTGGCTGCCGCTCGCGCTGATCGCCGCGCCCGCGGAGTTCAGCGCCGACGCCGACACCGAGCCGGTGCCGCCGAACACGGCCAGGCCGTTGATGCCGGCCGCGCCCTTGACCAGGTAGGACTTGGTCTCGGAGGGGAGGGAGGCGACGTCCGTCCACAGCACGGGGCCGAAGACGTTCATCGCCGCCGCGGCCGAGGTGCCACCGCGCCAGCTGTCGGTGGAGGCCAGGGCCACGTTGGCCGGACCGCCCCACCAGAACCGCGCGAGGGCGGCCGCGTTGCCCGCGTTGGTGCTCTCCGCGATCGGGTAGTAGGTGTACGACGACGGCCAGTGGGAGAAGGACGTGTGCGTGAGCGCGTACTTCGCCGAGCCGCCGACCGGGATCATGTAGGTGTCGCGCGGGTCCAGGCCGTTGAGGTACGCCTTCACCGACGCGGTCAGCGTGTTGCCGTCGTTGAGCACGACGACCGCCTTGCCGCTCGTTCCGTCCGCGCCCGCCGCCGCCGCCGCGGCGAGCGCCGAGTGGTAGTCGGTGCCGGTCGCGATGAAGACGTAGTCGGGCGCGCTGGTGATGGACTTCGCGACGGCGACCGAGGTCGAGTAGCGCGAGGTGCCCGCAAGCCGCTTCGAGGTGAAGCCGAGCGCGGAGATCTTCGAGGCGACGAAACTGCCGAGGATCGAGGTGCCGCCGACGAGGTAGACCGGGGCGCCGGGCTTGAGGACCCGCTTCAGCTCCGCCTGCACGGACGCGGAGACCGAGGTGGCGGACGTCAGCAGGACCGGCCCGTGCTTCTTGCCCGCGAGGGCGGGGGCGGTCAGCGCGTACGACTGGCTGTCCTGGGAGACCAGCACGGCGGACGAGGCGTTCATCAGGCCCGGCTCGCTCTTGCCGACCGTGTTCCAGGTCCAGCGGGACGCGGCGATGTTGCTGGCGTTGACGTCGGCGCCCCAGACCCGGGCGACGGAGTTCTTGCGCAGCGGCTGCCAGGCGAGGTCCCCCTTGGTCATGGTGGGCGAGTCGTAGATGACCTTCGCCGTGCCTCCGACGAGGTCCAGGACCTGGTCCTGCCACGCGCCGGAGGTCGTCGTCAGCTGGTACGCGAGGCGGGTGCCGTCGGGCGACCAGGCGGGCTTGCTGATGTAGCCCGTCTCGTCCGCCAGCAGCCGGGTCGCCCCGGTGCCGTCCACGCCGACCGTGTACAGCTTGCCGTCGACCGTGTAGGCGACCTTCGTGCCGTCCGGGGAGATGGCCGGCGCGTTGGCCTTGCCGGTCACCAGCCGCTTGAAGGCGCGGGTCGCACCGTCGTACAGCCACACGGCGCCGAACCGCGTGTCGCCGCTGCACGTGCTGCCCGAGCGGATGAACACCAGCTTGCCGTCGACCGAGCCGCTGGGCTGGCTGTCGCAGCCCTCGTCCGCCGTGGCGAACAGGTGCTGCTGGTAGCGGGTGCCGTCGGAGGCGGCGACGCGCAGCCGCCCGCTGAGCGTGAACACGACCGAACTGCCGCCCCACCAGAAGGTCGGGTCGGCGGCCAGGATCGAGTCGGTCGTCTTGACCGGGAGCTCCACGGAGCCCTTGAAGTCGTGACCGATGACGTCGACGCGGCCGGTGCGGGTGTTGACGTAGGCCATCCGACTGCCGTCCGGCGACCAGGTGGGCTGGTCGGCCCTGTCCAGCCGCATGACGGGCGGCGTGGAGCCGTCGGCGCTCATCGTCGAGATCGTCTCGTCGAGGTCACCGGTGAGGATGCCGTTGCCGGCCGTCCAGGTGACGTCGGCCGACGCGGCCGGCGCCAGGGCTGTCGCGGTGCCGGCGGCCAGGGCCGTCATCGCGGTGAGCGCCACGAGTCTGTGGCGCGCGGATATGCGCAAGGGTCTACCCCCCCCCCAGGTAGGTGTGATGGGCTGCCGGACCACGCCTCACGGGGGCCTACGGGTGAACGGAGAGCGTCATTCCCGTGTACGGCAGCGGCGTCACTGTAAGCCCTTTCCGATCACCTTGGGAACGGGGTTACCGTGCGGGAACCTCACGGCCCCGGCAGTTCCCGCGCCCGGGTCTCCAGCAGCTCCCGTTCCCGCCCGTTGCGGGCCAGCGCGGCGGCCCGCCCGAACTCGGCGCGCGCCTCCTCCGTCCGTCCGAGCCTGGCCAGCAGGTCCCCCCTGACGCTGGGCAGCAGGTGGTAGTCGCGGAGCGCGGGTGCGCCGGCGAGGCCGTCGACGATGACGAGCGCGGGCTCCGGGCCCTCGGCCATCGAGACGGCCACGGCGCGGTTCAGCTCGACCACGGGCGACGGGGAGCGGGCCGCCAGCAGGGCGTACAGGGCGGCGATCCGCCGCCAGTCGGTGTCCCCGTAGGTGAAGGCCTGCGCGTGGCAGGCGGCGATGGCGGCCTGGAGCGCGTACGGCCCCGGGCTGCCGGTGGCGACGGCGTTGGCGCGGCTCAGCGCGGTGTAGCCGCGGCGGATCAGCATGCGGTTCCAGCGGCGCCGCTGCTGGTCCTTGAGCAGGACGGGTTCGCCGCCGGGCCCGGTGCGGGCGGCCGACCGGGACTCCTGGAGTTCCAGCAGGGCGGCGAGAGCGTGCACCTCGCTCTCCTTGGGCATCAGCTCGGCGAGCACCCGGGCCAGCCGCAGCGCGTCCTCGCACAGCGCGGGGCGCAGCAGGTCGTCGCCCGCCGTGGCCGCGTACCCCTCGTTGAAGACGAGGTAGATGACCTCAAGCACGGACCCGAGCCGGGCCTCACGCTCGGGCCCGTAGGGGACCTCGAAGGCGACCCCCTTCGTGGCCAGCGTCCGCTTGGCCCGCACGATGCGCTGGGCGACCGTCGCCTCCGGGACGAGGAAGGCGCGGGCGATCTCGGACGTCGTCAGTCCGCCGAGCAGCCGCAGCGTGAGCGCGATGCGGGCCTCGGCGGACAGGACGGGGTGGCAGGCGGTGAAGACCAGGCGGAGCAGGTCGTCGTCGATGTCGTCCGGGTCGGAGGGTTCGTCGAGGTGGTGCGGCGCGGACAGCGACAGGTCGCGCCCGACCTCCTCCAGCTTGCGCGCGTAGCGCTCACGGCGGCGTACGAGGTCGATCGCGCGGTGCTTGGCCGTGGCCGTCAGCCAGGCGCCAGGGTTGTCCGGGACACCGTCGCGCGGCCACTGCTCCAGTGCCGCGACCAGGGCGTCCTGCGCGAGTTCCTCGGCGATGCCGACGTCACGGACGATCCGGGCCACGCCCGCGATGATGCGGGGGGACTCGATACGGAAGATGGTCTCGACGGCGGTGCCGACGCCGCCGGCGGGTGCCGGTGCGGGGTGCTGTTCCACAACCCACCATGAGACACCCACGGCGGCGTCCGGCCAAGGAGCGCTCAGCCCCCGGCGATCTCCCGCACCTCGCAGGTGACCGTCCAGTGCTCCTCGTGCACCTTCAGGAACCGCTTGGTCCACTCCACGGCCTCGGCCATGTCCTTGCACTGCATGATCGCGTAGCCGCCGACGACCTCCTTGGACTCGGTGAAGGGGCCGTCGGTGACGGACAGTTCGCCGCCCGAGTAGTGGACGCGCTTGCCCTGCGCGCTGGGCGTCAGACCCTCGGTCTCCAGCATGACGCCGGCCTTGGTGATCTCCTCGATGAGCTCGCCCATCCGCTGCATCAGTTCGGGGCTGGGTCCTTCGGCGGGCGCGGTGCGCTCGTCGATCTGGACGAGGGAGAGGTAGCGGGGCATGGTGACTCCTCGTGTCTGGGTGTCTTCGGTATCCCGGAGGCGGGCTTCTTCCCGCCTCTCACCCGTGCGTCGAACACCGGACACCCGTTTCGACACCCTCCCCGGATTTCCTCGGATTTCTTTCCCCCGGCGGGGTGAGGGGGTCGGACGGCGGAGCCCCGCGAAGCCCTCGGGTCATGCGAGCGATGCCCAGAGGTCGCTCGCCTCCGGTTCGTCCGCGATCACCCGGTTGTGGTCCGAGGGGGCCGTCACGACCGGCATCATCACCGTCCTGACCTCGTCGGACGAGAGGGACTTCAGGCTCTGGCCGAGTCTCGTCAGTTTGCCGAGCGAGTCCAGTCCCGTGTCCGTCGTGAGGCTGCCGGTCACCGCGTTCGCGACCTCGTAGAGCCTGGCCGGGTCGGTGAGCAGGCCGGCCGAGGAGATCTGCTCCAGCAGGGCCTTGACCAGCTTCTGCTGGAGTCCTATCCGGCCCAGGTCGCTGCCGTCGCCTATGCCGTGCCGGGTGCGGGCCAGGGCGAGGGCCTGTGTGCCGTCCAGATGGTGGGTGCCCGCCGCGAGGTGCAGATGGCTCTTGTCGTCGTCGATGTCCTGGCCGGTGGTGACGGTGACCCCGCCGAGGGCGTCGACCAGCTTCGCGAAGCCCGAGAAGTCGATCTCGATGTAGTGGTCCATCCGGACGCCCGTGACCGCCTCGGCCGTCTTCACGGCGCACACCGGTCCGCCCACCGAGTAGGCGCTGTTGAACATCGCGTCGTGGGCCACCGCCGTCGAACCCCCGGACGGCAGCGGGCAGGACGGACGGGTGACCAGGGTGTCCCGCGGGATGCTGACGACCGTGGCGGCGGTGCGTCCCGCGTCGATGTGCACGACCATCGCCGTGTCGGAGCGCGCCCCGGAACTGTTTCCCCCGCCGAGCTTCGCGTTCGCCTTGCCGCTGCGCGAG